>JBJMPM010000407.1:0-49733 GCA_045803205.1 Longimicrobiaceae bacterium
TACCCCGCGGAGCGTCCGCGCCAGATCACCTGCTGCGCGAAAGCGGCCGACGCCGGCAGAGACGCCGCGAGGGTGAGGTACACGACCGCCCACCGTCGACGTCGACGCAGTCCATGACCGCCCTGGTCCCTGTCAGTCATACCGTTTCCGTGGATTGGTTGGGGCATCCGGCCAACAGAATGGGCTCACACGGAGTCAACGGAGTTAACGGAGAACGACTCCGCTGACTCCGTTGACTCCGTGTGAGACCCTTCAGTCAGGAGACTGGAATTCAGAACTGTCCTCGGCAAATTGGTATGAGATTGCCGTCAACCGGATTCGACGAATGCGGAAGAGCCTCCATCGACGGATGATCCCGTCCATCGCGCTGCTCGGCGTCCTCGCCGCGCCGGCGGCCGCGCAGCGCGGCGCGTACGTCCCCGCGCCCGGCGAGGCGTGGGAGCGCCGCTCGCCCGCGCGCGTGGGCGTGGACTCCGCGCGGCTGCAGGAGGCGGTGGCCTTCCACCGCGCGCACGAGTCCAGGGCGCCGCGCGACCTGCTGCAGGCGCACTTCCAGACCTTCGGGCGCGAGCCGCTCGGCGACCCCGTGGGCCCCTTCAAGCCGCGCGGCGAGCCGACGGGGATCGTGGTGCGGCGCGGCTACGTCGTGGCCGAGTGGGGCGAGCCGCGGCGCGTGGACATGACCTTCAGCGTCACCAAGAGCTTCCTCTCCACCGTGGTCGGCCTGGCGTACGACCGGCGGATGATCCGCAGCCTGGACGACCCCGTGGCCGCGTACATGTCCCCCGTCGTCCCGCTCGATCCCGGCGCCGCCGCGCGCCCGGCGGCGGAGCGGCTCGCGCGCGCCGGCGTGCTGGAGCCCTTCGAGACGCCGCACAACCGCCGCCTCACCTGGGACCACATGCTGCGCCAGGTGAGCGACTGGGAGGGCACGCTCTGGGGAAAGCCCGAGTGGGCCGACCGCCCCACCGGCGAGCCCTCGACCTGGGCCACGCGCCCGCGCCGCGACCCCGGCACCGCCTACGAGTACAACGACGTGCGGGTGAACGCGCTGGCGCTGGCGGCGCTGCAGGTGTGGCGGCGGCCGCTGCCGCGGGTGCTGCGGGAGGAGGTGATGGACCCGATCGGCGCGTCGAACACCTGGCGCTGGATCGGCTACGAGACGAGCTGGGTGGAGATGGACGGCGAGGCGGTGCAGTCGGTGAGCGGCGGCGGGCACTGGGGCGGGGGGATGTTCATCAGCGCGCGCGACATGGCGCGCTTCGGCGTGCTCACGCTCCGCCGCGGGCGGTGGGACGACCGGCAGATCCTGTCGGACGAGTGGGTGACGCGCGCGCTCACGCCCACGCCGGCGAACACCGGCTACGGCTTCATGAACTGGTTCCTGAACACCGACCGGAAGATGCTCCCCAGCGCGCCGGCGAGCGCCTTCGTGCACCTGGGGAACGGCACCAACGCCATCTACGTCGACCCCGAGCACGACCTGGTGGCGGTGGTGCGCTGGATCCAGAACGACCAGATCGACGGCTTCGTGCAGCGCCTCCTCGCCTCGCTCACCGAGCCCCGCTGACGCCGCGCACGCCCACGCGCCTCCCACGCGCCCGCCGTGCGCGTACGCACGCGTGATTCCCCGTTATCGTTATACCAGATCCGGCAAAAGAATTCTCTCACAGAGGTCACAGAGGTCACAGGGGAACGGCGCTGTTCCTCCGTGACCTCTGTGACCTCTGTGAGAGACCAGGCTGAATTTCCCCCACACTCTTGCGGGTTTTGGTGCCGAATTCCTCACCGAGCCCCGCTGACCCCGCGCACCGCCGCGATGGGGATGTCGCGCGCCAGCGCCCAAGCCTCCCACTCCTCCGCCGTGCGCGCGAGGAAGGCGGCCTCCAGCGCCGCGCGGTCGTGCGGGTCCACCCCCATCTCCCGCTCGACCCGCCGCACGAACCCGGGCTCCAGCGCCGCGAGCGCGACCCATCCCTCCTTCGCGCGATAGAGGCCGTAGACCGCCGCGCCACCGCCCAGCAGCCCGTCCGGCGTGGTGAGCCCGTGGCGCAGCGGCGCCGCGAGCTCCTCCGCCAGGGTGCCGAGGGCGACGGAGGCGTAGCGCCCCACGCCGTCGCGCGCCGCCGCCATCAGCAGCGCCAGCGCCTCGCTCACCGCCCGCTCGCCGGAGGCGAGGTCGACGAAGAGCGAGCGCGGCGGATGCGGCGGCGAGACGAGCCCCGCGCCGGCGCCGTAGGTGAGGTCGTGTCCCGCCTTCTCCTCGCCCGGCGGCGCGTGGCCCACGATGGCGACCTGGCAGAGCCGCGGATGCCGCGCGTGCAGCGCCTCCCATCCGAGCCCCAGCCGCCCCAGCGCCCCCGGCCGGTTCGCGGTGACCAGCAGCTCCGCGTCCGCCAGCAGCCCGTCGAGCGCCGCCCGCCCCTCGTCCGTCTTCAGGTCCAGCGTTTCGACCCGCTGCCCCCGCGCCAGCTCGTCGTACCAGGCGCGGCTGTAGTGTGCGAGCGGATCGCCCGCCGGCGGCTCCACCTTCACCACCTCCGCCCCCAGCGCGAGCAGCCGCGCGCACGCGATGGGCCCTGGCACGTTCACCGCGAGCGTGACGACGCGCACCCCGTCCAGCGGCTTCACCCGATCTTCCGTCATCCACTCACCATTGCCAACGGTGATCAGCAGCCGGCAGAGGAGGTCATCCACCGTCGCCGCCGAACGTGTTGCCCTTCGGTCGGAACACCACGCCTTCGCTGGCCGGGGTCGCCGGGTCAGACCGGTTCGGGCTCGCCCGCTCCGGCGGCTGCGCCGGACGCCGGGGCGGAAGGCGCTGGAACGCGCCGGAGGCGGAGGGTGAAGACGGAGCCCTTGCCCGGCTCGCTCTGCACCGACAGGTCGCCGCCCATGGCGGTGGTCAGCTCGCGGCTGATCGCCAGCCCCAGCCCCACGCCGCGCTGGCGCTCCGACACCCCGTCGCGGTCCACCTGCACGAACGGCTCGAAGATGGTGGGGAGCTCGTCGGGGGGGATCCCGCGGCCGGTGTCGCGCACGTGCACGGCCACGCGCTCGCCGTCGTCTACGCAGCGCACCGAGATCTCGCCGCCTTCGGGGGTGAACTTGATGGCGTTGCCCACCAGGTTCAGCAGCACCTGCTCGGCCTTCTCGGGGTCGGCCGACACCCAGAGGCCCTCGGCTCCGGGGTCGCACGCGTAGCGCAGCCGCTTCTCCCGCGCCTGCGGGAGGAACGACGACTCGATCCCGCGGATCAGCGCACCGATCTGCACCGGCTCGGGCGTCACCTCCACCCTCCCCGCCTCGATGCGCGCGAAGCTCAGGATCCCGTTGATCAGCGACAGCAGGTGGCGGCTGCTGTTGCGGATGCGCTGCAGGTCGGCCATCTGCGCCTCGGTCACGGGTCCGCGGATCCCCATCTCGATCAGGTCGGCATATCCCGAGATGGCGTTCAGCGGCGTGCGCAGGTCGTGCGACATGGCCGCCAGGAACCGCGCCTTGGAGCGATTCGCCTCTTCCGCCGCCTCCGTGCGGGTCTCCAGCTCGGCGGTGAGCCCCTGCAGCGCGTCGTTCTGCGCGGTGAGCTCGGCCGCCTGCTCCTGGAGCTGCGACGACTGCGCCTCGAGCTCGCCCGTGAGCTCCTGGAGCTGCTCGTACTGCTGCAGCAGCTCGGCCTGCTGCTCCTCGAGCTGGTGGTTCGCCGCCTCCAGCTCGTCCGCGAACGCCTCCTGCGAGGCCCCGTAGCGCTGCAGCACCCGGTTCAGCAGGAGCGACACCGCCGCCGACGCGGCGGCGCCCGCCACGATCAGCCCCATGAGCGTCCAGGTGTTGCGCGTCTCGGTCCGGTCGCGGGCGCGCAGCTCGGCCTCCTCGCCGGCGCGCAGCGCCGCCGCCAGCCGGCGCGCCTCGTCCATCGTCGCCTTCCCGCGGCCGGAAGCGACCACCAGCCGCGCGCCCCGCTCGTCGCCTCCCTGCCGCAGGGCAATGGTCTCGCTCAGCTCGTCGAACTTGCGGCCGATGCGGAAGTTGAGGCTGTCCACCCGTGCGGCCGCCGTCGGGCCGTCGTCGGCGGTCAGCCGGCGCAGCTCGCCCAGCTCGCGCTCCACGTCCTGCTTCGCGCGGCGGAAAGGCTCCAGGTACGCCTCGTTGCCGGTGAGCAGGTAGCCGCGCTGGCCGGTCTCGGCATTGACCGTGGTGGCCAGCACCTGCTGCAGCCCTTCGATGGTGCGGTGGCTCTCCTCCACGGCCTTGCGCGAGCGGCGTTCGCGCTGGGTGCCCCAGAAGTTGGCGCCGCCGAACGCCAGCACCAGCAGCGCGGGCACCCATACCGCCGCGAAGCGCTGCCAGGGCGATAGCCGGATGGGCTGAAGGCCTGGTGGCATGGCCGACCTCCTGAAGCCGGTGACGGTGGCCCGCCGCCGAGGTGGCGCCGGTGTACCCTGGAAGATGCGCTGGCCTGCCGCAGGGCGCGAGATTCTTCGCCGCCGGCCGGCTCGCCACGCCGCGCTGATCCCGACGGCCGCCGCTGACGCGCGAGCCCGCCCGTGCGCGAGGCCACCCGCGGAATGCCGGGGACCAGTCCCCTCAACCGCCGCTGTCCCGACGTAGCGCGTTCGCCGGCGGGCGTACAGCTTCGTGGCGTCGTCGACGACGGGGCTCGAGGCTCGAGGTAGGGATGATCGAGGAGGGTGATTGAGAGACGAGTCGCGCGATCTCGACGTGGTGGTGATCGGGGGAGGGCAGGCGGGGCTGGCGGTGGGATACTACCTGCGCCGCACCTCGCTGCGCTGGGCGATCCTCGACGCGCAGGACGGGCCCGGCGGGGCGTGGCCGCACGCCTGGCGCTCGCTCCGGCTCTTCTCTCCTGCGCGCTACAGCTCCCTCCCCGGCTGGATGATGCCCGGCGGCGACGCGTATCCGACGCGCGACGACGCGATCGACTACCTGGCCTGGTACGAGGAGCGCTACGCCCTCGCGGTGCGGCGCCCGGTGCGCGTCTCCGCCGTGCGGCGCGAGGGCGGCGGGTTCCGGGTGGAGAGCGACGCCGGCGCGTGGCGCGCGCGGGCGGTGGTGAGCGCCACCGGCACCTGGGCCGCGCCGTACCTGCCGGACTATCCTGGCCGCGAGGAGTTCCGCGGCGTGCAGCTCCACTCGTCGCACTACCGGTCGCCCGACGAATTCGCCGGGAAGCGGGTGCTGGTGGTCGGCGGCGGCAACTCGGGCGCGCAGGTGCTGGCGGAGGTCTCGCAGGTGGCGGACGCGTCCTGGGTGACGCTCACGCCGCCCACCTTCCTCCCCGACCACGTGGACGGGCGGTACCTCTTCGAGGAGGAGACGGCGAGGTACCGCGCGCGGCAGGCGGGAAGCGAGCAGATCCCGCCCGCCACGCTGGGCGACGTGGTGATGGTGCCGCCGGTGCTCGAGGCGCGCGGGCGGGGCGTGCTGGCCGGCGTCCCGCCGTTCGCTCGCTTCACCCCGACCGGCGTGGTCTGGCCCGACGGCCGCGAGGAGCGCATCGACGCGGTGATCTGGTGCACCGGCTTCCGCCCCGCGCTGGAACACCTGCGCCCGCTCGGGGTCGCGGGGCCCGGCGGACGCATCCGGGTGGAGGGGACGCGCTCGGCGGCCGAGCCGATGCTCTGGCTGGTGGGGTACGGCGACTGGACCGGCTTCGCCTCCGCCACGCTGATCGGCGTCGGCCGCAGCGCCCGCGCCACCGTCCGCGAGATCGAGGCGGCGCTGGCCGCACGCTGACCCATCTCTCCGTGTCTCCGCGTTTCAGCGTGATACCGTCTTTCGCGATTGGTTGTACAAAGAAAGACGTCATCCTGAGGGAGCCGCCGCCCGGAATTCGCATCGTCCAGAAAGCCTGGCGGCGACCGAAGGATCTATAACTTCGGCAGCGACACGGCCGGTCTGTCGCGTCCGCGGTTACAGATCCTTCGGACTGCCGGCTGTTGCGCACGCCGCAAGCTCTGCGTGGCCGTCCTCAGAGGGTGTTGCTGAACGCGCACATTCCGCGGCACCCAAAGTGTCATCCTGAGGCCCGGCCACACGGGTCCTGGCGTCGGCGCTGCAGACGGCAGGGCCGTGAGGATCTGGCCGAGGAAAGCACAGGAGCCCGCCGCGGAAGCCCGCACGATCGACGCGTCCACGCCGGCGGCCGTCGATGCCTGGCTTTTTCCTGCGTGGCATCGACGAGTGAACGTGAGGCCGTGGCTTCCGCGCGAGCTTCCGCAGCCGGCTCCGGCGTAGCCGCAATCAGATCCTCACGGCCCTGCCGCCATCGGAGTGAACGCAGATTCCATCTGGCCGGGCCTCAGGATGACACCCAGGGGTGTCCGAACAACGGGTTCAGCAACACCCTCTCAGGATGACGTCCTTATGCATAGCGAATCCTGGAAAGCGGTATGAGACGATCTCACCCCGACGTCGCGGCTCAGCCTGGTCTCAGCCGGCGGCTCTGCGGATAGGGGAAGAAGTCGGGGACCTCGCCGGCCTTCTGGCGCTCCTGCATGTCGCGCCAGAAACGGACGCCGAGCAGGTCGCCGTGCACGTCGAGAAAGGCGTCGCGCAGCGGCCCCGCGGGAACCAGGAAGGGGAGGAACTCCTCCGGGAAGACGTCGCCCTCGTTCACCGAGAACCAGGGCTCGGCCGACATCTCGTCCTCCTCGTAGCGCGCCGTCGGCAGCGTGCGGAAGCGCACGTCGGTGAGCAGCGACAGCTCGTCGTAGTCGTAGAAGATCACGCGGCCGTGCCGCGACACGCCGAAGTTCTTCAGCAGCAGGTCGCCGGGGAAGATGTTGGCGCACGCCAGGTCCTTGATGGCGTTGCCGTACTCGACGATCGCCGCCTCCGCCGCCTCGGGGCCGCACTCGCGCAGGTACAGGTCCAGCGGGCGCAGGCGCCGCTCGGTGTAGAGGTGCCGCACCACCACCCTCCGCCCGTCGTCGGCCACGGCCGAGGCGGCGTCGCGCTTCAGCTCCTCGAGCAGCGCCGCGTCGAAGCGGTCGCGCGGAACGGTCAGGTCCTCGAACTCCTGCGCGTCCACCAGCCGCCCCACGCGGTCCCTGCGGAACACCAGCCGGTACTTCTCCCGCACCGAGCGGCGCGTGACCGCCTTCGACGGGCCGAACTCGTCGCGGATGACCTTGAACACCACGCTGTACTCGGGGAGGGTGAACACGACCATCACCAGCCCCTTCGTCCCCTCGGCCGGCGCGAAGCGCGCGCCGCCGGTGGCGAGGTGGCGCACCAGCTCGCGGTAGAGCTCCGTCTTCCCGTGCTTGTCGTGGCCGAGGGAGGTGTACAGCTCGTGGAGCGGCTTGGCGGGCATCAGCGTGCGCAGGAACGCGGTCGCCGCCGTCGGCCGCCCGGTGTCGGCGTGGAAGTACGAGCGGGCGAAGCTGAACACCACGTGCACCTCGTCGGGCGTGGTGAGCACCGCGTCGGGGCGCACGCCGCGGTCTCCGTTCAGCAGGGGGATGACCAGCGGCCGCGTCTCGCCCCCGTCCAGCCGGAGCCGCGCGACCAGGTACGCGCCCTTGTTGCGGTAGAAGAGGAAGGGGAGCGCGTCGGCCCCCCGCACCCGCGCCGCGTCGGCGCCGAGCTGCGCCACGGCCGCGCGGGCGCATGCCTCCGCGTCGCCGTCGAGCTCCGCGAAGGCGTCCGCCAGCTCCGTGCGGCGGAAGAGCGCGGCGAAGAGGCGGCGGTCGAGCGCGCCGTCGACCGCGTGGTGCAGCGGCGGATCGTCGCCGCCGTGCGGGAGCCCGTCGGCCGCGGCGGTGAACTCGGCCGCCGGGTCGACGCCCACGACCTCCAGCACGCGGCGCATCACCGAGTTGTAGAAGGTCTCCGCGATCTCCGCGTCCGCCCGCCCGGCGACCAGGGCGGCGTAGCGGTCGCGCGTGGCCGGCCCGTCCACCTCCATTTCGCGCAGTCGCGCGACCACCGCGTCGACCGCCCGGGGATAGAGGTCGAGCCGCTCCTGCGCATCGTTTTGCGCCTCGCGCCACTCGCGCGCCAGGAAGCGGCCGCGGGCGCGCCGCGTCACCGCGCCGAAGGTCTCCCTCCACCCCTCGTACGCCTCCAGCACCTCGTCCGCCGCGCCGCCCGTCCGCATCCCCATCCATCCTCCCGTGCCGGTTGCCGCCTCTCCGCCGGCCGCGCAATGCACGGCGCGTGCGCGTACATTCGACAAAGACCGTCTCACGCAGAGACGCGGAGCCACGGAGAGAACGGTCACGCCTCTCTGTGTCTCTGCGCCTCTGCGTGATACCATCTCAGCCGACGCGGCGCGGATCTTTCGATCGCCCGGCTGAGCTCCACCGAATCCCCACACGCACGCCTGTGTCGGAACACAAAGGGCTGGACCTTCGCTGGGTACACCGAGTCACGCCGCTGCTGGGCGTGGCGCTCTTCGCGTTCGCGCTCTGGCTGCTGCACCGCGAGCTGCGCAACTACCACTACGCCGACCTGGTCCGCGTTATCCGCGAGCTGCCGCACGGCCGCCTCTGGGTGGCGGTGGCGCTCACGGCCATCAGCTACGCCGTGCTCACCCTCTACGACGCGCTCGGCGTGCACTACGTGCGGCGGAAGCTGTCGTACGGGCGCATCGCCACGGCGTCGCTGGTGGGCTACGGGGTGAGCATGGCGCTCGGCTTCCCGCTGCTCACCGGCGCGCCGCTGCGCTACCGGATGTACTCGCGCTGGGGGCTCTCGGCCGGCGAGATCGCGCGCATCATCGCCTTCTACAGCACCACCTTCTGGCTCGGCTCGCTGGCCGTCGGCGGCGTCGCGCTGCTGGTCGACCCGCCGCCGCTCCCGCCGCAGCTCGGGATCGACCCCGTCTGGGTGCGCCCCCTCGGCGGGCTGCTGCTGGGGCTGCTCATCGCCTACCTGGTGCTCGCCGGCCTCGGCACGCGGACGAGCATCCGCGGCTTCCGCCTGGAGATGCCGTCGCTCCCGGTCGCGGTGGCGCAGGTGGTCTCGTCGGCGCTGGACTGGATCGCGGCGGCGGCGGTGCTCTACGTGCTCCTCCCGGCGGGCTCCATCTCGTTCGGCGCCTTCTTCTCCATCTTCGTGGTGGGCCAGTTCGCGGGGCACACCAGCCACGTACCCGGCGGGGTGGGGGTCTTCGACTCGATCGCCCTGGTCTTCCTCACCCCCACCATCCCCACGCCCGACGTGCTGGCGGCGCTCTTCGCGTGGCGCGCCATCTACTACCTGCTCCCGCTGCTGGGGGCGGTGGTCGCCCTGGCCGCGCACGAGCTGCGGCGCGCGAGCGCGCGGGTCGGGGTGCCCGGGCCGCTGGCCGAGTGGTTCGCCGGGGTCGCCCCGCAGGTGCTGGCGATGACCTCGTTCGTCGCGGGGATGATGCTCCTCCTCTCCGGCGCCACCCCCGAGGACCCGGGCCGGCTCGCCTGGGTCCACCGCCACCTCCCCTTCGGCGTGACCGAGCTCGCGCACCTGCTGGGGAGCATGGTGGGCGTGGCGCTCCTCCTGGCCGCGCGCGGTCTGCAGCTCCGCCTGGCCGCCGGCTGGCGCGCGAGCGTGCTCCTGCTGGCGGCGGGGATCGCCTGCTCGCTGCTGAAGGGGCTGGACTGGGAAGAGGCGGCGATGCTCGCCGTGGCGCTGGCGGCGGTGCTCCCCAGCCGGCGGCGCTTCCACCGGAGGGCGCGGCTGCGCGAGGAGCCGTTCACGCCGGGGTGGGTGGCGGCGGTCGGCGTGGTGGTGACGGGGGCGGTCTGGATCGGCCTCTTCGCCTACAAGCAGCAGCACGTCCTGTACGACGCCTCGCTCTGGACGACCTTCGCGCCGGACGCCGCCGCGCCGCGCTTCCTGCGGGCGAGCGCGGGCGTGCTGGTGGTGCTGGCCGGGTTCGCCGCGGCGCACCTGCTGCACCCCGGGCCCCCCGAGCCCACGCCCCCCACCCCCGCCGAGCTGGCGGACGCGCGCCGCATCATCGCCCTGCAGCCGCGCGCCGACGCGAACGCGGCGCTGCTCGGCGACAAGGCGCTGCTCTTCAATCCCCAGCGCACGGCGTTCGTGATGTACGGCACCACGCGCCGCGGCTGGGTGGCGCTGGGCGACCCCGTGGGCCCGCCGGGGGAGCGCGAGGAGCTGGCGTGGCGCTTCCGCGAGGAGGCGGACCGGCACGGCGCCTGGCGGGCGTTCCACCTGGTGGGCGACGGCACGCTGGGGGTCTACCGGGAGATGGGGCTCACCGAGGTCACCCTCGGCGAGGAGGCGGTGGTCGCGCTCGACGCCTTCTCGCTGGAAGACGCCGCCCGCCGCCGCCTGCGCCACGCCTGGAGCGGCCTGCGCAGCCGCGGCGTGACCGCCGAGGTGGCCGCGCCCGAGGCGGTGCCGGCGCTGCTCCCCGAGCTGAAGCGGGTGTCGGATGCGTGGCTGGCGCGGCGGAGCGCGCGGGAGAAGGGGTTCTCGATGGGCCGCTTCGACCCCGCGTACCTGGCGAACTTTCCGCACGCGGTGGTGCGGGTGGAGGGGAGGGTGGTCGCCTTCGCCACGGTGTGGCCCGCCGCGCCGGGGACGGAGCTGGCGGTGGACCTGGTGCGCTACACGCGCGAGGCGCCGCCGGGCGTGGTGGACTTCCTGTTCGTGGAGCTGATCCTCTGGGGGAAGGCGCGGGGCTACCGGACCTTCAATCTGGGGATGGCGCCGCTCCCCGAGGCCTCGGGGAGCGAGCCGACGCCCGCGTGGAGGCGGCTGGGCGCGCTGGTGTTCCGCCACGGCGAGCACTTCGCCAGCTTCCAGCGCCTGCGCCGCTACAAGGAGAAGTTCGGCGCCGAGTGGTGTCCGCGCTACCTGGCCGCCCCCGCCAACCCGCCCCTCCCGCGCGTGGTGGTCAGCATCGCCGGCCTCATCACCGGCTCCGCGAAGGGTGCAGTGCGGAAGTGATTACGCGTCTCACGCAGAGACGCAGAGTCACGGAGAGGCTGGGCGGTTCTCTCCGTGTCTCCGTGCCTCTGCGTGAGGCAAAAATCTTTTTCCCGGCAGCGGTGTACCCAGAGCCTCACGTCGAAATCGAGTGTGACATGAAGGAAAAGGAGCTGCTCCCGGACTCGTTCTACGAGGAGCGCAGGATCACGCCGAAGTGGCGGCAGGGGGTGCTCCCGAACGCCGGGATCTGGCTGGCGGACGGAGGCTACCACGTGGCCGTCTACGGCAGCCCCGACCAGGAGCGGCTGGTGGAGCGTGGCGCGCTGCTGGTCGCGGGCGTGGTGTTCGACGGCTCCCACGCCGAGCGCCCGGTGCGCGGCGACGCCACCTTCGACCTCTACCCCGCGGCCGGCTTCGCGAAGCCCGCCTCGCGCCGTGCCTTCGAGATGCTGGGCTGGACGCCGATCGGGAACTGAATCTCACACAGAGGGACCAGAGGGACCGGAGAACACTTCTCTGGTTCCTCTGGTCCCTCTGCTTGAGACCATCCTGTTTTTGTCAGGCGTCCGGCTGCGGCTGGCGCAGCGCCTCGCCGACCAGCCGCCATCCCTCCCGCGCGCTGCGCACCTCCGGCGCCCACCCCGTCGCCCGCTTGAAGGCGGCGTTCGACACGCGGTGGCTGCGCGCCATGAACCCCGCCTCGCGCCCGCCAACGAGCTTCAGCAGCCACACCGGCGGCCGCAGCAGGAAGGGCCGCCCCGCCGCGTCGGCGATCGCCCGCGCCAGCTCGCGCCGGGTGAGCGGTTCGTCGTCCACCACGTCGTAGATGCCCGCCGGCGCCGAGCGGACCGCCTCCACCACGGCGGTGGCCGCGTCGTCCACCCAGATGGTGGGATAGTAGGCGTCGCCCGCGCCCGCCAGCACCGCGCCGCCGCGGCGCGCGAGCGCCAGCGTGTCGAGCGTGGACTCCGCCGCGGGGCCGTAGAAGTACCCCATCCGCAGCACGATCCCGCGCCCGCCCGTTGCGGTGAAGCGCCGCACCTGCTCCTCGGACACCAGGGTGGCGGAGAGCGGGCCGGCCGCGTCGACCGGCGCGCTCTCCGCGCTGAGCCAGGCGCCGCCGCCGTCCTCGTAGACGAAGGCGAGGCTGGGGTAGACGAAGGTCTTCACCCCGGCGGCGAGCGCGGCGTCCACCAGGTTGCGCGTCCCCTCGCGGCGGATGCGCTCGTTCTCGTCCCACGCGCCGCGGCGGGCGGCCTCGCTGCGCGGGGGGATGCGCGTGGCCAGGTGCAGCACCGCGTCGGCCCCGGCCACGGCGCGCGCGAGCGTCGGCGGGTCGAAGAGGTCGGCGCGCACCGGCTCGGCGCCCAGGCGCTCCAGCAGCTCGTCGTTCGAGGAGGAGCGCGCCAGCCCGCGCACCGTGTGCCCCTCGTCCCTCAGCATGCGCACCACGGGCCTCCCCAGCACGCCGGTGGCCCCGGTCACGAAGATCTCCATCGCCGCAACGCCCGCTCTCTGGTGGAATCGCACTCGCGGCCACAAGATTCCGCGCCGTGCGGGCGGGGGCAAGCGCCCGCGCGCGGGAGCACGGTTTGCAGGAGAAGCCGCCGCGCCGCAGAGTGCGGCGAACGGATACCGGAACGGGAGACAGGAAGATGGTGGCGAAGCGAGGGCCGCGCCTGAAGTCGATCCGCCGGCTGGGGACGCCGCTCCCCGGCCTCACCCGCAAGACGTCGGACAAGAAGCCGTACCCGCCGGGGCAGCACGGCCCCACGGGCGGCGGCGGGCGCGGGCGCCGCAAGCAGAGCGAGTACGGCCGGCAGCTGCTGGAGAAGCAGAAGCTGCGGCTGAACTACGGCGTGAGCGAGCGCCAGCTCCGCAACTACATGGCGCTGGCCGAGCGCCAGGGCGGGAAGACGGGCGAGAACCTGCTGGCGCTGCTGGAGCGGCGGCTGGACAACGTGGTGTTCCGCCTGGGGCTCGCGCCCACCATCCCCGCCGCCCGCCAGCTCGTGGCGCACGGGCACGTGCGCGTGGACGGCCGCCGGGTGGACCGCGCCGGCTTCATGGTGAGCCCCGGGCACCGCGTCTCCATGTCCGACCGCGGGCGCAGCATGCCCGAGGTGAAGGCCTCGGTGGAGCACGGGCCGCAGGTGAAGCTCCCCGGCTACCTGGCCATCGACCCCAGCGACAAGATGGGCGGGCGGGTGATCTCGCTCCCCATGCGCGGCGACGTCCCCGTCATCGTCGACGACGCGGCCGTGGTGGAGTTCTACGCGCGGTAAACGGCGGATCTCTCACGGAGGCACGGAGGGACGGAGAAAGGCTGCGGCGTCTCTCCGTGCCTCCGTGCTCTCTGCGTGAGATCCCTCCGGCTCGCGTCGCCGCGTCAGCACTCCAGTCCTGATCCGGCATGTCCGGTATGGGCGGTTCGTATACACAGGAGACGTGATGCCCGATCGAGAGGTTCGTCCGACCCGCGGTGCGGGGACGGAAGCGCCGATCAAGAAGAACTTCCGGCTGCACCAGTCGAAGATCGACCGCGCGATGGAGCTCCTCGGCACGCGGACGGAGACGGAGACCATCGAGCGCGCGCTGGAGATCGTCGCGTTCCGGCATGCGCTCGTGGAGGGCACCCGCGCCATGAGGGGCGCGGAGCTGAACGACGTCTTCGAAGGCAGCTGGAGTACGAATACCCTTGGCCCGCCTGGCCTGCGCTGAAGGGCGTGCCGAAGACGCGCCTCCTGGCCTTGCGTCGTCCGGGCACCCCGGCTAGAACATCGCCATCGTTCACGCACGAGATTTCCGGGACCTCCGAGCGGGATAGAACCACCATGAGCACGATGAACGGGCCCACGCGGCTGGTCTGGCGCGACGGCGAGCTGATCGACTGGCGCGACGCGACCATCCACGTGATGAGCCACGTGGCCCACTACGGCTCCAGCGTGTTCGAGGGGATCCGCTGCTACGAGACGCCCGACGGCCCCGCCATCTTCCGGCTGCGCGACCACATGCGGCGCCTGGAGGACTCGGCGCGCATCTACCGCATCCCCTTCCGCCACCGGGTGGAGGAGCTCTGCGAGGCGGCGCTGGAGGTGGTGGCGGCCAACGGCGTGCGCCACTGCTACCTGCGGCCGCTGGTGGCACGCACCGGCGAGCAGATGGGGATCCTGGCCGACGACGCCTTCGTGGAGACCTTCATCGTCGCCTGGGTGTGGGGGACGTACCTGGGCGAGGGGGCGCTGGAGAACGGGGTCGACGCCTGCGTGTCGAGCTGGCGGCGCGCGGCGCCCGACACCTTCCCCTCGCTGGGGAAGGCCAGCGGCGCCTACCTCAACTCGCAGCTCGCCAAGATGGAGGCGAAGGAGCTCGGCTTCGCCGAGGCCATCATGCTCGACAGCTACGGCTACGTGGCCGAGGGGACCGGGCAGAACCTGTTCGTGGTGCGCGACGGGGTGCTCTTCACCCCCCCCATCTCCGCCAACATCCTGGCCGGCATCACCCGCGACTGCGTGATCCGCATCGCGCGCGACCTGGGGTACACGGTGCGCGAGGAGAACCTGCCGCGCGAGATGCTGTACGTGGCCGACGAGGCCTTCTTCACCGGCACCGCCGCCGAGCTCACCCCGCTGCGCAGCGTGGACCGCACCCCGGTCGGCGCGGGGCGCCGCGGGCCGGTCACCGAGGAGATCCAGTCGCGCTTCCTGGGCATCGCCCGCGGCGAGCTCCCCGACAGCTACGGCTGGCTCACGCACGTCCCCGTCCCCGCCTCCGCCGCGGCCTGAGCGGCGGGGGACGGCAGATGCGGATCGTGGGGATCGCGGGGAGCATCCGCGCCGGCTCGTACAACCGCGCGCTGCTGGCGGCGGCGATGGAGCTGGCGCCGGAGGGGATGGCGATCGAGCCGTGGGAGGGCCTCGGCGAGGTGCCGCACTACGACGGCGGGCTCGACCGCGACGGCGCCCGCCCCGCGCCGGTCGAGGAGCTGAAGCGTCTCGTCGCCGGGGCCGACGGCCTGCTGCTGGCGAGCCCCGAGTACAACTACAGCGTCCCCGGCGTGCTGAAGAACGCGATCGACTGGGTGTCGCGGCCGGGGCACCAGTCGGTGCTGGTGGGGAAGCCGGTCGGGATCATCGGCGCCAGCGGGGGGATCGTGGGCACCGCGCGCGGGCAGGTGCACCTGCGCGACGTGATGCACGCCACCCTCTCCCGCGTCTTCCCGCACCCCGACGTCCTCGTCAACCAAGCCTCCCGGAAGTTCCAGGACGGCCGCCTTGCCGACGAGCCCACGCGCGAGATCCTGGCGCGCTACCTCCGCCGCTTCGCCGAGTTCATCCGTTCCGGCACCGTCACGCCGGGTCCGTAACCGCAACTGGCGCGGAGACTCGAAGCCGCGGAGAGGCTGATCGCCTCTCCGCGGCTTCGTTCGTCATCGTCGTGTCATGTCATCGTCATACCGAATCCGGCAAAGGAGTGCGTCCGCAGATCACGCGGCGATGCGACTGAAGTCGCCGCTACAACTGCACACAGTCCGCCTTCGCGGACTCCAACGACACGAGCTTTATTTCCGAATCGTGTATCATGCCTCCCGGCGGGGATCGCCGGGCGCGGGGTGCTTGCGCGGCCTCCCGCCCTTGCGCCCGTTCTCGCGCGCGGCGCTCGCCTTGGCGGGGGTGGAGGCGCGACCGCCCGCGCGCCCCATCTCGCTGCGCAGCTCCCGCATCCAGGCTGCGGTCCCGAAGATCCCCTGCAGCAGCGGGGCTACGCCGAGGTCGACGTCGAGTGCCTCCCAGCGAAGCGCCCGGCCGCCGGCCAGCACCTCCACCTGCCCCAGGGCCGCGGGTGCCGCGCCGCGCAGCCCCTGCGCCACGTCGGTGGGGAAGGCCAGCGCGCAGCCGTTGGTGAGCTCCACCACGACACGCCGAGAGGCGGCGTCGTAGCGGGCGGAGACGGCGCGCGGCTCCACGCCGTCGGCCTCGCGCCCGCGCTCCAGCGCGGCCAGCAGCTCGGCATCGGTCAGGTGCTCAACAGACATTGTGGATCTCCCTCCATTTCTGCAGGAATCGGTCACGGTTCGCCTCCACGATGGCGACGGCGTGCCGCAGTTCGGCGGGCTTCAGCTCGTACGCGGCCCGGATACCCATCGTGAGCAGGTTCACGATCGCGAGGCCCTCGGCGCGGTACACGTGCACGTGCGCGGGCGGGTGGTCGTTGGGCCAGATGTGCACCTGGAACCCGTCGCCGTCGCAGACTCTCGCCATGCGAATAAACCTATCCCATTGGGTTTTGTCAAGCCCTCCTCTTCCTGCTGTCCAGAAGCAATGATTCCCTCTGCCGTCCATTAGCGCAACCCGACGAAAATGCCCGCTCGTATCACGCATCGGCTTGCACACAATCACCACAATTTGACAACAGAAATGGACAAGACGCGGAGTCGCGGAGGAGCCCGATCCGCCATCTCTCCGTGTCTCTGCGTCTCCGCGTGAGACGAATCTGTGCCGTTCTATCGGTCGTTTGGGGTAGACACTCCGGCTCCTGTGCGTATGATTTGGTCACCGCGCCGGTCCGTCTTCCTCCCACCGATCCGACCATGCGCCTCGCGAACGCCGCCGTCCTCGCCGCCGTGCTCTCGATCGCCGCGCCCTTCCTCGCGGCCGCGCAGGAGACGCGGCCGCCCCTTCCCACCGTCACGCTGCCGCCCGAGCTGGACCGGGTGCTGCGCGACTACGAGCGTGCCTGGGCCGCGGGCGACGAGGCCGCCGTGGCCAACCTCTTCACCGGGGACGGGTTCGTGCTGCAGAACCAGGAGCTGCCGATCCGCGGACGCGCGGCCATCCGCCAGGCTTACGCCCCGTACGACGGGCCGCTCCGGCTGCGGGCGATGGGGTTCGCGGCGGGCGACTCGGTGGGATACATCGTGGGCGGGTACCGCTACGGCGACGCAGCCGAGGACGCAGGGAAGTTCGTGCTGGCGTTGCGCCGGACCCGCGGCGGGCCGTGGATGATCGCGGCGGACATGGACAACTTCAACACGAGGCCCCGGCGCCCCGCACCGGCGAACCCGCCGACGGCTCCGCCCTCGCCGCGATAGGGTGCAAACCGGCGCCAGGTGTCGTGGATGTAGGGACCGCGCAACGAGATGCGGGGTACCGATGCGCCCGTCCGCACGTCTCCACAAGCGAAGCGAACGCAGGATGAAGCCTTTCCCCCGCGCGGCCCTGCTCCTTGCCGCCGCGCTCCTCCCCGCCTGCGACGCGGGCGAGCCCGCGAAGCCGCTCCCGGGCGACCTCACCGTCACCCTCGCCACGCCCAGCACCGACGCCGCGATGGTGGTCGCCATCATCGGCCCCGGGGCCGTGGGCGCCGTGCAGCCGGCGTCGCCCGGCATCGTGGTGCGCGCGCGGACGGAGGGGACCGCCACCACCGTGGCGGTGTTCGGCGCGCTCGACGCGGGGCCGCTGCTGCGCATCTCCGTTCCCGACGTGCGGCAGGCGAAGCAGTACACGGCGGTCGTGCGCGAGGCGGCGGACGGGCAGAACGTGCCCCGCACCTCGCTGGCGGGGTACGCGCTCGCCGTGGAGCGCTGAGATGGGCACCCTCCTCCGCCGCACCCGCCGCCTCCACGCCGCCGCGCTGGCCCTCGCGGCCGCTGCGCTCGCCGCCGCCGCCTTCGTTCCCGCGCGGGTGCCGGACGAGACGCGCACCGGGTGGATGAGCGTGATCTGGCAGACGCGCGGGGTGGGCAACGACCTCGCCGCGGTCCGGCTGTACCTCGTCGACGCGGCGGGGGAGGGAACGGAGGTCGTGGCGCCCGCCGGGGTGCTGGCCGCGCAGGGCGGGCTCCTGCGGCTGAATGGACGGCGGATGACCGTCACCGGCGACCTGGTCCCCGCGTCCGGCGGGCGCTCCTTGCCCCTGCTGCGCGCGCGCACGATCGCGCCGGCGCCCGGGCCGCGGCTCGACCTGTCGTCGTCGGCGGTGCAGGCGGGGCCGCAGCCGTACGTGCTGATCCTCTGCCGGTTCAGCGACCGCCCGGACGCCGATCCGCGCCCGAAGAGCACCTACACGCAGTGGATGGGCTCCGCCTATCCGGGGCTCGACCACTACTGGCGGGAGAACTCCGAGAACCGGGTGGGGATCACGGCGCCCGTGGCGGGCCCCTTCGTGCTGCCGCGCCCCGTGTCCGCCTACGTTCCCGCCGGGGGCAGCGCCGACCTGGGCGCCCTCTTCCGCGACTGCACCGCCGCGGCCGATCCCAGCGTGGACTTCTCGCAGTTCTCCGGCGTCCTCCTGCAGTTCAACTCCCCCCTCGACAACTACTCGTGGGGCGGCTCGTGGACGCGCACGCTGGACGGGGTGTCGCGGCGCTGGCCCGCGACCTGGATGGCGGACTGGGCCACCCTCGCCACCTACGCGCACGAGACGGGGCACGCGCTCGGCCTTCCCCACTCCTCGGGTCCGTACGGCAAGACCTACGACTCGAAGTGGGACGTGATGAGCGGCGGCGGTAGCTGGGACGCGGCGGTGGGGACCTGGACGCCCCCGCACACCATCGCGTTCCACAAGGACATGCTCGGCTGGATCCCCGCCGCGCGGAAGTACGTGGCCGCGGCGGGCGCCAGCGCCACCTTCGAGCTGGCGCGAGACGCGCTCCCCGGGGCCACCGGGTACCAGATCGCCGAGCTCCCCATCGCCGGCGGCGCCGGGACGATCTTCTACACCCTGGAGGCCCGCCGCTACGCCGGCTACGACGGGGCGTCGCGGCTCCCGGGCGAAGGGGTGGTGATCCACCGCGTGGACCTGTCCGACGCGAGCACCCCCGCCCGGGTGGTCGACACCGACGACAACGGCGACCCCAACGACGCCGGTGCCACCTGGGTGCCGGGCGAGACCTTCACCGACGTGCAGGGAGGCGTGCAGGTGCGGGTGCTCGCGCAGACCGCGGCCGGCTACCAGGTGGAGGTGAGCACCGGCGGCACGCTCCCCATCGCGGTGGACTCGGTGCTGGCGCCCGCCACCATGGGCGCCGGCTACGCTGCCGCGCTCGCGCCCGGCGTCGTCGGCGCGAGCTGGAGCCTGGTGGGCGGCACGCTCCCGAAGGGCGTGTTGTTCTTCACCGACGGGCGGCTCGGCGGCGTGCCGGCCGAGTCCGGCACCTTCCGCTTCACCGTGAGCGTGGTGCAGGGCGGCGGCTTCGCCGTGCGCGACGTGCGGCTGGAGGTGGAGCGCCCGCAGCTCGCCGAGAGCGCCGTGCTCGCCCAGCTCTTCGGCACGGTGACGCTGACCTCCGACCAGGTACGCTTCCTGGACCTGCAGGGGAACGCCAACGGCCACGTGGACGTGGGCGACGTGCGCGCCTGGATGCTCGCGCAGGGGCTGTTGCCCTGATGGCTCTCACAGAGGTCCCGGAGGAACGCACTGTGGTTCCTCTGCGACCTCTGCGACCTCTGTGAGAGATTGCAGTTCGAATCCGTTGAAGCCTTTCGTTGCTCGTTTTCCCGCCGTATGCTAAGATTCTAGCCCCCAATCGATCCAACCCAGGCAAGAAAGGCCGCTCGCATGAAACGCCTCGTCGTGCCGCTGCTCCTGCTCGCCGCCCCGCTGGCGGCGCAGGAGGTCAGCATCCCGCACACCACCTTCACCCTGCAGAACGGGCTGAAGGTGATCGTCGCGGAAGACCACTCCACCCCGGTGGCCGCGGTCAACATCTGGTACAAGGTGGGCTCGGGGTACGAGCGCGCGGGCCGCACCGGCTTCGCGCACCTCTTCGAGCACGTGATGTTCATGGGGAGCGGCCACGTGGCGCAGGGCCAGTTCGACAACTGGCTGGAGAGCGCCGGCGCCTCGAACAACGGCAGCACCAACACCGACCGCACCAACTACTACGAGATCCTCCCCGCCAACGCGGTGCCGCTGGCCCTCTGGCTCGAGGCCGACCGCATGGGCACGCTGCTCGACTCGCTCAGCCAGGCCAAGCTCAACACCCAGCGCGACGTGGTGAAGAACGAGCGCCGCCAGCGCTACGAGAACCAGCCGTACGGGCTGATGTGGGAGACGGCGTACGCCGCCCTCTACCCCGCCGGCCACCCGTACAGCTGGACCACCATCGGGTCGATGGAGGACCTCTCGGCGGCCAGCCTGGACGACGTGAAGAACTTCTTCCGCCAGTACTACACGCCCAACAACGCCGTGCTCACCGTGGCCGGCGACGTGAACCCGGCCGAGGTGCGGCGGCTGGTGGAGCAGTACTTCGGCTGGATCCCGCCCGGCCCCCAGGTGCAGCGCCCCTCGCTGCCGGTGCCGCCGATCCCGGCCACGCGCTACATCGTGAAGGAAGACCGGGTGACGCTGCCGCAGGTGGTCATGACCTGGCGCAGCGGCCCGCGCTTCTCGGCCGACGAGGCGGCGCTGAACGCGCTGGCGCAGATCCTCACCGGCGGGAAGAGCTCGCGGCTGTACAAGCGGCTGGTGTTCGAGCGGCAGGTGGCGCAGACCACCAGCGCCTTCAACGACGCCAACCTCCTCTCCGGCGACTTCTGGATCATCATCCGCGGCAAGCCCGAGACCCAGCTCGACTCGCTGGAGGCGGCGGTGAACGAGGAGATCGCCAAGCTCGCCGCCGCGCCGCCCACCGCGGAGGAGCTGCAGCGGGTGGTGAACGGCATCGAGACGGCGTTCGTGAGCAACCTGGAGACGGTGCAGAACAAGGCCGACCAGCTCAACGACTACGAGTACTTCGCCCGCGACCCGGGCTTTGCCGGGCGCGACCTGGCCCGCTACCGGGCGCTCACGCCGGCCGACGTCCAGCGGGTGGCCCGCCAGTACCTGCAGGGGAAGAACCGCGTCGTGATCAGCTTCGTCCCGCAGGGGAAGACCGCGCTCGCCGCCACGGAGGACCGCCCATGAACCGCCCCACCCTGACCCTCCTGGGCGCCCTGCTGGCGCTCCCGGCGGCCGGCGCCGCGCAGCAGTTCCCCACCACCCCGCCCACGCTGGGCGCCGCGCCCACGGTGACGCCGCCGGTGCCGGTGCAGCGGCAGCTCGCGAACGGGATGAAGGTGCTGTACGTGCGCCAGCCCGAGCTCCCGGTGGTCTCGGCCGCGCTGGTGGTGCGCGGCGCGGGCACCACGCAGGACCCGTCGGCCCTCCCCGGCCTGGCCTCGTTCACCGCCTCGATGCTCGACGAGGGCGCGGCGGGGAAGAACGCGCTGCAGATCGCCGACGCGCTGGACCTGCTGGGCGCGTCGCTCTCGACGGGTGCCAACTGGGACGCCGCCACGGCCAACCTGTACGTGCTGAAGAAGAACTTCCCGGCGGCGCTCGGCATCCTGGCCGACGTGGTGATGCGGCCGGACTTCAACCCCTCGGACCTGCAGCGGGTGCGCGACGAGCGCATCACCAACCTGACGCGGGCCAGGGACGAGCCCACGGCCATCGCCGGCAATGCCTTCCAGTCGCTGGTCTACGGCGCGCGCCACCCCTACGGCCGCTTCGCCACGGTCGAGGCCACGCGCACGCTGGACCGCGACCGGGTGGCGGCCTTCCACCGCGCGGCCTACCGCCCGGAGAACGCCACCCTGATCCTGGTGGGCGACGTGGACCCGGCGGCGCTGCAGCCGGCGGTGGAGCGGGCCTTCGGGGCGTGGCGGGCGACCGGCGCCGCGCCGGCGCCGGAGGGCTCGCTCGACGCGCCGCAGATCGGCACCACCACCATCTTCCTGGTGGACAAGCCCGGCGCGGCGCAGAGCGAGATCCGCATCGGCCACCCGGGGGTGGCGCGCAGCACGCCGGACTACTTCGCGCTGCAGGTGCTGAACACGCTGCTGGGCGGCGCCTTCACCAGCCGCCTGAACATGAACCTGCGCGAGACGCACGGCTGGACCTACGGCGCGCGCTCGGGCTTCTCCATGCGGCAAGGCGCGGGGCCGTTCACCGCGCAGGCGGGGGTGGTCACCGCCGCGACCGACAGCTCGCTGGTGGAGTTCTTCAAGGAGCTGAACCGCATCCGCACCGAGCCGATCCCGGCGGAGGAGCTGGAGAAGGCGAAGCGCTACGTGGCGCTCGGCTTCCCGCAGTCGCTGGAGACCACGCAGGACGTGGCCGGGAACCTGTCCAACCTCGTGACCTACGGGATCGACCCGTCGTGGCTCGGCAGCTACGTACGTGGGGTGATGGGCGTGAGCGCCGACGACGTGCGGCGCGTGGCCGACCGCTACGTGCGCCCGGGCAACGCGGTGGTGGTAGTGGTCGGTGACCGCTCCAAGATCGAGGCGGGGATCCGGGCGCTGAACCTGGGCACCGTCGAGGTGAAGGACGTCGGCGAGTTCGTCAGATAACTCAACTACGGGCATCACGCAGAGACGCGGAGGAACCGAGAGAACGCAGAGGGCTCACGTGAGCCCTCTGCGTCCTCTCAGTGCCTCTGCGTCTCTCTGCGTGAGATTCTTTCAGGGTTCGTCTTCGTCGTCTTCGGTGATGTGCTCCGGCTCATCCTGGACACGGATGGAGATGGGATCGATGCCGCCGGCGCGGAGCCGCTGGTTCAGGCGGTCGATCTCCTGCTGGCGGAGCGTGCGCCAGCGGGCGAGCGCCGCGTCGAGCATCGCCAGCCGCGCGTCGACGGCGGCGAGCGCCTGGCTGGTGGGGGCCGCGTCGGCGCCCTCCACCACGTCGTAGAGCGCCGCCAGGTCGCCGGCGAGCTGCCGCAGCCCGGGGGTGGCCGGAGACTGCACGCCGTCCTCCAGCGAGGCGACCTGCTCGTCCAGCGAGGTGACCGAGGTCTGCACCTCGGCGCCGCCCTTCCCCTTGAGCGCCTGGAGTTGCGAGCGCATCCCCCGCAGCTCGCCCCGCGTCTGGGCCGCGCGGCGCATCCCCTCCGCCAGCCGCACCGCGGTGGCGTGCTGCAGCGCCAGCGCCGCGGCGGGAGTCCTCACCCGCGGGTCCATCCGCACCGCCAGCGGCTGCGTGTAGGCGCGGCCGTCCACCGTCAGGCGCACCGTGTAGGCGCCCGGGAGCGCCCACGGCCCGCGCGGCTCCTTCGGCGTGTCGGCCGGCGCGGCGGAGATCGGGTAGCTGCGCTCCGGCGCCTGCACGTCGGCCTCGTGCAGGTCCCAGACGAAGCGGTGCATCCCCGCCTCGCGGCCGAGCGCCTGCGCCGGCCGCACCCACCACCAGGGGACGTTCGCCTCCGTGCGCACCGGGGGGAGCGAGTCTTCGCTGGAGTAGCGGCGCAGCACGCGGCCGCCGGCGTTCACGATCTCCAGCGCCACCGCGCGCGCGGCGTTCGCGAGGCGGTAGTCGATCACCGCGCCGTCGGGCGGGTTCTGGCCGCCGGGCTCGTCGGGCGGGAGCGGGGTGTCGGTGTTGGTGTTCCAGCGCGCCCGCACCGCCTCGTGCGGGCGGAAGAGGCGCGTGTCGGCCGACCCGTCCGCCTGCCGGAGGGGGGAGACGTCGTCCAGGATCCAGAAGGAGCGGCCATGCGTCCCCACCACCAGGTCCTGGTCGTGCACCACCAGGTCGCGGATGGAGGTGGCCGGCATGTTCAGCCGCAGCGAGCGCCAGTGCGCGCCGTCGTCCAGCGAGACGTACACCTCGCGCTCGCTCCCGGCGTAAAGCAGCCCGCGGCGCACCGGGTCCTCGCGCACCACGTTCACGATCGCCCCGTCCGCCATCCCCGTCACGATCTCCTGCCACGTCCTTCCCCCGTCGTGCGTGCGCAGCACGTGGGGGCGCAGGTCGTCCAGCCGGAAGGTGTTGATCGCCGCGTACGCCGTCGCCGTGTCGAAGTGCGAGGCCTCGATGATGGAGACCTTGGTCCATGGCCCGAGCTGCGGCGGGGTCACGTCGCGCCAGTGCGCGCCGCCGTCGGAGGTGACGTGGATCAATCCATCGTCCGTCCCCGCCCAGATCCGCCGCGCGTCCAGCGGCGAGGGGGCGAGCGCGTACACTACCCCGCGGTGCCGCCCCTTCTCCGCGTCGAGCTCGGCGAAGGTGCCCAGGTTGGCGGGGACGCCCGGCTGCGCGCGCGTCAGGTCCGGCGACACCTGCACCCACTGCGCGCCGCCGTCCGTCGTCTTCCACACCGTGTTGCTGGCGAAGTAGAGGGCGTGCGGGTCGGCGGGCGAGAACACCACCGGCATCGTACGCACCACCCGGTAGCCGCCCTCACGGAAGGCGCGCGGGGTGATGTCCTGCACCTGTCCCGTGCGCCGGTCCCAGCGGCTGACCTTGCCGCCGTAGACGATGTCGGGGTTGAGCGGGTCCGGGGCCACGTAGCCGTATTCCTCGACACCGACAGGATGCCACTCGCGGAAGGTGATGCGTCCGTCGGGGCCGCGGCTGGAGGTGCCGATGGAGCCGCTCTCCTGCTGCGAGCCGTAGACGTTGTAGGGGAAGGCGTTGTCGGTGGCGACGTGGAAGATCTGCGCGGTGGGCTGGTTGTACCACGAGCTCCAGCTCTCGCCGCCGTTCACGGTCACGATGGCGCCCTGGTCGGCGGCGATCAGCATCACCCGCGGGTTCGCGGGGTCGATCCAGATGCGGTGGTAGTCGTCGCCCCCCGGCGCGCCGCGGAAGGCCGCGAAGGTGCGCCCGCCGTCCGTGCTCTTCCAGGTGACGACGTTGGCGACGTAGACGATGTCCGGGTTCGCCGGATCGGCACGCACCTCGTTGAAGTCGCCGTCGCGCCCCCAGAGCCGCCCGTCGTCGTTCATCAGCCTCCAGCTCTCCCCCGCGTCGTCCGAGCGGTAGAGCCCGCCGCCGCGCCGCGCGCCCACCACCGCGTACATCCGCCGCGGGTCCGCGCGCGACACCTCGATCCCGATCCGCCCCAGCCCGTCCGCCGCCGTGGGCAGCCCCGCGGTGAGCGGGCGCCAGGTGGTGCCGCCGTCGGTGGACTTGTAGAGGCCGTTGTTGCGCGAGAGCGTCCACGAGCCCCCGATCTCCCACGGCGCCTGGCGCGCACTCCAGAGCACGGCGTACACGGTGCGCGGGTCGCGCGGGTCGATGGCGACGTCCATCCCGCCGGTGTCCTCGTCGCGATAGAGCACCTTCTCCCACGTGCGCCCGCCGTCCGTTGAGCGGAAGACGCCGCGCTCGGCGTTGGGCCCGTACGGGTGGCCGAGCACGGCGGCGAACACGCGGTTCGCGTCGCGCGGATCGACGGCCAGGCGGGCGATCTGCTGCCCATCGCGCAGCCCCAGGTGCGTCCACGTCTTCCCGGCGTCCGCGGAGCGGTAGATGCCGTCGCCCGTGGACAGGTCCGGCCGCTGCAGCCCCTCGCCGCTGCCGACGTAGACGACGTTCGGGTCGGACGGCGCCACCGCCACGTCGCCGATGGAGCCGGTGGGCTGGTCGTCGAAGATGGGGGTCCAGATGCGACCGTAGTCGGTCGTCTTCCACACCCCGCCGTTGTTGACGCCGACGTAGAAGACGCCCGGCTGCTGCGGCACCCCCGCCGCGCCCACCGTGCGCCCCCCGCGGAAGGGCCCGATCATCCGCCACCTGAGCGCGGGGTAGTTGCCGGGGTCGAGCTGGCCGGCGGCCGGCGTGGCCAGGGCGAGGAGCGCGGCTGCGAGTACGTGGGATCGACGCGTCATCGGTGGGCGGGGCAGGGCGTACGCGTGCGGTGGGATGGATGCCGACAACGTAGCGGATCGCCTGTCCCGCAAACAGCGATTCACGCAGAGGCGCAGAGGAACCGAGAGACGTAGAGGGATTTCTCAGCGTCTCTCGGTTTCTCTGCGTCTCTGCGTGAGAACAATCAAATTGGACAAGAAAAGACTAGGAGAATGGGCGGGCCGAATACCATCCTGAGATCCTCCACGAGACCCGGATATAAGCTTGATATTATGTCCCGGGGAGATTACCGTTCAGGGGACAGGATCGGGATCGATGCCGTTCGAGGTCGAGTACACGGACGAGTTTGCCGAGTGGTGGGATACGCTCACCGAGGACGAGCAGAACTCGGTCGACGCCGGTGTCGAGTTCCTCGAAGCGTTCGGACCTCGGCTCCCCTTTCCGCACAGCTCGGGCGTTGAGAGCTCTCGGCACAGCCACATGCGGGAGTTGCGAATCCAGCACCGCGGGCGCCCTTTCCGCGTGCTGTACGCCTTCGATCCGCGCAGAGTGGCGCTCCTCCTGATCGGCGGCGACAAGACGGGCGATCGTCGCTGGTACGAGCGAACCGTGCCGATCGCGGATGACCTGTACGACGAACACCTGCGGGCGCTCGAAAGCGAGGGATGATGGCCCGGAAGTACGGCGAGCTGCGCGCGCGGATGAGCCCGGAGGCGCGGGCGGTTGCTCATGAACGTGCAATCGAGATGCTACGCGCCACCCCGCTCGGCGAGCTGCGTCGTGCGATGGAGATGACGCAGGAGGAAATCGCCGCGGTCCTCGGCACGACCCAGGCGAACATCTCGCAGATGGAGCGGCGCGGCGACATGTACCTGAGCACGCTCCGCGAGTACGTTGCGGCGCTCGGCGGTGAGTTGGAGATCACCGCGCGCTTTCCGGGTGGTGTGCTGCGCCTCCTCCAGCTTTCGGGCAGGGCGGACGCGGATGTGGGATGAATGCCCACGGCGTAGCGAGTCGCCTGCTCCCTGAACAGCATTTCACGCAGAGGCGCAGAGGAACTGAGAGACGCTGAGAAACCCTCTGCGTGCTCTCAGTTTCTTTGCGCCTCTGCGTGCCGCTTTTTCTTTTCGAGCCGTTCGGGTATCGTTGAAGCATGGACGTTATCGTCTTCTCCATCCCCTTCTTCTTCCTCCTGATCGGAGCGGAGCTGGCGTATTCCGCGCGCACCGGGCGGCGGCTGTTCCGGCTGAACGACTCCATCGCCGACCTGAGCTGCGGCATCGTCAGCCAGCTCTCCGGCGTGTTCTCCAAGCTCTTCGCGGTGGGGATCTACGCCTGGGCCTTCCGCCACCTGGCCGTGCAGCGCTTCCTCCCCGTTCCCGCCTGGGCCGACGGGGCGCCCTTCGCGCGCGCCGGCGCTTTCCCGTGGGTCGCGGTGCACGCGCGCGAGCTGGCGGCGGGCGTCGCGGCCTTCGTGCTGGTGGACCTGGCCTACTACGTGAGCCACCGCACCTCGCACGGGGTGAACCTGCTCTGGGCGGGGCACGTGGTGCACCACAGCAGCGAGGAGTACAATCTGGCGGTGGCGCTCAGGCAGAGCTCGCTGCACGGGCTCTTCACCTGGGTCTTCTACCTCCCGCTGGCGCTGATCGGCATCCCGCCAGTGACCTTCGTGGTGTGCTATTCGCTCAACCTGATCTACCAGTTCTGGATCCACACGCAGGCGGTCGGCCGACTCGGGTGGCTGACCGAGTTGGTGATGAACACGCCGTCGCACCACCGCGTGCACCACGGGCGCAACCCGCGCTACCTGGACCGCAACCACGCGGGGGTGCTGATCGTGTGGGACCGGCTCTTCGGCACCTTCGAGCCCGAGGCGGAGGCGCCGGTGTACGGCATCACCACGCCGCTGCGGAGCTGGAACCCGCTCTGGGCCAACGTGCACGGCTTCGTGGAGGTGTTCCGCGGGGTGCGCCGCGCGCGGAGCTGGCGCGACGCCTGGATGTTCGCCTTCGGCCCGCCGGGGTGGCGCCCGGCACACGAAGGCGGGCGGGTCGCGGCGCCCGAGGTGATGGTGGAGACGGCGGAGCGCTGGGATCCGCGGGTGCCGGCGGGGCTGGCGGCGTACGGGTTCGCGCAGTTCGCCGCCGCGCTCGCGGCCAGCTTCGTGCTGCTGCTGAAGGTGGGCACGCTGCCGCCGCTGCAGCTCGCCGCCGGCGGGTTCTACGTGGCCGTGAGCCTGGCGGGGGTCGGCGGCGTCTTCGAGTCGGCGAAGTGGGCCGGGCCGATCGAGACGGCGCGGCTGGGGGTGCTCGGCGCGGCCTGTGCGGTGCTGGGGTGGAGCGGCATGGTCCCGGTGGCCGCGGCGGCGGGGGCGATCGCCTTCTGCGCGCTCTCGCTCGCCTGGTTCCTCCCGCGCCGCGGCGCGCTGACGGAGACGGAGCTCGCGCCGATCATGTGATGTTCGCGAGGCGACGGCGGCCCGCCCGGACCGCCTTCACCGCCACGCTCCTGCCGAGGGAGGCAGCGATGCGCTCGCTCTTCCGGGTCCTTTCCACCCTTCCGCTGGCCGCGGCGGGAGCCGCCTTCGCCTCCCTCCCCGCCGCGGCGCAGGGCGCGCGCGCGGAGGAGGGCGCCGCGCCCCTGCTGCGCGCGGTGGCGCGGATGTCGTGCGGCACCCCCATCCCCCGCAGCTACACGCTCGCCGCGCGCGGGGCGCGCGCCCCGGGGTCCGGCACCTACGCCCCGCCGCCGCAGACCCTCATCGTCCGCGCCGCCGAGCTGGTGGGCACGCTGGAGCTCACCTTCGGCGGTGCGCCGCGGCGGGGCGCGGCCGACGCCGAGCGGCCGCAGGGCGGGAGCTGGAGCATGACGCCGTTCGGATACTGCACCGGCGGCCGCGGGCCGCTGCAGATGGCGGTGGTCGTCCCGGGGGAGGAGGGAAGGCCCGCGCGCTTCGAGCTGCGCGGGCCGGCGAGCCGCATCCAGCGCCCGGGCGAGCGGGAGAGGCCCGAGGCGGGCGAGGTGCGCTTCGTGGGCACCTGCGGGCGGCGCCAGCCGGTGGTGATGGAGATCTGGCCGGCCCCCGCGGCCGACACCGGCGAGATGCGCGGCGAGCCGGAGCGCTACTACCTGGTGGGCAACGTCACCTGTGCAGCCGCATCGCCTCCCGCGGCGCCGGCCGACACCACGCCCACGGCCACGCCGTGACGCTGCGCGGATCCACCTCGGCCTGACGGCCCGGCGCGTGCCGGGGCTCCGGCTCGTCCTCCATCCTCCGGCCCCCGCGGTCCTCGTCCGCGGGGGCCGCGATCGTCGCGGGGCTCATCGCGCCGAGGTGAGGAGCAAGGTGGCGACGCCGGGCGGCACGCGCGCGGCGATCTCCGCGATCAGCTCGTCGCCGATCACGCAGGGGCCGCTGGGCATCGCCGATACCAGCCTGAGCGCCGAGACCCTGGCGCGGATGGCGACCCACGCCTCCTCCACGCTGGCGATGCAGCAGAGCTCGATGTGGGGATGAAGCATCGGTTCCATCCAGGCTCACGAGTGATCCGCGGTCAGGGGGATTGGCGTGGAATAAATACCCTGCTATAATGTGTCTGCAAACGTGGACCTTTGTCGATCCACACACTTCTACCCTGCTGCGGGAGACCGGGCCATGAAGAAGCTCAAGCTGGACCCCGAGACGCTGTCCGTGGAATCGTTCGATTTGTCGCACGAGGAGCGGGAGCGCGGCACGGTCGAGGGTTACGGAACCGGGCCGATCCAGTGTACCGGCTGGGCCTCGTGCTACGGCACCTGTCCCGGGACCTGCAATCGGGACTCGTGCTACAGTTGTAGCCTGGACTCCTATTGCGAGACCGTCCAGTGGACCTGCGTGGGGCAGGAGACCTGCTGAGCCGCGGCGCACGCGGCTTGCGGGCCGCTGCAGATGGCGGTGGTCGTCCCGGGGGAGGAGGGAAGGCCCGCCCGCTTCGAGCTGCGTGGGCCGGCGAGCCGCATCCAGCGCCCGGGGGAGCGGGAGAGGCCCGAGGCGGGCGAGGTGCGCTTCGTGGGCACCTGCGGCCGCCGCCAGCAGGTGGTGATGGAGATCTGGCCGCCCCCCGCGGCCGACACCGGCGAGGTGCGCGGCGAGCCGGAGCGCTACTACCTGGTGGGCAACGTCACCTGTGCAGCCGCATCGCCTCCCGCGGCGCCGGCCGACACCACGCCCACGGCCACGCCGTGACGCACCGCGCATCCACGTCGCCCTGACGGCCAGGCGCGCGCCGGGGCTCCGGCTCGCCCTCCCATCCTCCGGCCCCCGCGGGCCTCGTCCGCGGGGGCCGCGATCGTCGCGGGGCTCATCGGAATGTCCCCGGGCTCACGTCGTAGACGAAGTGGTGGCGCCCGGTGTCGTCGTCGGGGCCCCAGAAGCCGAGCTGCTCGGCCCAGCGCACGTCCTGCAGCCGCCGCCCGCCGAGGGTGAGGAAGCCGGCGGCGCGCGTGGCGACCACGCCGAGGGCGCGCAGGTCGGCGAGGGTGCGCAGCACGGTGCGGCCTCGCTCGGCCACCAGCTTCTTCGCCGCGCCGGGGCCGATGCCGGGGACGCGCACCAGCTCCTCGTAGGGCGCGGTGCGCACCTCCACCGGGAAGCGCTCGGGGTGCGCCAGCGCCCACGCCGTCTTGGGGTCGTGCGCCAGCGGCAGGTTGCCGGCCTGGTCGAACACCACCTCGTCCTTCGCGAAGCCGTAGCCCCGCAGCAGGTAGTCGGTCTGGTAGAGGCGCACCTCGCGCAGCGCCGGCGCGGCGGGCGCCTCTTCCATCGGCGTCTCGCGGATGGGGCGGAAGGCGCTGAAGTGCGCGTGGTGCACCCCGCCGCCGGCGTAGATCTCCGTCACCTTCCCCAGGATGGTGCGGTCGCTGTCCGGGGTGGCGCCGACGACGAACTGCATCGTCATCCCGCTCGCGCCGCCGGGGGCGAGCGGGTCGACGGGGCGCCCCATCGCCGTCTCCCGGCGCCGGCGGACCACCTGCTCGCGGGCGCGGCCGAGGCCGTCCATCGCCGTCTCCAGGCTCTTCTCGGGGGCGATGCGGGTGAGGGTGTCGCCGCAGGGCGCCTCGAGGTTCAGCGACACGCGGCTGGCGAGCGCGGTGAGCCGCTCGATCTGCGCGGCCTCGGCGCCGGGGACCATCTTCACGTGCACGTAGCCGGCGAAGCGGTGCTTGACGCGAAGGAGCTCGAGGACGGTGATCAGGTCGTCCATCACCTTCACCGGCCGGCCGGGGATGCCGGTGGTGAGGAAGAGGCCGCTGCACCAGCCGCGGCGGTGGGCCTCCAGGAAGATGCGGACGAGCTCCTCGGGCTTGAGCAGCGTGCGCGGCATGGAGCGGTCGCGCCGCATGGGGCAGTAGTGGCAGTTGAAGGAGCAGGCGTTGGTCATCAGGATGCGCATCAGCGCGACCTTGCCCATCGCCGTGCGGAGCTGGCGGATGTTGAGCGGGCGCAGCGCGCCGACCTCCTTCGCGTGGCGCAGCCGCGGCGGGAGCACCCGCGCGCGTCCACCCGCGCCGTCGTGGTCGTCCCCCGCCATGTCCATCAGTATGTCGAGCTTCTGCTCCAGCGGCATGTCCGCGTCCATCTGCTCCTCCTTCGGCACGTGTTCGGTTTACAGAGTACCGAAACAAAGCCGTAGACGCAAGACGGTTGACAGCTGGGTCTCGATGTGAAGTCAGCGGGGAGCAGGGCGAATAAATTCGCTGCAACAACAACACGAAGTCCGCCTGCGCGGACTCCCACCTTCAGTGCCGCCATAGCCGGGCACGCGACGGGCTCCGCTTCGGCCGAGGTTCCCTGCCTCGGCTGGAGGAGGAGTCCGTCGCGCGCCGGTGAATCGAGGCCTCGCGACGGCCGGTAGTCCGCGAAGGCGGACTTCGTGTAGTTGTTGCTGCGGATTTATCCGCCCGACGAAAGCATCGGCAGCGGCGGGATCAGTCAACCCCTCGCGAGCCCCCGCTCGCCGCCTCGTACGCCGCCAGGCACGCGGCCGCCACCGCCGCGCCGCCCAGGTAGCCGCCGAGCACGTCCGACGCCCAGTGCTTCTCCTGCATCATCCGCGCGCCGGCCGTGACGGCGGGGATGGCGAGCGCGGTGGGGAAGGCGATGCCGGGGCGCGCCAGCCGCTCGCGCGAGAGCACGTAGGCGGCCGCGAGGGAGACGGCGGAGGGGCCGAAGGCGTGGCCGCTGGGGAAGACCGGCTTGCGCCGCGAGCGGTGGCCCGGCGGTGCCGGCGGCTGCGGGAGGACGTTGTCGAAGGTGGGGTTCAGCGCCGTGGCCACGACCCCGGCGAGGAACACGGCCCCGGCCCCCGTGCGGCGCGACCGGGGCCGCTCCTCGCCCGGCGGCGCGGCGGCGCGGAGCACGTAGAGCGCCGCGCCCAGCGCGGACGGGATGTACGTCCACCACTTGCCGGCGGGAGCGAGCGCCTTCGCGGCGCGTCGCGCGGGGTGCCCGCGGCGGGGCGCGGTGTGCTTCTTCGCCTTGTGGTCCGCGCGGGCGGTGTCACCGCGCGCTGCCGCGGCGGTGAGCGCGGCGAAGCCGGCGGCGGCCACCGCGGCCGTCGCTCCCAGCGCGAGCGCCCGCGCCGTGCCGTCATCGCGGCTGGAGCTGGATTTCGGTCGATTGGATCTCGTCATGCCGCGGCGCCCAAGCGAGATCCATACCGCGGAACGGCGTCTCTCACAGAGGCACAGAGGCGCTGACAACGATCCCGGTGATCGGACTCGTTGCGGGCGGCCGCGCCGTGCCTCACTGCACCGATTTGTGTCGTCGAGGTCTGCTCATGCCGCCGCGCACCGACGAGTTCCGTATCGTCCGCCTCGTGCGTGACGACCTGGCTGGCGCGCCCTGCCCCTGCCCGATCGTCTCCGACGCCTCGACTGGAGCGACGGAGCGCCGCCCGGGCGCCAAGTCCGCGCGAGCCTTTCTCAGCCTCCTCACGGCGGCCAGGTAGGTCCGGAACAGCCGCACCATCTCCTGCTGCACGCGTGCTGGAGTGAGGCCAAGCTGCTTCAGGATCGAGAGGTCCTGCGCGAGGTCCTCCTGCACCCGTTCCTCTTCGGGCCGTCGAAAAATACGGTTCGCGAGCAGGGCCCCGGCTGCAGCCGACGCAATCCGGACCAGGATCGCAGGATACGCGCGTACCTCGGCGGCGGCGACAAGGCCCTCCGCGGCCAGGGCGGCCAAGCTCTCGACCAGGATGAAAACAAGGGGCCTGCGCGGCGTGTAGGCCCACTGGGCGAGCCGGGAAAGGGTTGTCGCACCGTTCGATCCGGATGCCATGTTCGACCCGTTCATCGAGGCCTCCCAGTACAGCTTGAGACGCGCGATCTCCCGAGGGTGACGAGGAGAATCAGCCCGGTGGCACGATGGGATTATCGCGGGAATGCACTCGGCCAGGGAAAGAGGTGTGGCCGAGAAACCAGATGCCCCGCCGCACGTAACCGTGCCGGTCGGGGACAGGGCAAAGTAATCCTTAGCTGTTTGCTGCGCGTCCCAATACAGCCTCAAGATATGTGCCAATCACTGGAAGCAGAGCCCCAAAATAACCCGTATTCCAAAAACACTCCTGCAGCAGGTTTTTCCGCAGCTTACGTGTGCAGCGAGGAGCGACGTTCAATCCTCGATTCCGCTGCGTGTTCCCGACTCAGCTCAACGCTGCTGTGTAATTCTGCGTGCTCTCCTGCTGCCCATTTTCGTCGTTAAACCGCTGGTTTCCCAGGTCCTTGCGGATCTCGAATCTCGATGTCGTCGGGGTTAAGGTCTGGATGCAGGGACGTGTACCCCTCCTTGGTGGCGATCAGGAATACCACCTGGTCGGTGACGAGCCGTAAGATTGCCCACGCTGACCTGCCATACGCGATGTATTGGCGGCGGAGTTCACCGTGATCCAGTTCGTGTGGGCTGTTCGACCCACCAGCGCTCGATGCCCACCCAGTCGCCGCGGGCGTCGAGCGCGACGCCGTGCAGGCGGCGGCTGATCCCCACCAGGCGGTTGCTGTAGTAGAGGAGCGTGGTGGGCTGGTCGCGCGCGATCAGCGCCTGGTAGCGCCGCCAGAGCGGGAGCGCCGCGCGCCGGTCGGGAACGATCTGCACGGAGTCCATCAGCCGGTCCGCCTCCTCGCTGCAGTAGCCCGGCCACGCCAGCGGCTGGTCGCGCTTGCGGCACGAGAGCACGTCGCTGTCGTCCAGGTGGAACTCGGGCTTCCACCCCTGGACCATCGCGTCGAAGTCGCGCTTCTTGGGGTCGCTGGCATTGGCGAGGAGCACGTTGAACTCCACCTCGCGCACCTCCACCGCCACCCCGATCCGCCGCAGCTCCGCCTGCACGATCTCGGCGATGTCGCGCCGCTCGCGGCTGCCGTGCGCCACCTTCAGGGTGAAGCGGAAGGGCCGCCCGCCGGCCGACTCCAGCACTCCGTCGCCGTCGCGGTCCGCGAAGCCGGCCTCGGCCAGCAGCCGCCGGGCCTGCGCCGTGTCGTGGCCCAGGTCGCGCCCGGCCTCCGGGTCGTGCATCCAGAGCTCGGGCGCGACCGTCGAGTTGGCCACGCGGCCGTACCCGGCGCGCACCGCCTCCACCAGCCGCGGCCGGTCGATGGCCAGCGTGAGCGCCCGCCGCACCCGCGCGTCGCCGAAGGGCGGGCGGCGCTCGTTCCAGATGATCTGCTCGTAGCTGAGGTCGGGGAAGTCCACCACCCGCGCGCGCGGCGACGCCTTCGCCCGTTCCGCGAACTGCGGCGGCATCCCGGGATAGAGGTCGATGCCGCCCGTCTGCAGCTCGGTGAGCAGCGTGGCGGGCTCGGGGATCACGCGGTAGACGAGGCGGTCGACGTACGGACGGCCGCCGAGCTCCTTCGGCCAGCGCGGGTTGGCCTCGAACACCCACTGCTGCCCCGGCGTGCGCGCGGCGAAGCGGAACGGGCCGTTGCCGACGGGGCGCTGCGTGCCGAACGGGTGCCCCATCATGCGCTCGGGCGGCACGCCGCGCAGCACGTGCTCGGGCACGGGCGCGAACTGGCGCCACACGTCCAGGTACTCGGCGTGCGGGCGCAGGCGGACGCGGAAGGTGAACGAGTCCGGCGCCTCCGCCTCGCCGTAGAAGGTCCACAGCCCGGCGTAGATGTACCCGGTCCTGGGGTTGCGGGCCATGTCGTAGCTGAACTTCACGTCGTGCGCGCTGGTGCGCACGCCGTCCTGCCACCACACGTCGTCGCGCAGGTGGAAGGTGAGCAGCGTGGTGTCGGCGTTCACCTCCCAGCTCTTCGCGAGCCGGGGGATGGGCCGGAGCTTCTCGTCGTAGGTGATGAGCGGGGTGAAGAGCACGAACTGCTGCATGTACAGCGCGTTCTGCACCTGCCAGGTCAGCGGGCTGAGGTCGGCGATGTCGCTCGCGTATCCGATCACCAGCGTCCCGCCGTACCGCGCCGAGTCGTTCTGGACGGCGGCACCACCCCGGCCGCGACGATCGCCGCCGCATGCGGCCAGGACGATGCAGAGCAGGGCGGAGAGCGTGGCGCGGGCGGAAGGCCGCATGGCGGGTTCGGGCGGGAAGGGGCGGGTCGCGGCTGGGGATGATCTCGAGGCGATCGAAGATGTATGACGACGTGCGCCCCACGGCAACGCTCTTCCTGCTGACGGGCCCGTGGGCGTCGGGGAAGAGCACGCTGGTCCCGCTCCTGGCGCGCCTGCTGCCGGACGTGGCGGTGTTCGACTGGGATGCGCTCCTCCCCGGCCTCTCGCGGGCGTGCGCCACGGATGCGCACACCGACGCTTCGACCTGGGAGGGGCTGCGGGCGATGTGGGCCGCCGTGGCCGTCTCCGTGCTGGCCGGAGGCCGCGACGTGCTCCTCTGCGGCCCCGCGCAGCCGGACGACTTCGCCGCGGCCGTCGCGCCGCACGCCGTCCGCTGCGCCTTCCTCGACTGCGGAGACGACGCGCTGTCGGCGCGCCTCCGCGCGCGGGGGAGCACGGACGCCGAGATCGCGGACGAGCTGGCGTTCATGGCCGCGCTGCGGCGGTCGGGCCACGCACCGGTGCAGGCCGGCGACCGCACGCCCGAACAGCTCGCCGCGGCCGTGGCGTCGTGGGTCCGTACGACTCGCTGAACGGCACGTCACAGGGGCACAGAGGCACGGAGGAGGCTCGGCGGCTCCATTCCGTGTCTCTGTGCGCTGTGTGATACCATTTCTGTTGGTTGATTGTGCATTCTGCCAACGGATAGGACTCACACGGAGTCAACGGAGTCAGCGGAGAAAGCCAGGCAGTTCCTCCGTTGACTCCGTTGACTCCGTGTGAGACCCATCTGTGCTGGTCCCTACGAATGCACAGTCATTTGGCAGAGATGGTATCAGGCGCAGGGAGAGGGCCCAGGCGCAGGGAGAGGGCGCCGCGGCCGCGGACGCGCGACGAACCTCCGAACCGGAGAGAAAACCGCGACCAGGCCCCGAGCGCCGGGGGACGGCGCTGCATGCCCCGTTGTTGGCGCCGCCCCGCCGCGCGGTTACTCTGTGGCGTGCCTCTCCCCGCATGCACGTCACCCCGCCCCGCGCACGGAGCCTCCCGATGCACCGCAGGCACTTCATCCTCGACATGGCAGGCGCGGCGGCGGCCGTCGCGCTGGCGCCGTCGCTCGCGCCGGGCGCGGCGTGGCTCGGCCGCCGCCGCCGGCCGAACGTGCTGCTGATCATGGCCGACGACCTGGGCTACGGCGACCTGGGGATCACCGGCCGGACCGACTACCGCACGCGGGTGATCGACCAGCTCGCGCGCGAGGGGGTGCAGCTCTCGCAGATGTACACGGCCGCGCCGGTGTGCACGCCCACGCGCGTGGCGCTGCTGACGGGCCGCTACCCGGCGCGGACCCCGGTCGGCCTCCACGAGCCGCTCACCACCACCCCCACGGGGCTGGAGCCCGCTCCGCCGACGCTGGGGATGCTGATGAAGGCGGCGGGGTACGAGACGGCGCTGGTGGGGAAGTGGCACCTGGGCACGCTGCCGCCCTACCACCCGCTGCGCCACGGCTTCGACGAGTTCTACGGCATCCTGGGCCCCGCGGCGGACTACGCGAGCCACGTCGACACGGAGTCGCGGGAACTCCTCTTCCAGGACGGCACGCGCACGGTGCGCACGGCGGGGTACCTCACCGACCTCTTCACCGACCGCGCGGTGCGCATCCTCTCGCGGCGGCGCTCGCGGCCGCTCTTCCTCAACCTGCAGTACAACGCGCCCCACTGGCCCTGGCAGGGGCCCGGCGACCCGCCCTATCCCGACACCCTCCCCTGGCAGCGCGGCGGCTCGCCCGAGACCTACGCGCGGATGATGGAGAGCATGGACGCCGGGGTGGCCCGCGTGCTGGAGGCGCTGCGCCGCCACGGGCTGGAGAACGACACGCTGGTGATCTTCACCAGCGACAACGGGGGCGAGCGCTATTCGCACATGGGGCCGTTCAGCGGGATGAAGATGACGCTGAACGAGGGCGGGGTGCGCGTGCCCGCGGCGGCGCGCTGGCCGGGCGTGATCCCCGCCGGAAGCCGCACCGAGCAGGTGGCGGTGACGATGGACCTGACCGCCACCTTCCTCGCCCTGGCCGGCGCGCGCGCACCCGCCGCCGCGCCCCTGGACGGCATCGACCTGCTGCCGGCGCTCACCGGCGCGCGCGGCGCGGTGCCGCGCGACCTGTTCTGGCGCATCTTCCAGCGCCGCAAGCAGAAGGCGATGCGCAGCGGCGACTGGAAGTACCTGCAGACGGACCAGGGCGAGTTCCTCTACGACCTCGCCGCGGACCCGGGCGAGAAGCAGGATCGCAAGGCGGAGCACCCCGCGGTGTTCCAGCGGCTCCAGGCGAAGATGGCCGCGTGGGAGCGCGACGTGCTGCCGCCCATCCCGCTCGACCCCGCGCGCGCATGAGCAGCGTGACCGCGGCGCGAGCTCCGCGCGCCGCGGGCCCTCCGTCCCTACGGCGACCGGCCGCAGGCACGATCGAGCTTGCCACTGCCGCCGGCCGACGCCAGAATCCAACGTCCTCCCCACGTTTTTCCATCTACCCGGCCCTCGATCGATGAGCATACCCATCACCCGGCGCGACTTCGTGGCCACCGGCGCGGCGGCTGCGGCTGCGGCGGCGCTCCCGACCTCGCAGGCGCTCGCAGCGCCGGCGGTGATCACCCGCGGCGCGGCGCGCCCGGTCGTCATCGCCTCCGGCAACGGCAACCGCTTCAAGAACGGCGGTGACGTGACCGCGGTGCAGAAGGCGTTCACCATGATGACGGGCGGCGCCGACGTGCTCGACGCGCTGATCGCCGGCGTGAACCTGGTGGAGCTCGACCCGCTGGACGACTCGGTGGGCTACGGCGGGCTGCCGAACGCCAACGGGGTGGTGCAGCTCGACTCGTCGGTGATGCACGGGCCGAAGAAGCGCGCCGGCGCCGTCGCCGCGCTGGAGGGGGTGCGCACGCCGTCGCTGGTGGCGAAGGCGGTGATGGAGAACACCGACCACCACCTGCTGGTGGGGTGCGACGCGCAGAGCTTCGCGCGGCAGATGGGGTTCACGGTGGAGGACGACCTGAACACCCCCAACTCGCGGCGGACCTGGCTGGAGTGGAAGCGGCGGACGGACCCGTCGCACTTCCTGGATCCCGCGCAGCGCGCCGAGGCGGGGCACCGCGCGGGGCTGGAGATGGTGGCCGAGGGGCTGATCCGCGAGGAGCACTACTACGGCACCATCAACTGCGACGGCATCAACGCGCGCGGCGAGATCTGCGGGGTGACCACCACCAGCGGCCTGGCCTTCAAGATCCCCGGCCGCGTGGGCGACTCGCCCATCCTGGGCGCGGGGCTGTACGTGGACGGCGCGGTGGGCGCGGCGGGGTCGACCGGGCGCGGCGAGGCGAACCTGTACAACCTCACCTCGTACCTGATCGTGGAGAACCTCCGGCGGGGGATGAGCCCGAAGGACGCGGGGATGGAGGGGCTGCGGCGCATCGTCGCCAACACCGTGGAGCGGCGGTTGCTCAACCCGCGCGGCACGCCGAACTTCGGCATCCAGTTCTACGTGCTGAACGCGCGCGGCGAGCACGCCGGCGTCACGATGTACCCCGGCGGCACCTACGCCGTCTGCGACGAGAACGGCCCCCGCGACGTGCCGCTGGAGCCGCTGCTGCAGGGTACGCCGCGCGGCTGAAGCGGCGGTGGAGGTTGAAACGTCTGCCGGACGGGCTGCGTAGGTTCGTCGCGCGCGGCGCACCCACCTGCGCGGACATCGACGGCGATCCCGGTCGGCGGGGTTGATCGGCCGCGCGCGCAAGTGTGATATTCCTCGGCTATTTGGGCCTCTCCCCCCGCATCCCCGGACCTCGCGTGGAGTACCTCGGCCTCTGCCTGACGTCTTTCCTGATCTGCGGGGCGGGGGCGCTGCTGCCGTTCGTCAACACCGAGGTGTACCTGATCGGCGCGGCGGCGCTGATGCCGCGCACGCTGTGGACGCCGCTGGTGGTGGCGGGGAGCGTGGGGGCGATGGCCGGGAAGGTGCTCCTCTACTACGCCGGCCGCGGCGTGGTGAAGCTCCCCTGGAAGCGCGCGCAGAAGGGGCTTGCGACCATGCAGGCGCGGATGGAGGCGCGCCCCACGGTCGGCAAGCTGCTCTACTCGGTGAGCGCCGTCTTCGGCCTCCCGCCCTTCTACGTGACGACGGTCGCGGCCGGCGCGGTGAGGATGAACTTCACCTTCTTCCTCGTCGTCGGCTTCATCGGCCGCCTGATCCGCTTCGCCGCCGTCGTCGCGCTCCCGGCGCTCGCGAAGGGGTGGTGGGGCTGAACGGCTGGATCTCACGCAGAGACGCAGAGGCACAGAGGAGACACGGCAGATTCTCCTCTGTGCCTCTGCGTCTCTGTGAGAGCGAATCCCCACGCTGGCGGCTTTGACACGCGGCCTTCCACGAGTGTTCATGCGCGTTATTTTCAAAGCAGGATCTTCGTTCTCCTTCGTTCATGGAGCCCGGCGATGGTGGACGTGAAGCAGGCCGTGAAGTCCGCCGAGAGCTATGCCCGCGAGCTGTTCGGTGACGCGGACCTGCGCCACCTGCGCCTCGAAGAGGTAGCGCTCTCGGACGATGGGCGGCGCTGGAACGTGACGCTCGGCTGGGTCGAGCCCGCGGTGATGCAGCCAGGGATCGTCCTGAACGGTTCCGTCCAGAAGCTCCCGCGCGTGTACAAGCTGTTCGAGGTCGACGCTGAGAGTGGGCAGGTCAGCGCGATGAAGATTCGGGACGTCGCGTGATGACCGCCGCCGCCGCGGCGCGTCCCCGGATCCTGCTGATCGACACGAACCTCCTCCTCGTGCTCGTCGTCGGCGCCTACGATCGCGACCAGATCGAACGCTTCAAGCGCACCCGGGCCTATACCGCCGACGACTACGATCTCCTGACTCGCTTCATCAGCGGCTTTGGCGCGCTGGTAGTGACGCCGAATGTGCTGACCGAGGTGAGCAACCTCGCCGGACAGCTTTCGGAGCCATTGCGTAGCCGTGTCATGTCTACGCTCGCGCTCTTCGCGGTGCAGGTGCCGGAGCGGTACTTCCCGAGCAGCGACGTCGTACGCGACCCCGACTTCACCCGCCTGGGCCTTGCCGACGTCTCCATCCTCCTCACCGCTCGCGAGCCCGTCGCCGTCCTTACCGATGATCTGCCGCTCTACCTGAGGCTCTCGGCCCAGGATACCTGGGTCGTGAACTTCAACCATCTCCGCACCGGCGCCATCGACGCTTGATCTCACGCAGAGACGCAGAGGCACAGAGGAGACACGGCCGAGTCTCCTCCGTGTCTCTGCGTCTCTGCGTGAGGCGGCCGTTTACGTAGCCGGGGCCGGCGAATAGTTTCGGGAGAGTCCTCCATCTCCCAACCGCAGGTTCTCCGATGATGGAACCCGTGATCCGCGCGGCGGTCGAGCGCGGGGCCAGCGACATCCACGTGAAGGGCGGCGACTACGTGCGCGCGCGCATCGCGGGGAAGCTCACGCCGCTCACCCGGCAGAAGCTCACCCCCGAGCAGTCGCGCACCTTCGCCCTGTCGGTGCTCCCCAGCGAGCGCATCCGCGAGCAGATCGACACCCTGCAGGACTACGACTGCTCCTGGGGGATCGACGGGCTCACCCGCTTCCGGGTGAACGTGATGAAGCAGCGCGGGAGCTTCAACGTGATCCTGCGCGTGGTGCCCTACGACGTGCCCACGCTGGAGACGCTCGGCCTTCCCGACGTGGTGCGGCAGGTCTCCGAGGCGGAGCGCGGGCTGGTGCTGGTGACCGGCGTGACGGGCTCGGGGAAGAGCTCGACCATGGCGGGGATGATCCAGCACATGAACCAGCACTCGCACCGCCACATCGTCACGCTCGAGGACCCCATCGAATTCCTGCACCGCGACAACCTCTGCTCGGTGTCGCAGCGCGAGATCGGCACCGACACGGAGAGCTTCCACCGCGGCCTGCGGGCGGCGCTGCGGCAGGACCCCGACGTGATCCAGATCGGCGAGCTGCGCGACCCGGAGACGATGGACACGGCGCTGAAGGCGGCGGAGACGGGGCACCTCGTCATCTCCACCCTGCACACCAAGGAGGCGACCAGCACCGTCGCCCGGCTCATCTCCGCCTTTCCGCCCGAGGAGCAGCAGACGGTGCGCTACCGCCTGGCCGAGGCGCTGCACGCGGTGATCTCGCAGCGGCTCCTCCCGCGCGCGGACCGCAAGGGGCGCGTGGTGGCGGTCGAGGTGCTGCTGAACACCGCCGCCATCGCCGACTGCATCCGCGACGAGACGCGCACCTCGGAGATCCGCGACCACATCGCGGAAGGGGGCGACGTCTACGGGATGCAGACCTTCGACCAGCACCTCGCGCGGCTGGTACAGCAGGGGGTCATCGACTTCAACGTGGCCCGCGCCGCCGCCACCAACCCGTCGGACTTCGAGCTGCAGGCGCGCCTGAGCAGCGGCGGCGTCCCTCCCCGCGCCGCGGCCTCCGACGGGATGATGGACGGGCTGGCCTCCGGCGGCTTCGAGGTGCGGTGACGATGTTTGCCAGACGGCGTCGCGGCGTCGCGGCGGGCGTACGCGCGGCCGCCATCGCCCTCCTCCTGCTCGCCGGCGGGTCGCGCGCCGGGGCGCAGGCGGCGGCGTACCCGGCGCCGGTGGAGGGCGACTTCGTGATGCGCGACTTCGCTTTCGGCAGCGGCGAGCGGCTGCCGGAGCTGCGCATCCACTACCGCACGCTGGGCGCGCCGGTGCGCGACGCGCGCGGCGTCGTCCGCAACGCGGTGCTCGTGCTGCACGGCACCACGGGGAGCGGCGCGAACTTCCTCACGCCGACCTTCGCGGGGCGGCTGTTCGGGGCGGGGCAGCTCCTGGACGCGCGGCGCTACTACATCATCCTGCCGGACGGGATCGGCCACGGCGCGTCGAGCCGGCCGAGCGAGGGGCTGCACGCCCGCTTCCCGCGCTACACCTACGACGACATGGTGCGCGCCCAGCACCGGCTGCTGACGGAGCACCTGGGGGTGAGCCACCTGCGGCTGGTGATGGGCACCTCGATGGGCGGAATGCACAGCTGGGTCTGGGGATACACGCACCCGGACTTCATGGACGCGCTGATGCCGCTGGCCAGCGCGCCGGTGCAGATCGCCGGGCGCAACCGGATGATGCGGCGGATGATCATGGACGCCATCCGCGGCGACCCCGAGTGGCGCGGCGGCGACTACACGGCGCAGCCGCGCGGGCTCGCGGACGCGGTGCACATCCTCATCATGATGACCAGCAGCCCGCTCCAGCAGCAGAAGGCCGCGCCCACCCGCGACGCCGCCGACTCGCTGCTGCAGCGCTCGGTGCGGCGCTACGTGCAGACGATCGACGCGAACGACATGCTGTACGCGTTCGACGCCTCGCGCGAGTACGACCCGTCGCCGCGCCTGGGGGAGATCCGCGCGCCGCTGCTGGCGGTGAACTCGGCCGACGACCTGGTGAACCCGCCGGAGCTGGGGATCCTGGAGCGGGAGATCCGCCGGGTGCCGCGCGGCCGCTACGTCCTCATCCCCACCAGCGACGCCACCCGCGGCCACGGCACCCACTCCGTCCCCGCGATCTGGGGGCGCTACCTGGCCGAGCTCCTCGCCGCCACCGAACCCCGCTGAGCGAATCCATGCCAGGCGTCGTCGTGACCGGCCGCGTCTTCTTCGAACCGCGCGCGCCACGGAAGCGTTCCGCACCCACCTCGGCATCGGCCGCGCAGAGGCCGAGTCGCTCACCGACCGGCCGCGAGGTCTGCGTCCACGCGGAGACGGCCGAGGCCGCAGGGGCGCTCTCGATCGCGCTGCGCGACGCGGGCGCGGACGCCGAGCCGATGGTGGAGTGACGGCGAGGCGTCGATCGCACGCCGCAACCGGATCCGGGAAAGAGGCTCATGAGCAACCCATATCCGATCGGCACACCGGGCGTCGCCTGGGGAGACGCCGAGCGCGCGACGTGGCTGTCGCGTCAGCAGAAGCAGCGCAGCTATGCGGCAGACGTCGAGCGGCGAATCGAGCGCCTCGCCTCACGTTTCGACGTCGAAGACTACGGACGGATCGACTATCCGCCGGACCACTATCGCCTGCTCGCCGTGCGGAGCCGCGGCTGGCGCGACGAGCGTCCCGTGGTTCTCGTCACCGGCGGCGTTCACGGCTACGAAACGAGTGGCGTGCACGGGGCGCTTCAGTTCCTCGAGCAACGCGCCGCCGCTTACGCCGAACGTGTCAACCTGCTCGTCGCACCGTGCGTGAACCCGTGGGGCTATGAACGCATCCATCGCTGGAACGCGAACGCGATCGATCCCAATCGCTCGTTCCGCGAGAACAGCCCCGCCGCCGAGTCGGCCGCGCTGCTGCGGCTGATCGCGCCGCTGCGCGGACGCTTCGCCCTGCACGTCGACCTGCACGAGACGACCGACTCCGACGAGTACGAGTTCAGCCCCGCCCTCGCGGCGCGCGACGGAGTACCGTTCGCGCCTGGCGTCATTCCGGACGGCTTCTATCTCGTCGACGACGAGGACAACCCGCAGCCGGAATTTCAGCGCGCGGTGATCGACGCCGTCGCCAGGGTCACGCACATCGCACCCGCCGACGAGAAGGGCGAGATCATCGGCTCGCCCGTCGTCGCACCCGGCATCATCGAGTGTCCGGTGCAGCGGCTCGGGCTGTGCGCGGGCATCACGGGCGCACGCTACACGACCACCACCGAGGTGTATCCCGACAGTCCGGGTACAACCCCCGAACGGTGCAACGCCGCGCAGGTCACTGCAACGTGCGCGGCGATCGAGTTCATGCTCGAAGCGCGATGAGCACTCGTAGTTCGATCGCTGGCGCGGACGGCGCACGGCTTGCGCTCTGAGCTGGAGGGACAACGTCAAGGAGGGAATGATGTCGAGAGCATTCGTGCGGGAAGATGCGGACGAGTACGTGCCGCCGGGGCGCTTCGGCCTGCCCCCGCGCGACGACCCGCGGTTCGACGAGGCGGCGGCGCAGGCGCTGCTCGAGGCCGCGCGCGACGCGAACACCGGCAGCGCCGAGGCCGCCACCGGCTACCGCTGGGGCGAGGACCGGCTGCGCCCGCACGTCCGCCGCATCCTGGACCGGGAGCTCGCGCGGCCGGAGCACGAGCAGGACACGCGCTTCGTCCGCGTCTCGAAGCGCTTCCTGGGCGAGCGTTGAATCTCCAGGGCGACGACGATTCCGCGGCGCCGGCACAGGGTACCGCGGATCGCGAGCACAGGATCGCGGTCCAGCGCGCGAACTACGGCGGAGTTCCCGAGTCCCCGCCGCCGCCGATCGACTTGGCGGAGGGGACGCGCGAGCCGGGGATCATCCCGACGCTCGCCCTCGATCCCGCTGCGTTGGAGCAGCTCGTGGAGGCGTGCCGCGCCGCGGGGGTGGGGTACGGGGTGGGGAAGAAGGTGCCGGAGCACGGCGCCCTGCCGGGGGTCGACTTCGGCGAGGTGGACGCCAGCGGCTTCGTGCGCGAGGCGGTCTGGCGGGCGACGGAGCCGCATCAGCCCTTTCCCGACGGCGCGGTGGTGCAGCGCGAGTACGTGGAGGCGAAGGGCTTCCGTGTCGGCATGCACGCCGACGGGCTGCTGCGCGACGGCGGCGTGCGCATCGCCTTCCTCCGCCCGGAAGACGCGCCGGGCGGCATCGGCCACGTGGCGCTGGTCCACGACGCGAAGACGTACGAGTCGCACGACGGCGCGGGGCCCGACAGCCGCCCGTGGACCGACACCGGCTGGCAGGCGAAGACGCTCGTCTTCGTCCTCACGCCGCCGGCCTGACGCGTTGGGCGTCCTCGTCGGCTGCGCGGGGTGGAGCCTGCCGCGCGACGTGCAGGCGGAGTTCCCCGCGGAGGGGAGCCACCTGGCCCGCTACGCCGCGCGCTTCCCCGTGGTGGAGATCAACTCCTCCTTCCACCGCTCCCACCGCGCGAGCACCTGGGCGCGCTGGGCGGCCGAGTCGCCGCCCGGCTTCCGCTTCGCCGCCAAGCTGCCGAAGACCATCACCCACCAGCTCCGCCTCGCCGCCGCCGGCGAGGCGCTCGACGCGTTCCTGGCCGAGGCGGCGGGGCTGGGGGAGAAGCTCGCCGTGCTCCTGGTGCAGCTCCCGCCGAGCCTGGCCTTCGATGCCGCCGTGGCCGCGCCCTTCTTCGCCGGGCTGGCGGCGCGCACCGGCGCGTCCGTTGTCTGCGAGCCGCGGCACCCAACGTGGTTCGAGGGCGAGGCGGACGCGCTGCTGGCGGAGCACCGCGTCGCCCGCGTGGCGGCGGACCCGTCGCGCGTTCCCGCGGCGGCGCATCCGGGCGGGTGGCGGGGGATGGCGTACCATCGCCTGCACGGCTCGCCGCGGACGTACTACTCGTCGTATCCGGCGGAGTCCATCCGCGCCCTCGCCGCGCGGCTGCGCGAGGATGCGGAGGGCGGCCGCGAGGCGTGGTGCATCTTCGACAACACCGCCTCCGGCGCCGCCGCCGCCAACGCGCTGGAGTTGCTGGCGGCGCTGGACGGCGGCTGACGGTCCGATGCGGTTTCGCTCGTCGAGTATGGATCCTTCGGCCTGCCAGGGATCGATGCTGACGCAGGTCGCATCGTGTCCGGCCTCGGGATGACATGGGTGTTTTTTGCGTAAAATCCAGGAATGTCATCCCTGGGATGACAGGTGTGTTCTTCGCGCCACCCACGAGTGTCATCCTGAGGGAGCCGCCGCGCGGGACCTTCGTGCGCACCCTGGCCTGGCGGCGACCGAAGGATCTGTAGCCGGGGCCGCGACACCGCCCGCCCGTCGCCGTCCAGCGTCGGCGGGCGTATAATCCCCGGTGCAGTGCAGTCGCCCAACGATCGGGAGGTGGGGGGATGGAGGGACGCTTCGAGTTCGAGGGCGCGGAGGTGCTGGCGCTGGTGGAGGAGTCGCAGGGGGCGAAGACGCGGGTGATGACGGAGGCGCAGCGCTACGTGGCCTCCGGCGTGGACCTCGCCTCGCCCGACGCGGAGTGGAAGGACGAGGTCGACCACCCCGGCACCGGCGCCCCGCCCGGCCTCTGGCTGATGAACGACCGCGGCGTGTACCTGCGTAGCAACGCGAAGGAGCGCGCGGGCGAGCGCGTGGCGTACGCGCGCGGCTACCGCGCCGACGTGCCCGTGGGCGAGGAGACGATGTGCGAGTTCATCGACGCCGCGCCGCTCTCCCAGCTCCGGCCCGGCGACACGCTGGTGCTCACCGTGGGCGACGAGAAGATCCGCGTCTCCCTCATCCGCCCCGACCCGTCATGATCGAGCGCGACCTGACCGACGGCATCGTCACCCTCCGCCTGGCGCACGGGAAGGCGAGCGCGCTGGACGTGGAGCTGCTCCAGGCGCTCTCCGCCGAGCTCGACGCCGCGGCGGAGGCCCGGGCGCTGGTGCTCACCGGCACCGGCTCCATCTTCTCCGCCGGGGTGGACCTCTTCCGCATGACGGGCGAGGGCGAGGCGTACGTCCGCCGCTTCTTCCCCCTGCTCACCGACTGCGTCCGCCGGCTCTTCGTCTACCCGCGTCCGATGGTGGTCGCCGCGAACGGCCACGCCATCGCCGGCGGGGGGCTGATGATCATGACGGGCGACTACCGGCTGATGGTGGAGGGGAGCGCGCGCGTCGGCGTTCCCGAGCTGCTGGTGGGGGTGCCCTTTCCGGCGGCGCCGCTGGAGGTGGTGCGCTGGGCGGTGCGCCCCGAGCTGCTGCAGACGCTCGTCTACGGCGGCCGCACCTTCACCCCGGACGAGGCGCTCGCGCAGGGGCTGGTGGACGAGGTAGCCCCGGCGGAGGCGCTCCTCGACCGCGCCCGCGAGGCGGCCGCCCGGCTCGCCGCGCTCCCGCCCGAGGTGTTCCGCATCACCAAGCAGCGCCTGCGCGGCGAGGCCGCCGAGCGGATGGCGCGCGGCCCCGAATACGACGAGCGCGCGCTCGCCCTCTGGTGCGCCCCCGAGACCCACGCCCGCATCCGCGAGTACCTCGCGAAGACGGTGCGGCGGTGAGTCCGCTGGCGATGATTGTGTGCACCCCATGCAGGCGTCGATCCCCGAGCGGGTGTGTCGCGGCACGAGGCACCAGCCGGCGGCTTCCTCAGAGACTGTCGAGAAACTCTCACGAGCCCTTGAGACGTCATCCTGAGGCCGGCCCTGCTGCAAACGCGTCCGCGAAAGACCGTGCAGGCCGAAGGATCTATACTCGATGCTCGGACAATGTTTTCGGAAACGCTCGCGAGCTTCTCCCGTGTCATCCGACGACCGCTACTTCGTCTACATCCTCTCCAACGCCAGCCGCACGCTGTACATCGGCGTGACGAACGACCTCGTCCGGCGCGTCCATGAGCACAAGCAGAAGCAGGTGCCGGGATTCACCGCGCAGTACAACGTCACACAGCTCGTCTACTACGAGGAGGCCGCGCACCCGCAGGTGGCGATTGCGCGCGAAAAGGAGCTGAAGGGATGGCGTCGCTCGCGGAAGGTGGCACTCGTCTCCGCGGCGAACCCAACCTGGCGAGACCTCGCTGAGGACGAAGGTTTCTTTACATCGCAGCGCTAATTTGGGTGCAGCTCCGCCGCGAACGTGCAATCCGATGCTATAGATCCTTCGGCCTGCGAAGGGTCGAGCATGCCGAAGTCGCAGCGTGGTCGGCCTCAGGATGACGTCAGGGGAGGACGGTTTCTCAACAATCTCTCCTGATGATGTTGTCGGGGATTGCACAGTTAATCCGGCCGATTTCGCCGGGGACTGACCTTTTCCGGCGGATTGGGGTATATTTCAGACGCAACGCAAGGTCGGCGGACTCAGCCGCGAGCCCGCCGCCTTCTTTTATTCGATACCACGGAACGCGGCATCGCCCCCCGGATGAGTGGGGGCGGATGTACCGTGGTCCATGGGAAAACCATGTCTTTCGACAAGCTGGCAGTACACCCCGACCTCCTGCGCGCCGTCCGCGACCTCGAGTTCACCAAGCCGACCCCCATCCAGGAGCAGGCGATTCCGCCCGCGCTGGAGGGCCGCGACCTGCTCGCGACGGCCATGACCGGGAGCGGCAAGACGGCCGCGTTCCTGATCCCCATCCTCAACCGCCTGATCGGCAAGCCGCGCGGCACCACGCGCGCGCTCATCCTCTCGCCCACGCGCGAGCTGGCGGCGCAGATCCACGAGCACTTCACCCTGCTGGCCAAGCACACCAGCGTGCGCGGCGCCGCCATCTTCGGCGGGGTGGGGATGGGCCCGCAGGAGCAGGCCTTCCGCCGCGGCGTGGACCTGATCGTCGCCACCCCCGGCCGGCTGCTGGACCATCTCCAGTACCCGTACGCGAAGCTCGACCAGGTCGAGGTGCTGGTGCTCGACGAGGCCGACCGGATGCTCGACATGGGCTTCCTGCCGGACATCCGCCGGGTGCTGAAGCACCTGCCGGCCAACCGGCAGACGCTCTTCTTCAGCGCCACCATGCCGGCGCCGATCGTCCAGCTCAGCAGGGAGATGCTGCGCAATCCGGCGGCGATCAACATCGAGCGGAAGCAGGCGCCGGCGACCGGCATCACCCAGGCGGTGTTCCCGGTGAAGGAGGACCTGAAGCCGGCGCTCTTCCTGGAGCTGCTGCGCCGCGGCGAGGTGAGCCAGGCGATCGTCTTCTGCCGCACCAAGCACCGCTCCAACCGCCTCTTCGAGATCCTGGAGGCGGCGGGGGTGTCGGTGGCGCGCATCCACGGCAACCGCAGCCAGAGCGCGCGCACCGACGCGCTGGGCGGCTTCAAGAGCGGGAAGTACCGGGTGCTGGTGGCCACCGACATCGTGGCCCGCGGCATCGACGTGGAGGCGCTGGAGCACGTGGTGAACTTCGACGTGCCGCACCAGCCGGAGGACTACATCCACCGCGTGGGCCGCACCGCGCGCGCCGAGGCGGTGGGCGAGGCCTACACCCTGGTATCGCCGGAGGAGGAGAACGACCTGCGGGCGATCGAGCGCGCGGTGGGCAAGCCCATCAAGCGGGTGACGCTGCAGGGCTTCGACTACGCCGCGCGGGCCGCGGAGCGCTTCGAGGTGCCGATCGGCGAGCGGATCAAGGAGATCCGCGCGCGCAAGGCGGCCGACCGCGAGCGGGCCAAGGCGAAGGCCGATGCCAAGGCGCAGCGCGTGGCCACCGAGGAGGCGCGCCGCTCCACCCCGGCGCGGCAGCCGTCGCCCTCGCGTTCCGGCGAGCGCCGCTTCGGCGAGTCGTCCGCGCCGCGGCAGGGCGGTCCGTCCGACGGCCGCCGTCCGGGCGAGGGGGGCGGCTCCGGCCGCCGCCGCCGCCGTGGTGGACGGGGGCGCCCGGCGCTGCAGTCCTGAGCGCTTCCGGCAGCACGAAACGCCCCCGTTCGCGATCCTGCGAACGGGGGCGTTTTCAAGGCTTGGGCGCCTCTTGTTTGCGAAAAGTTGCGATTAGGTGCCGGCTACACCGCCGAAGCAGGCGATGTGAGAATTGCGTCAGATGGGCTATTGCTGGCCGAGAATGCGACTGTCGCGCGAGCTAAGGGATTGTAACAAAATAACTATTGCACTTTGTTCACCTTGCGTGTATATTGTCATGCATGGAAGAAGAGCGCGCGATTCGCCGCCGGCATGAGCTCCTCCAGCCGTTCCTGGATGAACGGGGGCGGCGGTTGGTGCTT
>JBJMPM010000054.1:0-8135 GCA_045803205.1 Longimicrobiaceae bacterium
CGCGATCTTGGCCCCTTCGGCGGGGAGCGTCTCATCGTGGTAGGCGAGCGCCGTCACCGGGTCCAGCGACAGGTTGAACTGGTCGCGCCAGCGGAACTCGAAGCGCGCCTTGCTCAGCGCGTCGTCCCACTCCTGCGCCCGGGGGTGCCCCTTGGCCAGGTCCGCCGCGTGCGCCGCGATCTTGTAGGTGATCACCCCCGCCTTCACGTCGTCGCGGTTGGGGAGCCCCAGGTGCTCCTTGGGCGTCACGTAGCAGAGCATCGCCGTGCCGTACCACCCGATCTGCGCCGCGCCGATGGCGCTGGTGATGTGGTCGTATCCCGGCGCGATGTCCGTCGTCAGCGGCCCGAGGGTGTAGAACGGCGCCTCCTGGCACCACTCGAGCTGCCTGTCCATGTTCTCCTTGATCAGGTGCATGGGGATGTGCCCCGGCCCCTCGTTCATGGTCTGGACGTCGAACTCCCACGCGATGCGGTTCAGCTCGCCCTGCGTGCGCAGCTCCGCGAACTGCGCCTCGTCGTTCGCGTCGTAGATGGACCCCGGGCGGAGCCCGTCGCCGAGCGAGAAGGAGACGTCGTACGCCCGCATGATCTCGCAGATCTCGCGGAAGTGCGTGTACAGGAAGCTCTCGCGGTGGTGCGCCAGGCACCACTTGGCGATGATCGACCCGCCGCGCGAGACGATCCCCGTCATCCGGTTCGCCGTGAGCGGGATGTAGCGCAGCAGCACCCCGGCGTGCACGGTGAAGTAGTCCACCCCCTGCTCCGCCTGCTCGACCAGCGTGTCGCGGTAGAGCTCCCAGGTGAGCTCCTCGGGCACGCCGCCCACCTTCTCCAGCGCCTGGTAGATGGGCACCGTGCCGATCGGGACCGGCGAGTTGCGGATGATCCACTCGCGCGTCTCGTGGATGTTCTTCCCGGTGGAGAGGTCCATCACCGTGTCCGCGCCCCAGAGCGTGGCCCAGCGCAGCTTCTCCACCTCCTCCTCGATGCTCGAGGAGACGGCCGAGTTCCCGATGTTCGCGTTGATCTTCACCTTGAACGCCCGGCCGATGATCATCGGCTCGAGCTCGGGGTGGTTGATGTTGGCGGGAATGATGGCCCGCCCGCGCGCCACCTCGTTGCGCACGAAGGCGGAATCCATCCCCTCGCGCAGCGCCACGAACTCCATCTCCGGCGTCACCTCGCCGCGCCGCGCGAAGTGCATCTGCGTCACCGGCCCGCGGCCGCGCAGGGTGGGCCGCCGCAGCGTCTCCGGCAGCTCGGCCGTGCTCTTTCCCGGGATCGGCGTGTAGCTCCGCTCCACGCGCTCCACGTCGCGCGCCCGGATCCATTCGGCGCGCGCGGAGGGCACGCCCGCGCGCACGTCGCCGCCGAGCGGGCCGCTGGTGTCGTACACGCGCAGCGGCGGCTCCCCGCCGGAAAGGGAGATCTCGCGCATCGGCACCCGGATGCCGTGGCGCCCCTCCACGTACACCTTGCGGGAGCTGGGAAAGGCGTCGCCGTACTCTCCGGCGGACGGGGCGGGGGTGCGGACGTGGGACATGAGGCTCTCCTCTGGTGCCGCGGCTGCGGGAGATCGAACCGGAAGACCGGGGAGGGGTGAGGAGACGACGCGAAAAGGCGCCGCCCGGAAACCGGGTGGCGCCTTGTGCGGAGAACCGTTCCCCGGAAGGAAGGGTCCCGCGCCTTCGACGACACGCCGCGCTCCCTCCGCCGGTGTGATCCGGATCAGGTTCCAAGGGACTGTCTCAATCCCCGACGCGCTCGAGGATACCCCTGGCGGCTTGCATCATCAAGCTACCGAACACGTTGCCGGCGCACCAGTGCCCCGGAACAGGGCAGGTGCACCGAAACGGGGAGACGGCGATCGGTCGCGGGTTGGCGATTCGTCAGTTGCCTCCGGTCAGAATGATTCCGCCGCGGCTCGTGCTGTCCGCGGTACCCGTATCTTCCACGCCTTCGCCGGTCGTCGTGCTCGTGGTGCTGGTCGTAGACGTGGTGCCGGGCGGCGTGGAGTCTGTCGGTACCGCATTGCCACCGTTGAGAATGATCCCACCGTCGTGGCGAGGCCCTGCGGGAGAGAGGGGGGTGTCGCCACCGCCGGCAGAGCAGGCGGCGAAGAGAACCGGCACGGCGAACAGCGACAACACGCGCGAGAACCGGCTCATCTTGTCCTTCCTTTGCTTCTGCTGCGGTTGCTACGTAAAATCGGTGGACGGCTGAGGGGCAAGGTCCGTGCCCCGTCTAGCGCAGTTGAACCGTCTGGTACAATTCGCCGGAGCACCTCATGCTGGTCCCGAAGTAGCTACCTTTGTGCAGGGTGGGGAAAAGTCTTCGCCAGGGAAGCCGCAAGAGCATCCTCTATGTCGCGCGCATTCCCATCGGCACCCAGCGAACGGTAAAGGTCGGCCGCGTTTCGCAGCGCATCCTGCTCCTCATCCACCCGCTGCTGTGAGGCCAGCAGCAGCGCCAGCTCGCGAAAGGCGGCCGCGCGTTCCAGCGAAGGCTCTGCGGCGAGCTCCAGCGCCCGCGCCACGTGGTCCTCGGCACCGTTCACGTCACCCGCGGTTCGGGCGAGGCGAGAGCGCAGCCGCTCCACGTTGGCCATCGCCCTGCGGTCGCCCAGGGTGACGGCCAGCTCCGATGCCCGCTCCAGCGTCTCGACGGCCTGATCGGTCTCACCGATCTCGATGAGCGGCTCGGCGCGATTGCCGTAGAGGCTTGCCAGGATTCCCGACTGCGAGAGGCGCTCCGCGAGTTCGATCGCCCGGGTGAAGTGGATCTCGGCCTCGAGCCACTCGCGGAGATCCGCGCAGACGATCCCCAGGTTGTTGTAGGCGAGTACGGCGTTCGACGCGTTCCCCGAGCGCACGAACGCCCCGACGCTTTCGAGGTAGAGCGATCGCGCCTCGCGCCGGTCGCCGCGTGCATGTGCAACCACGCCGGCGTTCAGCACCGCCAGACCCGCCAGATCGTCGTCCCCCAGGTCCAGTGCTAGATCCAGCGCGCGGCGGTACTGCTCGCTGGCTGCCGTCCAGTCCTGCTGACGGTAGCGGATGATCCCGAGCACGTTCATGGCCCGCCCGGCCGCCTGCACGTAGCCCGAACGTTCCGCAATCTCGCGGCTGAGCTCCACGAGTTCCGCCGCCTCTTCGAATCGCTCCTGCTGGATCAGCACCCGCGCTTGGCCGCGGAGTGCGTCAGCCGCCTGTGGAACGTCGTCCTCCAGCACCGCCGCACGGAAGGAGAGCGAATACAGCCGCGCGGCCGCGTCCCAGTGCCCGAGCTGCTCCTGCTCGAAGGCGTCGGCCGCGAGGGCGTGCGGGGTCCCGGCCGGCGCCTCAGCCGTGGCCATCGGTCCTCACCGGGAGCCGGAGGATGAAGGTGGAGCCGCGGCCCAGCTCGCTGTCGACGGTCAGGTCGCCCCCCAGCAGGCGCGCGAGCTTGCGCGAGATGGCGAGCCCCAGCCCGGTTCCGCCGCGCGCGGTGGCGCCCACGATCTGCTCGAACTCGTGGAAGATCCGCTCCTGGTTCTCCGGCGCGATCCCCGGGCCCGTGTCGGCCACCCGCAGCTCCACCCACCCCTGGGCGCCCCCGTCCGGCGCGCCGTCACCGTTACCGTGCACGGCCGAGAGCGTGACCCGCCCCTCGTCGGTGAACTTCACGGCGTTGGAGAGAAGGTTGATGAGGATCTGGCGGACCCGGTCGGCATCCGTGTGCACGGGGGGGAGGGGCGGCCAGGGATCCATCTCCACGGCGATGCGCCGCGCGGCGGCCAGCGGCTCGATGGTGGCCAGCGCCTCTTCGACGATGGCGCGCATGCGGGCGGGGACCACCACCAGCTCCAGCTTGCCGGCCTGGAGCTTGGAGAGGTCCAGCACGTCGTTCACCAGGTGCAGCAGGGTGCGCGTCGAGCGCTGCGCCCGCTCCAGGAAGGAGCGCGCGGGCGCCGGCACGTCGCCCACCACGCCCTCCAGCAGGAGGCTCTGGTAGCCGAGGATGGAGTTGAGCGGCGTGCGCAACTCGTGGCTCATCGAGGCGAAGAAGCGGTCCTTGGCCTCGGTGGTCCAGCGCAGCTCCTCGTTCGCCCGCTCCAGCTCGCGCGTGCGCTGCGCCAGCGCGCCGTGCAGCCGCGCGTTGCTGATGGCGACGGCGGCGTGCCCCGCCAGCGTGAGGGCCAGGCGCGTGTCGCGCGGCGCCAGGTCGTAGGGGCGGCGGTAGCCGATCACCAGCGCCCCGAACGTCTCGCCGAACAGCGCCAGCGGCACCCCCAGCCCCACGCGCATCCCCTCCGCCGCGTGGTACGCCTCGGGAACGGTGCCCGACGCGGGGTCCGCCTGCAGGGTGAGCGGCTTGCGCGCCTCCGCCACCCGCGCGGCGAACGGATCGTCGGCCGGGGCGTCGGCGTGCAGCCCCACCGCCGACACCGTGCGGATGCGGCCGTCGGCCAGGGTGTTGACGGTCACGTAGTGCGCGCCCAGCAGCGTACGGGTGAAGCGCGCGACCAGGGTGAGCACCTCGTCGGGGTCGAGCGTGCGGTTGGCGGCGAGCCCCAGCACGTGCAGCGCCTCGCTCTCCTCCGCGCGCTGCCGCAGGAGGTCGCGCTCCTCCACCACCTGCCGGAGCCGGCGGTCGCGCTCCACCACCTGGCCGAACGCGCGCGTGAGCCGTTCCCACGCTTCGACGTCGGCGAACGTGCCCGTGGGGCCGAGCAGCGCCAGCGCCCCCGACCCGTCGCCCAGCGGAGCCACGAACGCCTCGGCGGGCGCATCTCCACCGGCGCTGCCGCCGGGCGCCGCGTGTACCTGGCGATGGGACGCTTCGGCCGCGGCTGCGGCGAGCCAGCCGGGGAGCCGCTCTCCTTCGGGCCACGCACCGGCGGGCGCCCCCTCGGCGTCGAACCAGGCGACCGCACGGACCGCGGCGCATTGGGCCAGGTACGTGCCGAGCGCGCGCAGTGCGGCGTCCGGACCGCTGCTTTCGTCGACGAGGAGGATGGCGTCCCGAACGTCCATGAGGTGGGGTGAAGAAGACGAGGCGGGGCGGCCGGTGCGCCGTCCGGGTGCCGCGGAGTTGCAGGCGTGGTGAAACGCCAAAGCTAGCACCGGAACGACACGGGAACAATCGGCGGGAAAGCCGTGCCCTTCCGGCTGTTCACGCAGTCGGCAGTGCTCTACACAAACTCCTCACCATCTTGCGTTTGTGCCTGTGAACGTCCGCAGAACATCCGATGCGTACACCTGACTTGCCTTCAAACGTTTGCAGACGTATTTTGTACGAACTTCCTTCTTCCTGCAAGCCGCTTCGATCAATCCCGCTACTGGGAGAACCCCATGTTCACGCAGCACTGGATCTGGCGCGTCATAGTCGTGGCGGGGAGCCTAGCGTTGGCTGCGGCGGCAGGCGCGCACGCCTGAGGCCAAGCGGCAGCCAACCCGCGCAGGCGTCGACGCCGGAACGAAGTGAGAACCCCCCTCTCCCGTGGCCCATGGGAGAGGGGGGTTCTCGCGCCATCCGCCTGTGAGCGGGTACTCTTCTTGGTTGTGTGTCCCGGCAGTGCGGCCAAACGGCTGCACTCCCATTCAACGGCTCCGAAATGGAGCACAATTTTAGTGCGATGGATCAAACGTGTCGTGTACTATTCGATTTGTGGGCGCTGAGGTTCGACGCGGCCCCCCTGGTTGGGAATAGTTTCCGCCGCGGACAGGAGAACTCTCCGCGTCCCCATCCCCCAACACTCTGAGGAACCCCGATGAAGATCCGCTTCGTGATCGCTGCGGCCCTGCTTGCCGCCGCTGCCGCCTGCTCCAGCACGCCCACCACGGTCAACCCGCCGCGCGACCCCGATGGAAGCTCGGTGCTTCGCGATGGCGGCACCCCCCCGCCGCCGGACACTGCCCTGAATCGCGGTGGTGGTGGGCTGGGGTCCGGGAGCTGAGAACCTCAGGCAGCAGCCACCTGGAGCAGGCTCAGTGCATCTACGAACTCGCCCGCCAGCACTTCGGCGGTGCGAGACGAAGACTTGGGCCGCTCGACCGCGAGCTGTTGCCGCTCGATGGAATCCAGCGCGGCTTCCGCAGCGAGCAACACCCTTCCCTCGCCGCGTGCTCGTGCAATGATGACTGCGCGCGTACCCACGTCGCGCGCAAGCTCCCACTCCCCCAGAGTAGCTGCACCCAACGCTACGCCGAGCAGGGCGCGCGCTGCGGTTTCGCGCGCCCCCTCGTGCTCCGCAACCAGCCGGGCCTCGCGCGCCGATGTCTCGAACGTACTACGGTCACCGATGCCGGCGGCGGCACGTGCGATCAGACCGAGCACGACGGCCCGCTCCGACAACTCCGTCATGATGGGGCGCAGCGCGAGAGCGACTTTCAGCGAACGTGAAAAGTAGCCTTGCAGCACCCAGTGATATGCTACGTCGTAAGCCAAGCGCGGCACTCTACCGTCACGCGGACCGTATCCGTGGAAGGCGTTCGCGGCAAGGTCGTCTGCTTCGTGCCCGGCACCTGTTTCCACCGCGGTCAGGAAGAGGTCGTGGTATGCCACCCCCACCACGTCGATGAGTCCCTTCCGCTCAGCGGCGTGGAGCGACCGCAGATGGGCACGCCGCGCGGCGGGATAGTTGCCGCGCTGCATGTGGAGGTTGCCCATGCCGGAGAAGGCCAGGGCGTAGGACCGCCAGTCGGAGGACTGGCGGCCCTGCACCACCGCGCGCGTGTACCAGCTCTCGGCGCGGTCGTACTCGGCGCGGCGGCGGGCCAGGCGGCCCACGGCGTAGGCCAGCGAGGCCGACTCCGGCGCGGCGAGCGCCGCCGCCTGCGAGAACTCGAGCGCCGTGGCGAGCTCGCCGCGGTGCTCGGCCCAGGCCGCGATCCGGCGGCAGGCGTTCACCAGGCGCGGCAGATCCACCCCGCCGGGGCGCGCGAGCAGCTCGGTGAGCACGGAGAGGGGCCCGCGCAGCTCCGGGTGCACCTCCGCCAGCTGCAGCTCCGCGATGCGGCTGCGCGCCGCGCCGTCGGGGAACAGGCTGGCCCGCTCCTCCGCCGGCGTTTCCGCCCAGAGCGTCACGTTGCGGGCCGACCGCCAGAGCAGCAGCCCCAGGTCCCCGTTGATCTCGTCGAGAATCGAAATGCCGTCCACGCGCTCGCTTCCGCGCGTGAGGGCCGGAGGGACGCGCTGCCTCCGGTCGGAGCGCGGCTTCCGCGGGCGGTTGGCGAGGAGGGTGCGCATGTGGGGCTGGGGCGGGGTCGGCAAGGGGCCGGGTGGCTGTATGGTGGAAGGCTACCGCCGGAGGTAACCGCACGCAAGCAAAAAGTTCCTGTCCGGCTCCGGACGTGTTCGACGTGGGAAGATCTGCATGTCTATTGTACGCACAACCTGCCGGAACGCGCTACCCCACCGGACGTGGAGGCGCGAATGTCGTAACGGTACGTTCCTCGCCGGGGGCGGAGGGCGCCCGTCGATGGATAGACGCACGGGTGCGGGGCGCCGTCACCTTTGCCATGCCCGAAGCCGATGTCCGACGAAGCGCGCAGGTGGGTGATCGACTCGCTGGAGGAAGGGATCGCGGCGGTGGAGGAGGACGGCGCGCGGATGCTGCACGTCCCGGCGTGGCTCCTTCCCGCCTCGGCGCGCGAGGGCGACGTGCTCCGCGTGTCGCGGCGCGATGAGGGCGCGGCGGTGTCGTTCAGGATCGACGTGGACCCCGCCGCCACGCAGGCGGCGCTGGAGCGCTCGCGGGAGCAGGTGAGCCGCCTCTCCGGCAGCGATCCGGGCGGGGACATCGTGTTCTGATACCACAGAACAGGGTTTAGTTCTGAATCAGATTGTTGAACTGAATGCCTCACACGCGGTCAATGGAGTCATCGGAAAACGACTCTGCTGACTCCGTTGACTCCGTGTGAGGTCCCCTTCCGTCAGAGACTATCCTCGCAAATTGGTATGGAACGACCCGCTCGCGGGCGCGAGGTGGCGCTCATACCATTTCTGTTGATTGATCCTGGCTTATTCACCCGAAACGGCTTCCGGGGGTGATAGAAAGAGAAAACCCATGTCGTATCTTCTTCGGGCGCAGTAAGATGGGTGGTGTCTAAGCAACCATCCGTCCACGCACCGCCGAATCCACGACATGGG
>JBJMPM010000096.1:0-21875 GCA_045803205.1 Longimicrobiaceae bacterium
CCCTCTCTGGAGTGGACTCTGCGGACGCGTCCAGTCTATCCAGAGATGTGACTAATGGGTAGCCCGGTACGGGAGAGGGTTTGCGCTCTCAGGCGCAGGGAGAGGGCGCCGCGGCCGCGGATGCACGACGAACTCCGGACCGGAGAGAAAACCGCCCTACGGCCGGGCGGAGGTGGGTAGGTACTCGGGCGGGAGCTTGAGGGTGGGGGTCTCCGCCTGCCAGAAGACGCTGATCACCCACCAGCGGGTGCCGTCGTGCATGAGCTGGATGCTGTTGATCCCGCGGATGGTGGTGCCGTCCGTCTCCAGCCGCCCCTCGTAGGTGCTGGTGACGTGCGCCAGGCTGCCGAAGCGCTCCAGGCGCCGCGCGATCTCGCGCTCGCGGAAGCCCACGCGCTCCAGCCTGGGCCCGTTGAGCGCGATGTAGTCGTTCACCTCCATGATGCGCACGCCCACGCCACCGTCGGGGCGCGGCCCCAGCGGCATCAGCCGCCCGCGGGGAACGAAGAGCGAGCGCATGCGGTCCCAGTCGCGCGCCTGCCCGACCGGGCCGGAGATCACGTCATACAGCGCCGCGATGATCGCGTCGATCGAGCCCACGTCCTCCGGCCTCGCCGGCGGCGTGGTGACGACGACGGGCGGCGTGGGAGGCGGTGCCGCGCCCTGCTGCGCCGCGAGCCCGCCGGCGCCAGGGGTGAGGGACAGGGCAAGGACGAAGACAACGGGTGCGATCCGCTGCATGGGCACGCTCTCGAAAGGTGTGGAGAGTTCTGGGACAGACGGGGGAGAAAGTGCCCACGCCGAGCCGGCCGCGTCAACGGAGGAGGTGCAGCGGCTCTCTCTGCGTCTCCGCGTCTCTGCGTGAGACGATCTTTTCTCAGGTACGCTTCGCGGCCCGGAACCTCCGGAGCAGCACCGCCAGCCGTGTCACCGACAGCACCAGGAGCAGGCCCCAGAGCAGCGTCCACACCACCCGCCACCCGGCGAACGGCGTCGCCCGCGAGAGGCGCGACGGGGACTGGTTCCACGGACGCACCACCGTCGCCCAGGCCAGGAACGCGTCGCCCACCGGGAGCCGGCCGAAGGCGTACGAGCGGCGTCCGCCCCACTGCAGCGGCACCCCCACCACCTCGGCCGAGGCGCGCAGGTCCGCCGCCGCCGCCGGGTACCCGATGGTCTTCGCCGCCGCGATCCCCACGACCGACGCCGGGGCGCTCACCCCGAGCACGAGGGGCCCCGAGTCCACGTCTTCGGGGCCGCTGACGCCGTGCGGGTACTCGCGCACGGCCGGGAGGAGCCCGAAGAGCCGGGTGGTGAACGTCCGGTTGAACCGGTTGTACTGCCTCGCGGCCGTGCCGGGATCGATCTCGTAGATGAACCGGACCATCAGCGCGGCGGATTCGCCGCGCGGGTCGGACGACCACGCCGCGTGCGGGATGAGCCCCGTGCGCGGGTCGGCCCGCGCGACCGCGGCCCGCAGCCAGGCCTCGGCGGTGCGCGTGTAGCGCGGGTCCAGCAGGGTTCCGCAGGAGCGGAGCACGGCCGCGCCCACCGCGTTGTCCCCCGGCCACGCGGCTTCCGGGTACGACTCGACGAACGGGCCGTGGGTCCGGAAGGCGCTGTCGAGCCGCACGCACACCGCGTGGAACGCCGTGTCGCGCGCCGCGCCGCCGCCCAGGTGCAGGATGCCCGCCCGCAGGTGTCCCGTCCATCCCTCGTAGAACATGCCGCGCGGGAGCCCGCCCGCCGGCCCGTACGGCTCGAGGGACGCGGGTGCCTCCGCCAGCGCGAGCGCCCGGCGTGCCTCGGCCAGGGCGCGGGCGCGCATGGCTCCGTCCGCCGTGCCGCGGCCGATGTCCACCCAGGCGAGCCCGTACAGCGCCAGGGTGAAGACGCGGCCCTCCGGGAAAAGCTCCTGCATCTCGTCGGCGCGCGCCTCCAGGCCGTTCTCCAGCCAGGCGAGCTGCGCGACCGCCGTGCGGGTGCCGGACGGGCCCGTGGGGTCCGGCGCCAGCCACACCCGTCCCAGCATGAGCGTCGAAGCCAGCAGGCACAGCACCCATCCGAACACCCGCAGTCCACTGCGGGCGGGTGGGCGGTTGCGTCGAGCGGGTCTGATCACCAGCGAGTTCGTAGAGGCGTGGCCGACGCGGCGAGGCTTGGCAGGGGCGTGTGAATCGGAATTACACCATGTGTCCTTGAAGTCCGCGAAGGCGGCGCGAAGGCGGACTGTGTGCAGTTGTAGCGGCGACTTCAGTCGCATCGTCGCGCGATCTTTCGCGCGATCTTATCGTCGTGCGATCTATCATCGCGCGATCTGCGGACGCGCTCTTCAGCCGCATCCGGTGCTACAGCTTCCACTCGTCGCGCGCGACCTCCTGCGGGGGGAGGACGATGCCGTGCGTGCGCGCGTACACCAGCTTCCGGTTCTCGAAGGGCTTGATCAGGATCAGCCCCGCCACGAAGCCGCCCACGTGCGCCCACACCGCCACGCCGCCCGTCTCCCCCGTCCCCAGGCTGCCGACGCCGGTGAAGAGCTGCAGGACGAACCAGTAGATCAGGAAGAACCAGGCGCGGACGTTGATCACGAAGAGCGGAGGGATCCAGGTCTGCACCCGCGCCCGGGGGTAGAGCACCACGTATGCCCCCATCACGCCGCTGATGGCGCCGCTCGCGCCCACCGCGGGGATCTCGCTGGTGGGGGTCAGGAAGACGTGCGCGAGCCCCGCCGCCAGCCCGCAGACCAGGTAGAAGACGGTGAAGCGGATGTGCCCCATGGAGTCTTCGATGTTGTTCCCGAAGACCCAGAGGAAGAGCATGTTCCCCAGGATGTGCTCCCACCCGCCGTGCATGAACATGCTGGTGAGGAGCTCTGCCCAGCCGAGGCCGCCCTGGTGGCCCACGCACGCCTGCGTGATCTCGCAGGGCACGGTGCCGTAGCGCCCCACCGACGCCTCGAGCACCTGCTGGTCCATCCCGGCGCCCTGCAGCACCACCCACGCCGCCAGGTTCAGCACGATGAGCGTGATCGTGACGAGGGGGCGCAGCTCGGTGGGGTTCTCGTCCTTGATCGGGATCACGGGGCGCCGTCCGTCAGCCGGGGTGTGGGTTTCGGCGCCGGTTCATGCAAGCCCGGAGCCGCGCGGCGGCCGTCACTCGTCGAGCGGCACGTGCACGGCGGGGTCATCGCCCACCACGGTCGTCCACTCGCGGACGCGCCAGGCGGTGACCAGCCCGTTGCGCACGTACGGGTCCGCCTCCGCGAACGCCTCCGCCACCGCGGGCGACGAGCCGCGGAAGAGGAGCACCGCTCCATCCACCGGGTCGGCGAGTGCGCCCGCAAGGACCAGTTCCCCGCGTTCGTAGGCGGCGCGCGCATGGCGCAGGTGGAGGCCCCTGAACTCCGAGCGGCGCTCGACGTAGTCCGGCACGACGTCGTAGAACAGGAGGTAGTGCATCGATCGAATCCTCGCGTTTCATGGAGCGGAACTGCGGGCAGTTGGATCGCGGAGGAAGAAGTTCGTCGCCGTCACCGTCATCACCACCTCGCGGCGCTGGTTGAGCACCTCCACGGCTGAGCGCACGATGCCGCGGTCCGGCTTCGTGCGCGACGGCCGCGCGTCGACTACGGTGACGCGGATCGACAGCTCGTCGCCGGGGCGCACCGGGAGCAGCCAGCGCAGCTCGTCCACGCCGGGGGAGACGAGGGTGGAGTCGCCCGGGAGATAGTGCTCGGAGTAGAGCCGCATCATCAGCGCGGCCGTGTGCCAGCCGCTGGCGATCAGCCCGCCGTACTCCGTCTCCCGCGCCGCCACCGGATCGGTGTGGAAGACCTGCGGATCGAAGCGCCCCCCGAACTCCAGCACCTCCTCCTCCGTCACGCCGATCGACCCGAACTCAAACACCGAGCCCGGCCGGTAGAACTCGAAATACCGATTTCCCGGCGATGCGCTCATTCCGCCCGCGCCTCTCTTTGTCTCCGTGTCTCTGCGTGAGATCGCTGTTCCTGCTCCAGCGCGTTGGCAATGTCGTCGAGCCGCCGCGCCGGGTCGCCGGGAATCGCGTGGCCGTGCTGCAGGTTGAGGCGCAGCGCGCTGGCGATGGTGGCGGCGTGCCGGTCCACGAAGTCGCGCATCAGGATGTTCACGGGCGATTCCGGCGTCAACGCCGCGATCCACTCGTCCAGGTGGTGCCCGTGGTGGAGGTCGAGCCAGGCTGGCGTGTGCGGCAGCCGCGACCACGTCCGGCCGCGCACACCCTTCGCCAGCGTCCGCAGCGTTTCGACGAAGGTGGCGGGATAGCTCTGCCTGTAGACCGCCTGCGCCACGAACAACCGGTCGCGCGTCTTCGCCCACGCGTCGCAGTGCCCGGTCAGGAACGCCGGGATTCGCGCGGGGCCGGACGCGTAGAGGCGCGCATCGTACGGCGAGTGCAGCACATCGTCGCGGCGCAGCGCCCACGCGGGGAGCCATCCGTCGCGCTCCGCCTGCCGGAACTCCGTCTCGCTCATCTCCCCGAAGATCACCAGGAGGCGGTGCCCGCCCCCGCGCACGTCCCCGAGCGTGAGGGCGGGGGAGAAGCGCGCGCGCGGCAGCGCCCAGCGGTCCGCGTCCAGGTGCGCGCGGAGCTGCTCGACCACCGGCCGGCGGCAGCGCGGGGCCAGCTCCTGGAAGTCGAGGATCACGACCTCGGACAGGTGCTCGCGAACGAACGGCGCCACCTGCTCGCGGAGGAGGCCGTCGGTCGCGAGCCCGGTGATGAAGTTGTGGACGATGACGGGGCGGCCGCGGCTCCAGGTCACGCGCAGGTCCAGGTAGCGGATGCCGCTGTGGAGCTGGGCCAGCACGTCGACGTGCTGCGTCTGCGCGAACGGCCCCGCAAAGCCGCGCATGCTCCAGGTGGCGGAGTCGTGGCTGCCGGGGATCACCAGGTCGATCATCCGCACGTCGTCGCGGATACAGCTCATCCAATCCATAAAACGAACTGATTTGGGCTCGCTGTTTCAGGAGGTGACCGAGTGCGACGTCGTAGCTCAGAGCAACCAATCTAATTCTAAGTCATATAACCAAACTCGTGCGAGTCCCACAGAGGTTTCGCGAGAATAGTATTCGGCGAAGGGAAATATGATGCTTGTCGCTGTACCAATACACTCGCATAAGTAATATAATGCGAATCCTAGCGCCTGCGGCTTTGTGCTGAGAGGGCTTAGGTACAAATTTTCGAACCCTCGCCCCTTTTCCTCGGTAAGGCGGTCATGTAGTTCCTGAGCAGTTGCAAAGGGATCATTCGCAGGCGCAAAAAGCATCGCGCGCTCAGGAAGTGGGCCGATCGCTTCCTCGGCACCAGCGGCGCGGAGGCGATTCTCCTCGTACATGTGCGGTTGAAGGCTTGGAAGTCCGAACATCTCAAGCTTTCGTGCTGCCCGCTTGTTCTCAGCCACCCTACGAATCAGTTCGTGATCATAGCCTGCGCCGATCACGAGTAGATCACCATCAGCATCGGGTTCGTGAAGACCTTCGAAGCCACGTACTTGTCGTATTTCAGTCACCGCGCCCTTAGTAAAAGGAGTTTTCTCGCCGGAAGAATACGCTACTGGATCTGAATAGAGCATGTGGAGCCGCAAAAAGCCTTGATCCCGGAGCAGGCGGGGAAGAAGCATTAAATGAGGGCGCATAAAACCCGTAATATCGACTGCAATCCGTGCGTCACGCGGCAACGAATCAAAACCAGCATCAGAAAAGAACTTGTGCCAGAACTCTGCTTCGTCACGACTCAATCGACTCCTTGCGGGAAAGGAGGTAGGTACTTCAGCCGGCGAAAAATCATACTCCGGGTGAATAAGCCATTCTTTCCGTGTGGCGCGAACGGCGTCAAAAACCCGATTTACCCGCTCTGATTCGTTATATGCAGAAAGGAAAATGTCCCAAGCAGGAAGTTCTGCCAGTCGTTCCGCTTCAAACTCAACACGGCTCAGGAGACTGTAGTCCATGTGATTCAATCCAACAGAAGGGCTGACTGGGAAGTTTCGCCTTGGAATGGCGCTTCCATGCGCGACAGAAGGCGACGTCGCACACTGTTAAAAGTTCCTTCATCTACCTCTGGGTCAAAGATCGCATTAAGAACTTCAGCGGTAAATTTAGCCGAACCGCGGCGGCCCAATGGTAGATCAAATATAGGCCCGAGCATCGGATTCAGTTGGTACTTATGGTGAAGTACTTGGCTGTTTCTCTCACGTCGTCCCGTTGGGATTCGCAAAAGAAGATCTCTAACTATCGCCTCGTCGAGAGTGCGAATGGCAGTTGTCGACAGACCCTGCCGATCGGTAGAAAACGCCGCACAACTTACCTCAACCGGTTTGTCGGAAAAGCGCATATCGCGGAGAAGCCCCCCAAGCCTGCGGATAGCGATCTGCGTCTCCTCGCCAATGCGGCCAAGCGGTTTTGCATCCTCCAAAAACCACTTGCTTGCTTCTCTAACCCCTTCACGCTGAGCCGCTAGCGATATAGGTGTCCCGCTGAACGGGCGATCACCCAAGAACACTGACCATCTTGTGACTTGTTTCAATACAACAATCAAATTCCGAGGAAGATATCCAGACATTCGGACAAATTGGATGATCCCGTAGTATTCTTGATCTATTTGCAAATCATCCAAAAGTTGAGCATACAGGTCGTGGCGGTAATGCATATATGTGGTCAGCGTTTTTTGAGATACATCCCGGCCGCGGATTAACCCGAGTACCCGCTCCCTAATAGTGACTGCGCTAGGATATAGTTGCCGACCGGACGCCCACGCGCGGTACAGTAAAAAAAACGCAAACTTTTCGTGTAATGGGCTCTCTGGCACCAGAAGCACGTTGATCAACTCCTCAGTCGATCCGCCATACCCCGCTTCGGTAAGTTGTCGCCGTAGTTTCTCGATCCAAGGAAGGGCACTACGATCTCGTTCTCCCCTCCGCTCCTGTACGTACAATGCAGCGCGCGCCTCTATAGTCTCGGCGACATTATCTGGGAGCGAGAAAAGGCGAGACAAAGGAGCCTGAGATCCGTAACCATGGGCTTCAAGTCGCTTTCGAATTATCCCAGAACAAAACTCCATGTATTTGTGAGAAGGTTTCCGGTATACATCCTCTAACACCACGAGGTCATATTCACTACCTCGCTTATTCTCTTCACCGGCACTCAAAGTCATATGCGTTCGCAACCCATACTGTCGGCTTCCTACTAAGAAAGTAGTCGGAAGCTGCTTCTCACGAATTAAAGTGTTCACGTATCGCTGTTGATCCTCAGTGATATTCTCGAATTCGTCAAGAATGTATGCGAACACTAATCCCTTGAATACAGGAAGATGCGCAGCTGCGGCTGTAGGGATTCCAAAAACAAGTCTGCCAGGACTAACCCCTATGCTAATATCCAAACGGCGCGTTAATGCAGCATTGTTGATAGCCGTGTCGAGTTGTCGCTGAATATGGTGCAGAGAGTTCCTCAGTGTTTGTACCGGGTTGCCATTTGATGTAGTTACCAGCAGGTCAATGTCAAACAGGCCGCGAACCTCATCCACGAAATCAGATATTTTACGCTCTTCGACGGCTGTGGTCGATAGAATATCGCTGATGACATCCAGAGCTAGTCGAGCGAGCCATACTTCGGTAAAAAACGAGAACACCGCTTGCCATGTGTCGGGATCCTGTCCTTTATCCGCAAAGCGTAAGGCGTTAAGACCGCTTGCCCTGAAGTATATGCCGACGTAGCCGTCGCTCTGAATTCCGTCCAGCAAGGCCTCTTCGTGACGAAGTCTCTGTAATGGATAGGAAAAGTATCTGAGGAGATGAGTTCTTCCGCCGCCCTTTCCACCAACCAAGAACCGAGGCATGGGTGAGCAAGGGTCTGCTAATGAGGAAAACCCCCCGCCCGGTAGGTCTACCCAGGTTGCAGCAATCTGTTGATCAGAGAAGTCACTCGCCTTTGTGACTTCGAAAGGGTTCTTCGTCATCGCCTACTCACCCAATCTTGGGATACCGAGGGAATGCGGGGCGCCACGGCGGCGCACCTTCATCAAACCAAAGGATTGGAAGAGAATTGTCAGGCACATTGTGGTGAAAGGCAAGAAGGAGTTGTCCGTTGTCAAAACCTAGCGGCCAGCGAGGCCACAACTCAGCACCATAGCCTACGGCGAGTTGCTCCGCCAGATTAGGATCAATCATCGGTGGCGGCTTTCTGTAGACCCGCGACTTTGCTCCAAAGGTCTGATCGGTACTATCTAGCTTACTGACGGCGGATACGACAGTAAAATCAGACTCATTTCTTGCCCGTTCTAAACCGGCTTCTATCCCGAAGAGCACCAAATAATGGAACTCTACGTCTTGGCCCGTCCGGCTAGCAATTTCTCGAATTGTTCTCAGCAGAGTGCGGCTATATCGCTCGGCCTGTTCTCCGCTCCCACATAAATCATCGATAAACACTAATCGTTTCAGCGTAGGGTCAACTAACTGAACGCTGGGATCGGTGGCGGCAGATGTGAGAAGTTCGTGCTGATTAACGAACAACTCCCTACGCAACCGGTTTTCCTGCCGAAAGTAGTAGAGAAGGTGCGTTCCACTTTCCGCTGGACTACCCATCCCTAAGAAACGGGTGCAGGTAAGTTCCATCTCGAAGCGTCGCTGCAGTTCGTCCGCATCGCGTGTCCCGCCTAACTCAGCTCGCAACCGTTGAATTAGAGGATAGCGGAAGAGATCCCGGAACATGGCGCGAAGGAGTACTCTTAGTTCGCGAAGACCAAAGTAGGAGGTGGAAGCCAAAAGGTGCAGTGCGTGCAATTGCTCGATTTGGGTATTGCCGCAGTATCGGCCAGTAAAGTTAGCAAGCCAAGCCTCAATATCAGGGCTCTTGCAGTGTCCCTCCCACAGTCGCTCTGATAGAACTTTGATCCTGCGAATAAGCTCGTTCCGCGTCGCCTCGAAGCTCATTCAGTCTCCCTTTCGAAGAACGTGCACCGTCTCGTAATTTAACGGCGGGCTCTTGGAAGCTCTCTTTGTTAACAACACACGACCACGGATCGTATCTCGTAATTCAAGTTCAGCAGTAAATCCGTAGGTAAGTGCCAAGTCCCGCAGATACGCATGCGTCGGAATCGTGTCGCCAGCAACAGAGTTGCTTCCAGCTATAAGGACGAGATGCCCGCCCGGCGCGAGCACTTCAGAGAAATTCCGCAGTGCTCGGTCCATCGTCCGAAAATATTCCGCATAGATGGCTGCACGCAAGCGGTCGCGGAGGGCTACAGCCTCAATCCAAACTGCGATTGACTGCGAGGGAGCCTCAAGAGACTGTTCATTCTCTCGGAGATGTTCACGCCCGATGCAGCCTCGCTCCAGGAGCGGGAGATTGTCAGCGGTCGCTAGCCCGGTCCAGCCAAGAGCCAGACTAGAACTCCGAATATACTTCTGCGCAGCACCGTATGGTGGGCTCGTAAGGATCAGCGACGGTCGGCGCAACTTTCGGGCGAGATCCTTTGAATAAGTTTCAGCGGCGTGGCGTGCATCGTCTCCATGTACGAAAGTTGCGATAGTGTTCAATCGCAAGGTTCCAAGCTTTTTTGCAACTGAGTACGCGACGCTTTCAAAGGTCTCCCAAACAAAAGAAGGCCTCCTGCAATCAATTAGGATCTGCCAATCTCGTCGTCGGACAGGAACAGGAATTCGTGGGTCACGAAAGCTGCACCTGTCAGCTGTGAGAGCTAGGCAGACTAACAAGTAGGCAATGACCTCTTTCTCAGCATTTGCCTCTACGATTGCTCTGCGTAGCCGCGCTAATCTGGACTTGATTGCGCCTGAGTACCACAAGTCAATATTCACGACATCGGGAACCTCACCGCGCCGACTAGCTTTTGCGCGATCTAGCACCATTCGCGTTGCTTCTGCTGCAACGGACTCTTGAAGAGGAGTTGTCTTCACTTTAGCCAGGAGTCGTGCGAACGGATTCTGATCAATGCCCCAACTCACAAGCCGTGCAGCCCTAGCCTCAACTAGAACAGTCCCCGATCCGCAGAACGGATCTAGTACAACTGTGTCTGGTCCCACGAGCTGTTCACAATCTAAAAGAAACCGTGGGATATGCCTGAGTAACCGTCCCGGGTAGGGTGCGACGGAATGGCTTTGGTCATTAGCGGGGAGAGGTCCGACAAGTTCGCGGAAGCTCACATCGAGTGAATTGGCCGTGTCCTCATATTGTTGAAGTAAGCGCTGATAGATTTCACTTGCTCGCGTTCCCCCAATATGGTGCCTAACCGAAGTGGGTGTGTGAGATGCTAATGCTGAGATTCGTGTCATGGCTTGCTCAGTCCTCCGCCCGACCCAATGCAGCCGGCGGCACGCTGCGCCCGACCAGCCCCGCTAGCGCGACGATGGTGAGCAGGTACGGGATCATCGACACGAACTGGCTGGGGATCGCCTGCAGGCTCTGGAGCTGGATCTGCAGCGTCTCCGCGGCGGCGAAGAAGAGGCAGGCGATGCCGGCGCGCACCGGGTCCCATCGCCCGAAGATCACCGCCGCCAGGGCGACGTAGCCGCGCCCCGCCGTCATCTGGTCGGTGAACTGGTGCTGGTCGAGCGCCAGGTAGACGCCGCCCAGCGACGCCAGCACTCCCGAGAGCGTCACCGCCAGGTACCGCACCCGCGGCACCGGCACGCCGACCGACTCCGCCGCCACCGGGTGCTCGCCCACCGCGCGGATGCGCAGGCCGAACGGGGTGCGGTACATCAGCCACCCCATCACCGGCACCAGCGCGAGCCCCACCCACACCAGCGGGTTGCTCACCAGCGCCATCACCCCCGACCCCGCGTGCTCCCCCCCGAACCCCGCCACGCGCGGCGAGTTGGACGAGCTGTCGAAGGCCAGGTGCAGGAAGAAGCGCGTCAGGCCGACGACGAGCAGGTTGATCGCGATCCCCACCACGATCTGGTCGGCCTTGAAGCGGATGGAGGCGACGGCGTGCAGCAGGCCCATCGCCAGCCCGCCGGCCACCCCGCAGAGCACGCCGACCCAGGCGCTCCCGCTGTAGTGGCTCCCCAGGGTGGCGCAGAAGGCGCCGGAGAGCATGAACCCCTCGAGCGTGAGCGACACCACGCCCGCGCGCTCCGCCACCACGCCCCCCGACGCCGCGAAGAGGTAGGGGATGGCGATGCGGATGGTCTGCAGGAGGAAGGTGAGCACGATCATCTCACACCCTCCGCGGCTGCACGCGGAGAAGGCGGCGCACCTCGGGAACCGCGAGCGCCACGGCCAGGATCACCACGCCCTGCAGCACCTCGACCATCTGCTTGGGCACCACCGCGTTGATCGCCAGCCCGCCCTGCGAGAGGGTGGCGAAGAAGAGCGCCGCCAGCACCACGCCCACGGGGTCGTTGCGCCCCACCAGCGCCACCGCGATCCCCAGGAACCCCGCGCCGCCCGCGAAGCCGTCTTCGTAGTACCCCTTGTAGCCGAGCACGAAGTTCACCCCGCCGAGCCCCGCCAGCGCGCCCGAGACCGCCATCGCCCGCCACCAGACGCCGCCCACGCGCACCCCGCCGTACTCGGCCGCGTCCGGCTGCAGCCCCACCGCGCGCAGCTCGTAGCCGCGGCGCGTGCGGAAGAGGTACCACCACACCCCGGCCGCCGCGAGCAGCGCCAGCACGATGGTCCAGTTGGCCGCCGAGCCGGTGAAGGGGCCGCCCAGGCGGGCGATGCGCCCCGCGTGGAGCTCCGGCGTGTGCAGCGTCTCGGGGACGTGCAGCTTCGCGGCGACGATCCAGTTCAGCAGCGCCAGGGTGATGAAGTTCAGCATGATGGTGACGATCACCTCGTGCGCGCCGAACTTCGCCTTGAGCGCGCCGGGAACCGCCCCCACGGCGCCGCCCCCGATCATCGCGGCGACGACGCAGAGCGGCACCGCCAGCACCCATGGCGTCCCCGCCGGGAGGAGGAGGCCGAGCGCCGCCGCCATGAAGCCGCCCGCCGCGAGCTGCCCCTCGGCGCCGATGTTGAAGAGCCCCGCGCGGAGCGCGAGCGCCACCGCCAGCCCGGTGCAGGTGAGCGCGGTCGTCTTGTACAGCACCTGCCCGAAGCCGTAGGCGTTCCCCCAGGTGCCCTCCAGCAGCAGCCTGTAGACGGCGCCGGGAGACTGGCCGAAGGAGAGGATCAGCAGGTCGCCCACCACCACCGCCGCCATGATGGCCACGATGGGCGGCAGGAGCGCCTCCTCCAGCCGCGCGCGGGTGCGCGAGCGGCGGGCCGCCGCCGGTGCGTCCGGCACGGCGGGGGGCGGCGTCACGCTGGCGGCGGTGCTCACGCGGCCTCCCTGTGCGCGCCGGTCATGTAGGGCCCCAGCACCTCCTCGCTCGCCTCGGCGCGCGGGAGCACGGTGGCGAAGCGGCCGGCGTACATCACCGCGATGCGGTCGGCCAGCGCCAGCACCTCGTTGAGCTCGGCCGAGACGAGCAGGATCGCCTTCCCGGCGTCGCGCGCCTGGCGCAGGCGGTCGTGGATCAGCTCCACCGCGCCCACGTCCACGCCGCGGGTGGGCTGCGCGGCCAGCAGCACCTTGAAGTCGCGCATCATCTCGCGCGCGACCACCACCTTCTGCTGGTTGCCGCCGGAGAGGGCGCGCGCCGGGAGCTCGGGGTCGGTGGGGCGGATGTCGTAGCCGCCGACCTGTTCGCCCGCGTTGCGGTTGATGCGGTCGCGGTCGAGCCCCATCCCCTTCTGGAAGCGGTGCTGCTGGCCGAGCACCAGGTTCTCGGCCACGGAGTACTCCAGCAGCAGCCCGCGCCGGTGCCGGTCCTCGGGGATGTGCGAGAGCCCCGCGTCGCCCCGCTCGCGCACCGGGCGCGCGGTCACGTCCTCCCCGTCGAGCACGACGCTGCCGGAGACGACCGCCGTTAGGCCGGCGATCGCCTCGATCAGCTCCGTCTGCCCGTTCCCCTCCACCCCCGCGATCCCCAGGATCTCGCCGGGGCGCACCTCGAAGCTCACGCCGTCGACCGCGCGGGGGCGGCCGTGGGCGCTCACCACCAGCTCGCGCACCTCCAGCGCGGGGTGACCCTCCACGCGGGCGCGGCTGGGGCGGTAGACGTCGGCCTCGGCGGCGAGCGCCACCTCGCGCCCCACCATCGCGCGGGCGATGTCGCCCGGGGTGGTGCCGGCGGTGCGGATGCGGTCGACCGTGGTGCCGGCGCGCATCACCGTGATGTTGTCGGAGATCTCCATCACCTCGTCGAGCCGGTGGGTGATGAGCACCACCGTGGCGCCCTGCCCGCGCAGCCGCCGGAGCACGCCCCAGAGCTCCTGCACCTCGGGCGGCGAGAGCACGGCGGTGGGCTCGTCGAGGATCAGCACCTTGGCGCCCCGGTAGAGCGCCTTCAGGATCTCCACCCGCTGCGCCTCGCCCACGGAGAGGCGGCTGACCAGGCGCCCCGCGTCCACCGCCAGGCCGGTCGAGCGGGAGAGCTCCTCCACCTCGCGGCGGGCGCGGTCGCGGTCGAGGACGAGCCCCGCCTTCGGCTCCATGCCGAGGACGACGTTCTCGGCGACGGAGAGGGTGGGAACGAGCATGAAGTGCTGGTGCACCATCCCCACCCCGGCGGCGATCGCCTGTGCGGTGCTCCACCCGGTCACGCCCTGGCCGAAGACCTCCACCGTGCCCGCGTCGGGGGTGAACATCCCGGAGAGGATGCGCATCAGGGTGCTCTTGCCGGCGCCGTTCTCGCCCACCAGGGCGTGGATCTCGCCGGCGCCCACCTCCAGGCTGGCCCCGCGGTTGGCGCGGACGTCACCGAAGCGCTTGTCGATGCCGGCCATGCGCACCACGGGTGCGGCCGTCGGGTCCGGTGAAGTCATACCGAGTCCGGCAGTTGAGTTTGTGCCTTCCGCGCAACCCCCAGGACGCCACCCTGAGAGACCCTTGAGAAACCTCGTCCCTCCAAGACGTCATCCTGAGGCCGGTCACACCGAGCCGTCCGTTGCTCGATCCTTTGCAGGCCGAAGGATCTATAGCCGGTGTAAGCACTTGGCCGCGGGAACGCACGAATGAGCGTGGTTGCCCGACCTCGGGACAGCTCACCCGGCTCACGTGCTGCCGTAGTTATAGATCCTTCGGCCTGCACGATTACTCGAGGACGAAATGGAGGCGCCGCCGGCCTCAGGATGACGTCTTCTGGGCGATCCCTCAACGGTTTCTGAGGCCGGCCGCGCTGCAATCCTCGATTGCGAAACGACTTGCAGGCCGAAGGATCGATAACCGCGTCAGCAGGTGAGCCGGCGAGGTGCGACGACTCCATTCCCGGACTCGGTAGCATGTGGGTGGGGGGAGGATGGGGGAGGATGAAGTCAGCGCTCGCTGGGCACCTGGATGCGCCCCGCGACGATGTCGGCCTTGAGCTGCTCCACGCGCGCGCGGACGGGGTCGGGGATGAGCGCGCGGTTGTGCTCGTCGTACACGTAGCGCACGCCGTTCTCCTTGAGCCCGAACCAGTAGACGCCGCCGCGGAACCGCCGGTCGCGCACCCACTTCACGGCGTCGAACACGGCCTCGTCCACGCCCTTCACCATGCTGGTGAGCACGTAGCCGGGGGCCTCGGCGTACTGGTCGGCGTCCACGCCGATGGCCAGCTTGCCGGTGGAGCGGGCCGCCTCGAACACCCCCAGCCCGGTGGAGCCGGAAGCGTGGAAGATCACGTCGACGCCCTGGTTGTACTGGCTGAGCGCCAGCTCCTTGCCGCGCCCCGGGTTGCGGAAGGCCTCGGGGGTCACGCCGGCGTACTGCGCGGTCACGCGGCAGTCGGGGCACACCTGCCTGACCCCGGCCTTGTAGCCGGCCTCGAACTTGTGGATCAGGGGGATGTCCATCCCGCCCACGAAGCCCACCCGGTGCGTCTTCGACACCTGCGCGGCGATGGCGCCCACCAGGAAGGAGCCCTGCTCCTCGCGGAACTTGAGGGCGGCCAGGTTGGGGGGCGGCGCGATGACGTTCCCCTGCGCGTCGGTCCCCAGCGCGTAGTCGACGCCGGCGAAATGCACGTTGGGGTATTCCTTCGCGAGCTGCGTCAGGTCGTCGGAGAAGATGAAGCCGACGCCGATCACCAGGTCCATCCCCTGCGCGGCCAGCAGCCGGAGCCCGGCCTCGCGGTCGGAGCCCTCGCCGGGCTCCACGAAGCGCACGTCGGCGCCCAGCTCGCGGATGGCGCGCTCCGCGCCCAGGTAGGCGCCGTCGTTGAAGCTCTTGTCGCCGCGCCCGCCCACGTCGAACACCACGCCCACGGTGAGCGGGCGGCCGCCCGCGCGGGGCGCCTGGGCGCCGCCGGGGCGAACGAAGAGGAGGGCGACGTGCACGGCCAGGAGCACGCCGAGAAACACGAGGAGCTTGCGCATGGCGGATACAATCGTCCGTGGGGTGCGCGCCGTCAAGCAGACGTTTCGCGGGCTTTTCCGCGGCTCCGGTGGGCTGCGGACATAATGGTGCGCGGCTCGGCTATAGATCCTTCGGCCTGCCGGGCTCTGGCGAGAGACGCGGGTGCGGCGTGGCCGGCCTCAGGATGACGTCCCTATATGGTACTGTGGAAACAATTTGCGTCCTTCCACCCGACGTCATCCTGAGGGAGCCGCCGCGCCTTGGCCGCGTCAACACGAAGACCTGGCGGCGACCGAAGGATCTGTAGCCGAGGCGCGCAATCTGGCCGGCGGCACCGCTCCCCGACTATGCTGTCGTCAACCATCAAATGGAGAAACGCACGTTGATCGGGCACATCGTGGAGGCCTCGGCGGAGATCGAGGCGCCGGCGGAGCGGGTGTACGGGATCGTGGCGGACTACCGCGAGGGCCATCCCCGCATCATCCCGAAGTCGTTCTTCGACGGGATCGAGGTGGAGGAGGGGGGATACGGCGCGGGGACCCGCATCCGCGTGGGCGTGCACCTGGCGGCGATGAAGACGTCGTTCCGCGCCGACGTCACCGAGCCGGAGCCGGGGCGGGTGCTGGTGGAGACGGACGTGACCGGCGGCCCGGTCACTACCTTCACCGTCGACCCGCTCGGCCCCGCGCGCTGCCGGATGACCATCTCCACCCGCCTGCAGCGCCGCGGCAAGCCGGTGGGGCTGGTCGAGCGCTGGCTCACCATCCGCCTCCTGCGGCGCGTCTACGCCGAGGAGCTCGAGCTGCTGGCCGAGGTGGCGGCGGAAAAGGGGGACGGGAACGCGGGGATTTCGGCGCAGTGAGCCGGCTCCGGGGCTGCTGCCGGTTTCCGGGCGGATGAATCCGCGGCAACAACGGCCCGAAGTCCGCCTTCGCGGACTCCCTCGTCGGCATCGCATCGGCTGCGGACGCACCGTGGTTGCCGTTGATGTCCGCGCAGGCGGACTGCGTGCCGTTGTAGCGGCGAGTTCACTCGCATATTCCCCGCGAAATTCTCACCCACTCCCCACCAACACCCGTCCCGCAACCTACTGCCCCGATGCGCGCTGCTCGGCGGCGGCGCGCTCGGCCAAGGCGGCGGGGACGATCTCCCAGTTGCGGCGGAACACGTCGGCGGGGGAGATGCGGCCGCGGCGCTGGATCTCGGCGATCAGCAGGTCGCGGATCGATTCGCCGCGGTCGTACACCACCGGCGCGCCGAGCAGCATCGAGAATCCCCCGCTCCCGCTCGCCCGGTAGTTGTTCAGCGCGATGGTGAAGGAGTCCGTCGCGGCCACGGGGCGCCCCTCGCGCTCCAGCCGCGTCACGCGCTGGCCGACGGGGCGGGTGAGGTCCAGCGTGTAGTCGACGCCGCTCACCACGTCGAAGTTGTAGCCGGGGACCGCCGGGTCGGTGAGCCGCTCGCACGCCGAGGCGGGGCAGGGGAGATAGTATTCGGCGCTCTTCTCCAGGAACGCGCGGAGCTGCGCGCCGGTGATGCGGACGGCCTTCAGCGTGTTGTCGTACACGTAGAGCCCCGCCACGTCCGCCACCGTCACCGGCCCGGCCGGGATGCGCGAGGTGAGCGAGAAGGCCGCCGTGGCGGAGAGCTCCGCGCCCGTCACCCGCCGCTGCATCTCGTTGACCAGGTCCAGGATCGGCGTGTCGCGCGTCCGTGCCAGCTCCGAGGTCCACTCCTCGGCCGACGTGCCGATCTGCCGCGAGACGTACTCCTGCGTGCGCCGGTGGGCGTCCGCGAGCGCCGCCTGCAGCCGCGCGTCCACCCGCCCCTCCGCCGGGCGGAGGATGCGCCCGTGCTTCCCGGCCACGCGCCAGCTCCCATCCGTCGACTGCCGCAGCTCCAGCGTGGCCACGGCGAGCGAGGCGCCCCAGTTCTTCGCCTGCAGCACCAGCACGCCGGCGATGGTGGTGTCCGCCACCTCGCGGTGGGTGTGGCCCATGAAGATCACGTCGATCCCGGGGACCTCGCGGGCCATGGCGGCGGCCGCGTTCTCGGCGGGGACGTGCGTCGCCGCGGTGTCGTAGCTGGAGCCCTCGAGCCCGCTGTGCGCCGCGACGAGCACCAGGTCGGCCCCCCGCGCGCGCATCTCCGCCACGACCGGGCGTACGCTGGCGACGACGTCGCGGAACTCCAGCCGCCCGCGCACGTTGTCGCGGTCCCAGATGGCCACGCCCGGCGGGGTGACGGAGGTGATCCCGATCCTCACCCGCTTCCCGCCGACGGTGCGCTCCACCATCGCCCACGGCCGGTACGCGTGCTCCGCCGTGCCCGCGCGGAAGGTGTTGGCGGAGAGCCAGGGGAAGCGCGCATGCGCCACCGCGCTGTCCAGGTGCGCGATGCCGTAGTTGAACTCGTGGTTGCCGATCGCCGCCGCGTCGTAGCCCACCAGGTCCATCGCCCGCACCAGCGGGTGCGTCTCGCCCGGCGCCAAGCGCGAGTAGACGAAGTCCAGCGGGTTCCCCTGCAGCAGGTCGCCGCTCTCCACCAGCACGGTGCGCCCGGGGTTCGCCGCGCGCACGCTGTCGATGAGCGGAACGAGCGAGGCCAGGCTGTTGCTGGTGGTCTTCCCCGTGTAGTAGTCGTACGGCAGCAGCCACCCGTGCAGGTCGGTGGTCCCCATCAGCACCAGCGTCTCCGCTGCCCGCGGCGCCGGCGCGGGCGGCGCCGCGCCCCCGCACCCCGCGAGGCAGAGGGTCAGCGACAGGACGGCGGCAACGCGCGATGGCATCTTCTTCATCGTTTCGATCGTGGGACTATGCGAGTAAACTCGCCGCTACAACGGCACGCTGTCCGCCTTCGCGGACACCAACGGCAACTGCACGGTGCGGTTTTCTCTCTGTGCCTCTCTGCGTCTCTGCGTGAGACGAAAGCTGAGCCTGGTTCCACGAGATACCCGACGCCGCGCCGCACGCTTTGCGCCCGGCGCGGTATAAGTCTTAGCTTGGCCGCCGGCCGCAGCCAACCCGAGCCCATCGCCCGACCGAAGATGACCCAGCTTCCGTGGCGCCGCATCGCCGCCGTGCTCCTGCCCCTCGCGCTCGCCGCCGCGGCGCGGCCGGCGCGGGCGCAGGTGAACGACTCGCTGCGCCTGCGCGACCGCCAGCAGCGCCCGCTGGCCGTCGACAGCGCCCGCGCCGACACCTCGGCCGCCGCCCGCCGCCGTGCGCGCCGCGCCGCCGCCGACACGGTGGGGCTCCCGCGCTACCACATCACCCCGCGCAAGGCGTTCCTGCGCTCGCTGGTGCTCCCCGGGTGGGGGCAGTCGTCCATCGGCGCGCCGGGGCGCGGGGCGGTGTACTTCGCGCTGGAGTCCGGCAGCCTGTGGATGGTCTACAAGTCCAACCAGAAGCTGCAGGAGGCGCGCGAGCTGGAGCGCGTCCGGCACGCCGACGGCACGCTGGACCCGGAGCGCACCCTCCCCCTGGTGCGCGCCCGCCGCAACGAGCGCGAGGACTGGATCACCCTCTCCGTCTTCTGGTACTTCTTCTCCGGCGCCGACGCCTACGTGGCGGCCCACCTGCGCGGCTTCGACACGCACGTAGACGTGCAGCCCGGGCCGCAGGGGGGCACGGAGCTCCGGGTGAACGTGCCGCTGGGGAATCCATGAGCGCTCCGGCGCCGGTCGGGATCTTCGACAGCGGCATCGGTGGCTTGAGCGTGGCGCGCGAGATCCGCCGCGAGCTTCCCGCCGAGCAGCTGCTCTACCTGGCCGACAGCGCGTACGTCCCCTACGGCGACCGCACGGTGGACGAGGTGCGCGCCCGCACCCTGGCCGCCGGGCGCTGGCTGCAGGAGCAGGGCGCCAAGGTGCTGGTGGTGGCCTGCAACACCGCCTCGGGTGCCGCGCTGGAGCTGCTGCGCGAGCGGCTGTCGATCCCCGTGGTCGGCCTGGAGCCGGCGGTGAAGCCCGCGGTGCGGGAGAGCCGCAACGGCCGGGTGGGGGTGATGGCGACGGTGGGAACGCTCCGCTCCGAGCGCTACGCCCGGCTGGTGGAGGCGTACGCCAACGGCTCGCGGGTGGTCGCGCAGCCCTGCCCGGGGTTGGCGGACCTGATCGAGGACGGGCACCTGGACGACGACGAGCTGCGCGCCCGCCTGGCCGAGTTCGCCGCGCCGCTGCGCGAGGCGGGGGTCGACACGGTGGTGCTCGGCTGCACGCACTACCCGTTCGTGCGCGAGCAGATCGCGGCCGCGCTGGGGCCCGAGGTGCGCCTGCTGGACAGCGGCTCCGCCATCGCCCGGCAGACGGCGCGGGTGCTGCGCGAGCGCGGCGCGCTGGAGCCTGAGGGCGCGGGCTCGCTGCGCATCCTCACCACCGGCGACGCGGACGAGGTGGCCGCCGTGGCCGCCCGCATCTGGGGTGCGCGGCTCCCCGTCGAGCACCTGGACGTGGTCCACGAGCCCGCCGCGCCCGAGTAGTTCCGGACACCGCCCGGCCGACGCGTTCGCGCCGTGCCCCTTCCACGCGGTCGTTTCCGCGGGTCACACCTGCGATCGGCTTGCGCTTCCACATCCCCGGCTCGTCCCTCCTCCCGCTCCCAATCCGCCGCCGCGGCAACGCAAAACGTGAACGTTGACGTTCTGGACGTCGCCGCATATCCTTTTGCGACGCCCTGTTCGCTTCGTTCACCTGTGCCTGTCCTCGTCGATGCGGATCAAGATCCACATCATCCAGCCCGGCGGGGCGGGAGGCGCGGGGCGGTAGCCCTCCCCAGCGAGATGGGCCTTCGTCAGGCGTGCTTCGGCGGCACGGTTCCGGGCGCCGGCGATAGATCCTTCGGCCTGCCGGCGTCCGGTGCTGGCGGAGGTGCAGGGTGCGGCCGGCCTCAGGATGACGTCTTCAGGGTCGGGTTGAGCGAGGAAGCAGCGAGATCGAGCGTGAGCAGCCATGCACGCATGCCGTGAGGCTTGTGTTCAAGTGCGTACATTTTGGGACTTCGTGTGGGATAGCATACAACCTTCAGCCCATGAGCCGCGCCATGAAGACCTCGACCCGCCCCAAGAGCATCACCGGCGCCGTGACGACGGCGCAGCACTACCGGGAGCTGCGCCCGGGCATCGAGGGGTTCCGGCTGGTGTCGGCCACGGTGACGGTCACGCTGCTCGACGACCCGCGCCGCGCGCGCTACGAGTACGAGTGCCACCTGGAGACCACGGGCGAGCTGCCGGCGCGCTACTGGTGCTACCACCTGCCGGCCGACACGCCGGAGATCGCCGACATCCGGGCGTGGGACGCGCGCGGCAAGCTGCAGCCGCGCGTGTACGGCGACGGCGAGGCGCCGGGCTCGCGGCTGGAGGTGCGGCTGCGCGAGGCGGTGCGCGCGGGGGAGCGCTACACCTTCAACTTCGGCTACGAGTCGTCGATCCGCCCGGTGGTGGTGCCGGACGGGCGCACCTGCACGGTGACGTACGCGGACTGGGTGATCTTCAACATCCCCTGCGCCGTGCTGCACGTGCACGTGGAGCTGCCGAGCGGGGCCGAGCCGGTGAGCGCGATCCCCGCCTGCGCGGAGGACGAGGGCGGGCGCGTGAGCTACCGCATCCGCGCGCTGCGGGCGCTGGAGACGGTGAGCTTCGTGGTGGCCTACCGCCGGGTGCGCCGCCCCCGCGGCCGCGCCATGCGCGCCGCCGCCACCATCGCCGCGGGGTTCCTGGGGAGCGGGCTGAACGCGGGATGATCGGAGTGCGTCCTCCGCCTCGCGGGGCCCTCTCCCTGCGCCTTAGAGCGCACTCCCTCTCCCGTACCGGGAGAGGGGGGAGGCCGCGGTAGTGGATTGGCCTGCGGAGAACCGCGCGAGGTCAGCGTCTGCGAGGCCGGTGGAGGCTGCCCAGTCCGTCGGGTTCATGCGCGATGGGAGGCAATATGAACGGGCGGCGAAGGATGCGTGCGGCTACGCCTGAAATCGAACAGAGGGCGAGGGAACTGCGCGCGCAGCCGACGCCCGCGGAGCGAGCGATGTGGAAGCTCCTGCGGAAACACCGGCAAGTGGGCTTCCATTTCCGCCGTCAGCACCCGATGGCGCGGTTCATCGTCGACTTCTGCTGCACGAAGGCGAAGTTGTGCATCGAGGTCGATGGCGCCGCCCACGAGCAGCAGTGCGAGCGTGACGAGAAGCGTACCGCGTGGCTGCAGGAGATGGGGTATCGGGTGCTCCGCTTCGCGAACGAGGAGGTGCTGGACGCTCCCCACCTCGTTGCCCGTCGCGTTCAACAGGAGTTGCTCAACCCGAACCGGTAACGCTTCCGCTGCCTCGCCAGGTCGCTGGCAGGGTTCACCGCGGCCGCGGTCACCACCCTCTCCCGGTACGGGCTACCCATTAGTCACATCTCTGGATAGACTGGACGCGTCCGCAGAGTCCACTCCAGAGAGGGGGGGGTGCATGGTCGAGGCATGGGTGGAAAGCGAGCTGGCGACACTGGATCTAGGTGACAAG
>JBJMPM010000100.1:0-34795 GCA_045803205.1 Longimicrobiaceae bacterium
GAAGCCGAAGGCGCGCTGCCAGTCCTGCGCCATGGGGCCGATGTGCAGCACCGAGCGGTCCGCCTCGTCGCGGTAGCGCCAGGTGGTCACCGGCACGCCGCGCAGCCGCAGCAGCAGGTCCTCGCCGTCGACGCCCAGGAAGCCTTCCTTGCGGGTCCGGTCGGAGATCACGTTCCACGAGCTGCCGCCGGCGTTCATGCTCATTCCGGTGGTCTTGGTGGCGTTGGTGTAGATGCGCACCCCGCCCGCCGCGCGCAGCGAGAACTGGTTGTTCGCGCTCGCCAGCACGCTGTCGGAGTTCGACTGGTCGGACATCACGATCGCGCCGGTGAACCCGTTGGTGCTGGCCCGCTGCCCGATCGCCACCGAGTAGTTCCCCTTGGCGGTGCTCAGGTAGCCGAGCGCCACCGCCCCCACGCCGTCGGAGTTGGTGTTGTAGCCCATCGACACCCCGTACGACTGGTGGGTCTCGGCCGAATAGCCTGCGGCGATGGAGTAGTTCCCGGCGGCGATGGTGTTGTACCCGGCCGCGAAGGTGTAGAAGCCGAAGCTGCCGTCGTCCCACTGGGTGGCGTCCACGCCGCCGGTGCGGAAGCCCGCCTTGAACGGGTGCCACATGGTGCGGTCGCCCGCCCCGGTGAAGGGGATGATGCCGATGCCGATGAAGCCCTTGGCCACGAACCCGCTGGCGCTGTCGACCCGGAAGCGGTCGCCCAGCGGCGAGCCCGAGCGCAGGCGCAGCAGGATGTCGGACTGGGCGGCCGCCGGGGCCGGGAGGGCCGCCAGGGCGAAGAGCGCGGCCGCCGCGAGCGCCGTACGGAGGATCACTCGTTGCATGGTGTCTGTCCGTGTAGGGGTGCAGGAGAGGAACGCAGGAAGGGACGGGAGGGGCGCCAAGCCCCTCCCGTCCCTTCAATTTAACGGAAACGCCCGGTTTCGGTCTACGGCTTCGCCGCCGCCGCGCCCGCCAGCAGGGCCTCCAGCCTCGCCAGCCGCGCGCGCAACTCGGCGTTCTCCGTCTCCAGCCGGGTGCGCAGCGACGCGTTCTCGGCCTGCAGGGCCTCGGTGCGGCGGGCGAGCGCCTGGATGGCGGCCAGGTTCACGCCGTCGAAGTCGCTCATGTTGATGGTGGTGCCGTCGCCGCCGAAGCCGAAGGCGCGCTGCCAGTCCTGCGCCATGGGGCCGATGTGCAGGAGCGAGCGGTCGGCCTCGTCGCGGTAGCGCCAGGTGGTCACCGGCACGAAGCGCAGCCGGGCCAGCAGGTCCTCGCCGTCCACGCCCAGGAACCCCTCCTTGCGGGTGCGGTCCGAGATCACGTTCCAGGAGCTGCCGCCCGCGTTCAGGCTCACCCCGGTGGTCTTGGTGGCGTTGGTGAAGAGCCGGTACCCGCCCGCCGCGCGCACCGAGAACTGGTTGGTGGCGCTCGCCTCCAGGCTGTCGGTGCTCGACTGGTCGGAGATCACGATGGCGCCGTCGAACCCGTTCGCGCTGGCGCGCTGCCCGATCGCCACCGAGTAGTCCCCGTCCGCCGTGGCGCGGTAGCCCAGCGCGATCGCGGCGGTGCCGTTGGAGTTGGCGGTGTAGCCCAGCGCCACGCCGTACGAGAGCTGCGCCTGCGAGGCGTAGCCCATGGCGACGGAGTAGTTCCCCTGGGCCATGACGTTGAAGCCGGCCGCGATGTTGTAGAAGCCGGTGCTCCCGTCGTCCCACTGGGTGCCGTCCACCCCGCCCACGCGGAACGAGCCCTTGAACGCGTGCCACATCATCCGGTCGCCCGAGCCCGTGAAGGGGATGATGCCGATGCCGATGCTGGTCTTGGCCAGCACGCTGCCGGCGCTGTCCACGCGGAAGCGGTCGCCCAGCGGCGAGCCCGAGCGCAGGCGCAGCAGGATGTCGGACTGGGCGGCCGCCGGGGCGGCGGATGCGGCCACGGCGAAGAGCGCGGCCGCCGCGAGCGCCGAATGGAAAATCACTCGTTGCATGGTTCTTGTCCGCGTGCGGGTGCAGGGGAGGAAACGCGGGAAGGACGGGAAGGGCGCAGGCCCCTCCCGTCCCTCAATTTACGAAAACGCCCGATTTCGGTCTACGGCTTCGCCGCCGCCGCGCCCGCCAGCAGCGCCTCCAGCCGCTCCAGCCGGGCGCGCAGCTCCGCGGTTTCCGCCTGCCCCGCCTCCAGCCGCTGCACCCGCGCGCGGAGCGCCGCGTTCTCGGCCCGCAGCGCCTCCGTCCGCCGGGTGAGCGCCTGGATGGCGGCCAGGTTCACGCCGTCGAAGTCGCTCATGTTGATGGTCAGCTCGTCCCGGGTGAAGCCGAAGGCGCGGTGCCAGTCCTGCGCCATGGGGCCGATGTGCAGCGTCGAGCGGTCGGCCTCGTCGCGGTAGCGCCAGGTGGTCACCGGCACGAAGCGCAGCCGCCCCAGGATGTCTTCGCCGTCCACCCCCAGGAATCCCTCCTTGCGGTTGCGGTCCGAGATCACGACCCACGAGCTGCCGCCGGCCGCCATCTGCATGCCCGTGGTCATGGTGGCGTTGGTGTACAGGCGGTAGCCGCCCGCGGCGCGCACGGTGAACTGGTTGTTGGCGCTCGCCTGGGCGCTGTCGGTGGTGGAGCCGTCGGCGAACACGATGGCCCCCGCGTGGCCGTTGGTGCTGGCGCGCTGCCCGATCGCCACCGAGTAGTCGGCGTCGGCGGTGGTGCGGTAGCCGATGGCCACCGCGCCGGTGCCGTCGGCGTTGGCGGTGTAGCCCAGCGCGTTGCTGTAGCTCCCCAGCGCGGTGCTCTGGTACCCCATCGCGAACGATGCCAGCCCGAGGGCGATGGTGTTGTATCCCCCCGCCCAGGTGTAGTACCCCGTGTTCGGGTCGTCCCACTGCGTCCCCGCGCTGCCGATGGAGCCGGCGCGGAACGCCCCCTTGTTCGGGTGCCACATCAGCCGCTCCCCGGCCCCGGTGAAGGGGATGATGCCGACGCCCAGCACCCCCTTGGCCACGAAGCCGCTGGCGCTGTCCACGCGGAATCGGTCGCCCAGCGGCGAGCCCGAGCGCAGGCGCAGCAGGATGTCGGACTGCGCCCCCGCCGAGGCGGGGAGCGCGGAGGCCAGGAGGGCGCAGACTGCCGCCCCGGTGATCGCTTTCATGTCGTCCACTCCGGGTTGGTGTCCTTCGAGGGACCGTCCGCGGGTGGGTGGGCTCGCCCGGGGCGGAGGGGAATCACCGGCGCGGCGAAGCGGCCGCCTCCCGCGGTCGCAGCCGCTCCTCCAGCCGGTCGTTCCGCTCGCGCGGCGGCGAGCGCCCGGCGCATGGGCGCCGCGTTCTCCGCCTGCAGCGAGCGTACCTGCTCGCCTTGCACGCTCGTGCGGCCCTCCAGGGCACGCACGGCGGCCAGGTTCACGCCGTCGAAGTCGCTCAGGTTGATGGTGGGGGCGTCGGCGCTCGGCCCGAAGGCGATGCAGTCCGATGTGTCGCCCCGCGCGGTCCACCTCGTCGCGGTAGCGCCCGCTCGAGACCGGCACGCCGCGCAGGCGCGGCAGCAGGTCCTCGCCGTCCACCTCCTGGAACCCCTCCTTCCAGTTGCGGTCCGAGATCACGTTCCACGAGCTGCCGCCCGCGTTCACCTGCGCTCCCGCCGTGGCCGCGCTGCTGGTGCAGACCCACGTGCCGCGCCACCGAGACGCGCCGTCCCATCGCCACCGACCCGTCGGCGTCGTCCGTCACGTCGTGGCCCCGAGAGCCACGGCGCCGCCCTGGGGTTCGTCGCCCGAGCTCGGGTTGCCGTCGCCCCAGGCGAAGGAGCAGATCGTCCGTCGCGAGGGTGTTGTAGCCGCCGGCCAGGGTGTAGAAGCCCACGTTCGCGTCCTCCCCACGCCCGCGGCCGGCCCGGGGCTCATCCGCGGGCCGCGCCTCCCGCGCCTCTCCGCGTGAGACGTCGTCCATTCGGCCGGGCTGGCCGGCCCATGCGAACGGGGGGCGCCGAGCGGCGCCCCCCGTGGTTCCCTGGCCAGCGCAGCCGCCGAGGTTGCCCGCGGCTCAGTTCGAATCGGCCTGCAGCCTGAACGCGCTCGCCGTGATCCGCCCCGCGTCGGACTGGATCGGCGCGCGCGCGGTCACGTTCCCGGTGAGCGAGTAGGTGCCCGTCACCCGGATGCGCGGGAGCTTCCCCTGCACGGTCCTGGCGGTCCCCGCCAGGATGAGCTGCCCCGTGGTGTTGGTGATCCCGCCGGTGAGCCCCGCGGTCACGTTGGCCGTGGCCGTGAGGTTGAAGGCGGCCAGGTTGAGGGTGGCGACATCCTCCACCGTGACCCCCTCCACCTGCACGTTCGACACGAGCACCGGCATCACGATCGCGCTGGCGGGGATCCACACCGAGTCGAGCGTCATGGGCACGGCCGAGGGGAACCAGTTGACCGCGGTGTTCCAGTTGGAGGTGGCGGCGCCCGCGGTCCAGATGCGGGTGACGCCCGCCACCAGGATCGGGCGCGACCCCTTCAGGCGCCGGCCGATCGCCTGCATCACCGAGGTGCCGTAGTCCGAGTAGGTCACCGTCTGGTTCGCGCTCCCCGACACCAGCGCCGCCGCCGCGCCGGTGGTGTACGGCGGCCCCGAGAGGTCGTCCAGGTGCACGGTGTCGGCGATGGCCGGCCGCACGTTGCCGTAGCGGTCCATGGCCTTCACCGTCACGGTGTAGGCCACGTTGGTGGCGGGGCGCGAGGGCGTGCCCGTGCGGAAGTACGGGTTGCACGCGTCCACCGACTCGCCCGGGTTCAGGAGCATCAGGGTGGAGTACGCCCCCGGCGACACGATGGTGTTGGTCGGCGCGCCCGAGGGGCCGGCGGTGCGGGGCGAGCAGATCTGGCGCTGCCCCGGGTAGTCGGCGACCGCCGCGTCCATCGCGCTGCTCCCGTTCAGCACCGTGACCGTGGTGGCCCCCAGCGCCGTGGCGCGGTCGCGCAGCCGGCGCACGGCGGCGGTGTCCTGCGCCTCCTCGATGCTCTCGGTGAGGCGCGTCTCGGTGTCGGTGACCGCCAGGATCTGGAAGCCCAGCGAGAACACGTCCTGCGTGGACGTGGCCTGCAGCGGCATGCGGAAGGCGATGGTGAACACCCCGTCGTACTGGTTGGGGTCCGCCGTCACCGGCAGGGTGCGGTTGGCGTTGGAGATCACGCTGCGCACCATGAAGGCGTACGGGAAGATCCCCGTCACGTCGGCCGGCAGGGTGATCGCGGCCACCTCGGCCTCGGTGAACACCTGCAGCACGTCGGGATAGAGCGCCTGCATGGTCACCAGGTCGCTCCCCAGCACGGCGGCGCCGGTGGGCACGATCAACGGGGCGATGGCCGGGTCGGCGGCGGTGCCGTCGAACTTGCGCAGGTTGAAGATGGGCGTGCCGGAGATGGTGGTCGCCTTCGACACCAGCACCAGCGAGATGTTGTTCAGCGACACCCCGGTGCCGTTGCGCACCCGGAAGGTGAAGGCGCCGTAGCGCTGCCCGCCCTGGTTGCGCGCCCCCTCGATGAAGGTGGCGGCCGAGACCTGCTCGAACACCAGCCCGGCCCCGGCGTTGGTCAGGGTGGCGCGGGCGCCTCCCAGCTGGGTGGGGTTCTCGGCCTTCACCTGGGCCTGCGGCTCGGGGGTGCCGAGCCCGGTGATGTTGATGGAGTACACGCCGATCGGGTTGGGGGCCTCTTTGGGCGGCTGCTCCACGGGGGGCGTGGTGGTCGGCTCGTCGGCGCAGGCTGCGCAGCCCAGCAACAGCAGCGCGGTCGTGTGTCGGTTGAGGAAGCGCATGAGATCACCCGCGGGGGTGGAGGGGAGCACGGCATGCCCGGAAAGAACGCGCGGAAGGGACGGCGGGTTTCAGCGCCGTCCCGGAGAGGCCCGTCGTTGTGCGGTGCTAGAAGCTGCTGCTGACCAGCGTGCGGGTCGTCAGCGAGCCGAGCTCCTCGATGGCCGGGGCGACGAACGGCATCCGCTGCCGGTGAGGCGCCTCGGTGGACTGCGGGGCGCGGGTCGACTGGGAGTCAGCGCGGTGTTCGGACATTGGGTTTCCGTCCCGGGATAAGAGGCGAGAGGTTGAACCTGGCAGGCGAACTGCACCCGGAGTAGCAGCAATGACCATAGTGAAACATCCTGCAACGGTCAAGGCCGGGCGCCCGGAATGCCCGGCCTTGGCGGGCCTCACGCGCCGTTCGGTGGATGGACGGCGGGGGCGAGTACCGACTGCAACCATTCGACGTCGCAGTACACATCCGTTCCCAGCCGGAGCTCATATGCGGGAAGGGTGGCGGCGCGCTGGAGGAGGGCGAGGATGCGCGGGGCGCCGGTGGGGTCGGCCAGGAGCCAGGGTGCCTGCTCCAGCAGCCGCCCCAGCGCGGCCGCCGGGTGGGCGCGGGAGAGCCGCGTGGGGAGCTCCGCTTCCACCCGGGGGAGGAAGCTTCCGCCGAGTGGGGCATTCCTGTCCCATTTTCCCGGCCCGAACCGCTCCGGGTCCACGCGCGAGCGCACGCTCCGGGGCGCCCCCTCGCCATGGCCGTGGTCCAGGTTGAAGCGGCGGGGCCACCCCTCCACCCGCAGGGCCCCGTCCGCTCCTTCGCCGAGCACCACGTGGTCGTCGGAGAGCCAGTTCCACCCGGCGCGGATGAGGTTCACGCAGGTGGTGGTCTTGCCGCCGAAGGTCCCGGCGGCGAGGAGCCAGGCGCGCCCGTCCGGCGCCACCACGGCCGCCGCGTGCACCAGCGCCCGGCCGAGCCGCGTGAGCAGGAGCGCGGCCGAGATCGTGAGCGCGCCGAAGGTCTCCACGCTCAGCGCCCCCGCCGCGGCCTCCGCGTCGGCGATGCGCACCGTCGCCACGCCGGACGCGAGCTCCACCTCGGCCCCCAGCGCGCCGGAGTCTTCGCGGAGCACCACCCGGCCCTCGGCCCCGATCACCCACCCGCGGAGCGCGCGCAGGTCGAGCACCGGCGGGCCCTCCGGCGCCGGCGGCACGGGTCCGGCTTCGACGCGGATGACGGAGGCGTCTGCCGAGACCATCCCGTGGAGCGGGAAACGGGGGACCCAGGCCTCGACCGCGGGGAGGACGTCGGGCTCCACCTCCAGCGCGAGCGCACCGTCTTCCAGCAGCGACACCCTCATGCGGCGCCGGCCTGCAGCAGCGGAGCGGCGTCGAAGTCCGCGGGAAGCGACAGGTCGCGCGGGTCGCAGAAGGGGCGCCAGCGGTCGAAGAGCGCCCTGGCCCGCCCGCCCTCCGCCGCGCGCGCCGCCTCGGCGTCGGGAAGGGTGCGGCCGAGCGGGAAGCGCGCGTCCTGCGGCGTCCCGGGCGGCAGGCGGCCCGCGGCGGCGTCGGCGATCACGTCGGCGCTCATCTCCACCCAGAGGCGGTAGAGCCCGTCACGAAGGTCCTGGAGGGTGTCGTCGCCACCGACCGGGAGCAGGCGGCGGCGGAGGAGGGGGCCGGTGTCGATCCCCGCATCCACCCGGAACGCGGTGCAGCCGAGGGGGACGCCGCGCAGCAGCGCGTTGGCGAAGGGGCCGTTGCCGCGCACCCAGGGGAGGAGGCCCGGATGGACGTTCACCGTCGCGCGCGAGGGGATGGAGAGGATCGCGGGAGAGACGATGGAGCACTGCGCGAGGAGCATCACGTCCGGCGCCAGCGTCCGCAGCGCGCGCGCCATCCCCGCGCCGTTCAGCGGCCCGGCGAACACCACGCGGCGCGCCCCGCGCCCGAAGCCCTGCCGGCGGAGGCGCAGGCGCCAGGCGGCCCAGCGGGCAGGGAGGAGCGGGAGCGCAAGGAGCCGGCGTGGCGTCGATCCCAGCCGTTCGAGATACCGCCGCGCGCTGGGGACGTAGAGGACCAGCGTGTCGGCCTCCGCCCCCCGCTCCGCCAGCGCGGCCAGGAGGCGGTGGGTGAACTCCCCCCCGGGCGAGAGGATGGCGACGCGGCTCATGCGCGCGAATCTGTCACGCGGAGGCGCGGAGGAACAGGGAGAGCCGCTGCGTCCTCTCCGTTTCTCCGCGCCCTCTGCGTGATGCCCGTGGTTGCCGAGGCTAGAGCGAGCCGATCTGCACCGGCTTGCGCCCCTCGGTCGCCTCGGCCCGGAGCTGCCCGCACGCCGCGGCGATGTCGCGCCCGCGGCTCTCGCGCACGGCGGCGGGGATCCCCTCTCCCTCCAGCACGCGCAGGAAGTGCTCCAGCCGCGCCCGCTTCGACGGCTGCCAGTCGGTGCCGGGGATGGGGTTGAAGGGGATCAGGTTCACGAACGCCCGGAACTCGCCCACCACCTCCGCCAGCTCCTCCGCCAGCCCCGGGAGGTCGGTGACGCCGTCGATCATCACGTACTCGAAGGTGATCCGCTTCCCCCCCGCCTCGTCGAACTTCCGCAGCGCGTCGAGGAGGACGGGGAGCGGGTACTTCTTCTCCAGGGGGATGAGCGTCTGGCGCAGCTCGTGGTTGGGGGCGTGCAGACTGACCGCCAGCCGGTACTGCTCCGGCATCTCCGCGAGCTGCAGGATCCCCGGCACCACGCCCACGGTGGAGACGGTGATGCGGCGCGCGCCCACGCCGTAGCCGCGGTTCAGGATCGCCAGGGCGGGGAAGAGCGCCTTCGGGTTCATCAGCGGCTCCCCCATCCCCATGAACACGATGTTGCTGATCTCGCCGTAGCCGTTGTCGCGCGCCCAGCGCCGCGCACCCCGGTACTGCGCGACGATCTCGCCCGCGCCGAGCTGGCGCCGGTACCCCGCCCAACCGGTGGCGCAGAAGGAGCACGCCATGGCGCACCCCGCCTGGCTGGAGATGCAGAGCGTCAGCCGGGTGGGGGTGGGGATGAGCACCGCCTCGATCAGCTCGCCGTCCTTCAGCCGCCAGAGGTGCTTGGCGGTCCCGTCCGTCGACCGGGAGAGGCGGGCGACGGCGGGGGCGGTGAGGTCGAACGCCTCCTTCAGCGCCTCGCGCTCGGCCGCCGGCAGGTCGGTCATCTCGTCGAAGCTCCCCGCCAGCCGCTCGTACATCCACCGCGCCACCTGCCCCGCGCGGTAGCGCGCCTGCCCCCGCGCGGCGAAGTGGTCGGCGAGCACGGCCTGCACCTCCTCGGGGAGGAGGCCGGCGAGGTCGGGCCTGATGGTTGCGGCGATGGTCATCGACAGAAGTGCCTAATTAGTGCCCAGTGCCCAGTGCCTAGTGCCCAGTGTTCTCTCAGTGCCTCTGCGTCTCTGCGTGAGACCTGCTGCAGCGGCGGCAGGTGATTCACCGGCGGCCCGAAAGGGTTCCCCGGGGCGTGCTTGATGCGGCACCGGGCGCGGGTTAGGTTTGCAAGGTCCGCACCGGCCACGCCCCAAAGCGTGGCCGGGCCGTTTCCGGGGTCCGAGCCGCCGCCGAACCGACGAGTGCTGCTGACGGAGCTGCTGAGCGCCGACCGCGTGCGGGTGCCCCTCGCCGCGAAGTCCAAGGACGCCGTGCTGGAGGAGCTGGTGGCGGTGCTCGCCGAGGCGGGGGTGGTGGACGACGCGGCCGCCACGCTCGCCGCCGTGCGCAGGCGCGAGGCGGAGCTCTCCACCGGCATCGGCGGCGGAGTGGCCATCCCCCACGGCAAGTCCGGCAGCGCCGGCGGGCTGGCGATGGCGGCGGGGGTGTCGGCCGAGCCGGTCGACTTCGCCTCGCTCGACGGGGAGCCGGCGCGCCTGTTCTTCCTCCTCGTCGGCCCCGAGAGCGCCGCGGGGCTGCACGTGAAGGCGCTCTCGCGCATCTCCCGCCTGGTGCGGCGCGAGGAGACGCGCGAGCGGCTGGCCGCCGCCGCCACCCCCGAGGCGTTCATGGCGGTGGTGGCCGAGGCCGAGGCGGAGGCGCCGTGAAGCCCTTCTGGTACCGCTGGGGGCCGGCGCTGCTCTGGGCGGCGGCGGTCTTCGTCTTCTCGTCGCGCCCCTCGCTCCCGCAGCTCCCCTCGGTGCTGGGGTGGGACAAGCTGCAGCACTCCGCCGCCTACGCCGTGGGCGGGGCGCTGATCGCCCGGGCGCTGGGCGCCGGCCGCCGCGAGGCGCTGCTGGCCCTGCTCCTGGGCGTGCTCTACGGCGCGAGCGACGAGGTGCACCAGCTCTTCGTCCGCAACCGCAACGCGAACGTGGTCGACTGGCTGGCCGACACCCTGGGGGTGCTGGCCGGCGTCGGCCTCTGGCACCTCTACCTCCACCACGCGCACCCGCACCCCGCGCCGACCGACCGATGAGCCTGGAGTACCCCACCTCGTACCGCACCTCGGCCGCCGGCACGCTCCGCGCGGGCGACGCCGGCGCCGTCGTCACCCTGGCCGGATGGGTGCACCGCCGGCGCGACCTGGGCTCGCTGGTGTTCCTGGACCTGCGCGACCGCGAGGGGGTGGTGCAGGTGTCGTTCGATCCCGGCTGGACGCCCCCCGCGGCGATCGAGGAGGCGCGGCGGCTGGGGCCCGAGGACGTGGTGCGCATCGAGGGCACCGTCTTCCCGCGCATCGCCGGGCAGCACAACCCCGACATGGCCACGGGCGACGTGGAGGTGCGCGCGGCCGCGCTCGAGATCCTCACCCGCGCCGAGCCCCTCCCCATCCAGGTGTTCTACGGGGCCAAGGACGAGCTCCCCTCCGAGGACCTGCGGCTGCGCCACCGCACCCTGGACCTGCGCCGCGGCGACCTGCAGCACGCGCTGCGCGTGCGGCACGCGGCCGCGCAGAGCGCCCGCGGCTACCTGTCGGCGCAGGGCTTCCTGGAGATCGAGACGCCGCTCCTCACCAAGCCCACCCCCGAGGGGGCGCGCGACTTCCTGGTGCCCAGCCGCAACTGGCCCGGCGAGTTCTACGCGCTGCCGCAGAGCCCGCAGCTCTACAAGCAGCTCCTGATGGTGAGCGGCTTCGACCGCTACTTCCAGATCGCCCGCTGCCTGCGCGACGAGGACCTGCGCGCCGACCGCCAGCCCGAGTTCACGCAGATCGACATCGAGATGGCCTTCGCCGCGCAGGACGACGTGCTGGCGCTGGGCGAGGGGCTGATGGCCGCCATCCTCCGCGAGGTGGGGGAGATCGAGGTCGAGACGCCCTTCCCCCGCCTCACCTACGCCGAGGCGATGGCGCGCTACGGCACCGACAAGCCCGACCTGCGCTTCGACCTGCCCATCGTCGACCTGACCGACGTGCTGCGGCGCGCCGACTTCCGCCTCTTCCAGCAGACGCAGGGGACGGCGCAGCGCATCCGCGGGCTGCGCGTCCCCGGCGGCGCGCGGCTCTCGCGCAAGGAGCTCGACGCGCTGCAGGAGGTGGCGAAGCGGGGCGGCGCGGCGGGCGCGCTCTGGGTCAAGCGCGGCGACGACGGCCTCTCCGGGCAGTTCGCCAAGGCGCTGGACGACGCCACCCGCGACGCCTTCCAAGGCGCGGCGGGGATGGAGAACGGCGACCTCTTCGTCGCCGTGGTCGGCGAGTTCCGCGTGGCGGACCCCGGCACGCCGGGGCCGCTGGTGGGCAGCACCGACGGCTCCGCGCCGGTCTTCGAGGAGACGCACACCGTGCGCGCCGGGCTGGAGCCCGCGCTCGACGAGCTGCGCCGCCACCTCGCCCGCAAGCTGGAGCTGGTCGATACGGCCAGGCAGGCGTGGCTCTGGGTGACGGAGTTCCCGCTCTTCGGTTGGGACCCCGACGCCGACCGGCTGGTCTCCGAGCACCACCCCTTCACCCGCCCGCACCCGGACGACGTGGCCGAGGTGTTGCGGGCGACGAAGGAGGGCGCGCCCCCGGCCGAGGTGGCGCGGGCGCTCTACCGCCGGCCGGTGCGGTCGCTGGCGTACGACGCGGTGTGGAACGGGATGGAGATGTGCAGCGGCTCGGTGCGCATCCACGAGCCGGAGCTGCAGGGGGCCATCTTCCGCGCGCTGGGGATCGGGCCCGAGGAGGCGCAGATCAAGTTCGGCTTCCTGCTCGAGGCGTTCCGCTACGGCGCGCCGCCGCACGCGGGGGTGGCGTTCGGCTTCGACCGGCTGGTGATGCTGCTCGCCGGGGGGCAGAGCCTGCGCGACGTGATCGCCTTCCCCAAGACGGCGTCGGCGCGCGCGCTCTTCGAGGGCGCGCCCACCCCGGTGGCCGACGACCAGCTCCGCGAGGTGAACATTCGCAGGACTGCGACGTAACAATCCGCAGCGCAGCGGCCGCCGGCGGAGACGGGCGGGGCAACGGCGTGTCGCCGGCCCCGCCCGCAGGCGTTGGGGGATTGGCAGGGGGTGGCGCGGTTCCTGGAGCCACGACGTCCGAAGGCAGCCCCGCGGCGCGTGCCCGAGGCACCCCCTCCCCGGAAATCGCCGACGGTACTGCATGTCGGCGATTTCCGACCCTCCCACGAGGGGAGGGTGGGGCGTTGCGCTTGAGACGCGAGGGAAATCACGGTGCGCCGTCTCCCTGAGACGTCATCCTGAGGCGCGGTCCCGCTGTCACCGCCCTGGCGCAAGTGACGGCAGCGCCGTGAGGATCTGACCGCGGCCGCTACGTGGCCTTGGGCGGAAGCCGCCGCGAAGCTCGCCAGCATGTTGTTGCCGTTGTCGTTCGGGTGAGGGATCCCCGGCCGCGGTCGGCATTGACGCAGGCGGTCCAGAGAACGTCTATAGAGGGTCGGTTCAGCCGGACCGATCGTCAGGGATAGAAGCAGCGAGATGCCGGAAGAGACCATTCAGCACCGCATTCCCGCCGAGGGCGCCGACCCGCTGGCGCTCTCGGGAGTCAACGACGCCAACCTGAACGAGCTCGCGCGCCGCTCCGGGCTGCGCGTGTTTCTGCGCGGCGACCACCTCCTCCTCTCCGGCCCGCTGGAGGGGGTGGAGCGCGCCGTGCCCGTGGCCCAGCACATGGTCGAGGTCGCCCGCCGCGGCGAGGCGCTCGGCACCGACGACGTCGCCCGCTTCTTCGACACCGCGGCCGAGGACGGCGGCGCCGGGGTGGAGCGCCTGGCCGAGGCCGGCCGCGTGGTGGTGGCCGGGCCGCGCAAGACGGTGACCGCCAAGAGCGAGGGGCAGGCGAAGTACCTGGCCGCCATCGAGGAGAACGACATCGTGGTCGGCATCGGCCCGGCGGGGACGGGGAAGACCTACCTGGCGGTGGCGATGGCGGTCGACGCGCTCACGCGCAAGCGGGTGAAGCGCATCATCCTGGCGCGGCCCGCGGTGGAGGCGGGGGAGAACCTGGGCTTCCTTCCCGGCGACCTGCAGGAGAAGATCGACCCCTACCTGCGCCCGCTCTACGACGCGCTGGAGGACATGATCCCGCAGGACCGCCTGCGCCGGGCGATGGAGAGCCGCTCCATCGAGATCGCGCCGCTCGCCTACATGCGCGGGCGCACGCTGCAGGACGCCTTCGTGATCCTGGACGAGGCGCAGAACGCCACCACGGCGCAGATGAAGATGTTCCTCACCCGCCTGGGGCTGAACAGCAAGGCGGTGATCACGGGCGACAAGACGCAGATCGACCTGCCGCGCCGCGAGGACAGCGGGCTGCTGGAGATCGAGGAGGTGCTGAAGGGGATCCCCGGGATCGCCTTCACCTACATGAAGGGCTCGGACGTGATCCGCCACCGCCTGGTGAAGGAGATCATCAAGGCCTACGCCGCCCACGCCGGGCACGAGCTGGAGCCCGGAGAGGCCTGATGCCCGGCGGCGAGCGCGTGAGCGTGGAGCGGCGCGGGACGCCGCGCGAGCCGGGCGAGCCTCCCTCTCGCCCGCGGCGGCGCCTGCTCTTCCACGCGGTGCGCTTCGGCGCGCTGCTGGCCACCGCCGTCGCCATCTACCTCCTCTTCCCCGCCGGCGCCGCGCCGGGGCCGGTGGTGCTGGAGCGCGGCGTGGTGGCGCCGCAGGACGTCATCGCCCGCATCCCCTTCCAGATCCCCAAGACCGGCGAGGAGCTGCGCCGCGAGCAGGAAGAGGCGGCGCGCGGCGTCCCTCCCGTCTACGACTACCGCCCCGGGGCGGCGGACAGCGTGCTGGCCGCGGCCCGGGGCTTCTTCGCGCGCGTGGCGCAGGCCGACGCGCTCCCCCCCGAACGGCGCGCCGACGCGGTGCGGCGGGTGCTGGCCCAGTCCGGCATCCCCACCACCCTGGGCGGCGTGGAGGTGCTGCAGGACCCCGAACGGCGCGCCGCGCTCCTCGACGCCACGAGTCGCGCGGTGCGCGAGCAGCTCCCGCGCGGGGTGGCGGCGGGCTCGCCGGAGCGGAGCGGGGTGAGCGCGGTGCGGGTGCGCGGCACGGCCGCCGGCGCGGGGCTCGTCCCCGCCGACTCGCTGCGCACCGCCGACGGCTTCTACCACGCCGCCCAGGGGTACCTGCCGGCGGCCGACGCCGACGCGGCCGAGCTGCAGCGGCTGCTGCTGGTGCGCTGGTTCCAGCCCTCGCTGGCGGTGAACGAGCGCGAGACCGAGGCGGCCCGCGCCCGCGCCCGCGCGGCGGTAGACCCGGTGAAGTACCGGGTGCTGGCCGGGGAGAAGATCGTGGGTGCGCGCGAGCAGGTGGGCGCGCGCGAGGAGGAGCGGCTGCGCGCCTACCAGGCCGCGCTCTCCGCCCGCGGCGGCGAGGAGGACGGCGGCCGCTCGCCGGGGCGGGCCGCGGGCTCCGTGCTCTACAACCTGCTCCTGCTGGGGATCCTGGGGATGCTGCTGCGCCTGTCGCGGCTGCACCTGTACGCCGACGACCGCTCCGTGGTCTTCGTGGCCGCGCTGGTGGTGGTGGTGGCGGCGCTCTCGGCGGTGATCGCGCGGGTGGGGCTCCCCACCGAGCTCCTCCCCGTCCCCTTCGCCACGCTGCTGGTGGCGGTGCTCTGGGGGGGACGGCTGGCGCTGGCGCTCGCGCTGGTGCTGGCGCTGATCCTGGGCGGGCAGGGCCCCTTCCTGGGGGCTGCGGTCCCCTTCACCGCGGCGGTGGGCGGGGCGGCGGCGGCCTTCGGGGTGCGCGTGGCGCGGCGCCGGCTGCAGACCTGGGTGGTGGTGGGGATCATCGCCGGGGCGTACGCCGCCGCGGCGATCTCCGTCGGGCTCCTGCGCGGGTGGACGCTGCGGGAGGTCGGCGCCTCGGTGCTCTGGGGGGCGGTGAACGCCACCGCCTCGTCGCTGCTGGCGGTCGGCATCCTCCCGGTGGCCGAGTCGGTGACGCGGGTGACCACCAACATGACGCTGCAGGAGCTGGCCGACCCCAAGCACCCGCTGCTGCAGCGGCTGGCGCTGGAGGCGCCGGGGACCTACGCGCACAGCATCAGCGTCGCGAACCTGGCCGAGGCGGTGTGCATGGCCATCGGCGCCAACGCGCTGCTGGCACGCGTCGGCGTCTACTACCACGACATCGGCAAGGTGGTGAAGCCGCAGTACTTCATCGAGAACCAGCCGAAGGGCCGCAACCCGCACGACAAGCTGAAGCCCTCGACCAGCGCCGCCATCGTGCGCAGCCACGTGGCCGAGGGGCTCAAGCTCGCCGAGCAGCACCGCCTGCCGGACGCGGTGAAGGCCTTCATCGCGCAGCACCACGGCACGCAGCCCATCTCCTTCTTCCTGCAGCAGGCGCGCGAGAGCGACCCCGGCGCGCGGATCGACCCGCGCGAGTTCGCCTACCTGGGCCCGCGGCCGCAGACCAAGGAGACGGCGGTGGTGATGCTGGCCGACTCGGTGGAGAGCGCGGCGCGCGTGCTCCCCGACCCCAGCCCCGAGCGCATCCGCGAGCTGGTGGAGCGCATCGTCTCGGCCAAGATCGCCGCCGGCCAGCTCGACCAGTGCCCGCTCACGCTGCGCGAGATCCACCGCGCCAAGGACGTGCTGGCGCGCGCTCTCTCCAGCATGTACCACCACCGCGTCGACTATCCCGCGTCCGCCGTCGCCGGGAACGGCTCGGGAGATGGAGATGCGCCCGCGTCCGGCGCCGCCTCCGCCGACGGCGCGCAGCCCCAGCCGGAGGCGAGCCCGCCCGCGGAGCCCGCCGCGACCGGCGCCACGCAGCGGTGAGGGGGAGATGGACGGGATCGACGTCGAGGTGAGCGTCGGCGAGGGCGTGGAGCCGCCGGTGGACCCGTCGCGCGTGGAGGCCGCGGTGCGCCACGTGCTGTGCGCGGAAGGCGTCCCTGTCGCCGAGATCTCGGTCGCGCTGGTCTCCGACGCGGAGATCACGGCGCTGAACGAGGATTACCTGCACCACCAGGGCCCCACCGACGTCATCTCCTTCGCCCTCCACGACGACGGCCAGCCGCCCCTCGGCGACGTCTATGTCGGCGTCGACCAGGCCCTCCGCCAGGCCGCCGAGTACGGCGCGACCCCCGCGGACGAGGTGCTTCGGCTGGCGGTTCATGGGACTCTGCACGTCCTCGGCTGGGACCATCCGGAGGGCGCTGGCCGGACGGAGAGCGAGATGTTCGCGCGCCAGGAAGAGCTGCTGAAGACCTTACCGGGTAACTGGTAGCCGAACCGTACCTGATCCCGAAAAGGGTCTCACACGGAGTCAACGGAGTTAACGGTAACAACTCCGTTGACTCCGTTGACTCCGTGTGAGACCAGGCGGTTTCTTCTCGCACACGGTTCGGGCGGCGTGGCGAAGGGGTGGGACTCGAAAAGGTATTTCCATCAAAGCGAAAGGCCCCGGTAATACACCGAGGCCCGACGCCGACCGGGAATGCCCAGTCCATTTATAAGACCAATCTATCGCTCGCCGGGTCACCCGTAAACCCTCGGTAGCGTCTCTGCACTGGTTGGGCAACCGGTTTATCTCACATACTTTCACCCCGCCTCTCCTGCCGCTATCCTTCCCTCGTCCCCGCCCGCGCCACCGTCCACTTCTGTCCTAGATGCTGACCGAGCTGCGCATCCGCAACTTCGCGCTGATCGATCGCCTTTCCGTCCAGCTTGGGCCGGGACTGAACGTCCTGACCGGCGAGACCGGGGCGGGGAAGTCGATCATCGTCGGCGCGCTCTCGCTGCTGCTGGGGGAGCGGGCGTCGAGCGAGGTAGTGCGCGCGGGCGAGGAGCGCGCCTCCATCGAGGGCGTGTTCGAGGTGGATGGACGCGACGAGGTGATGCGTCTCCTGGACGAGCGCGGGATCGAGGTGGAGGAAGGCGTGCTCGTCCTCAAGCGCGAGGTCGCCGCTGAGGGGCGGAGCCGCGCCTGGGTGAACGGCACCCCCGCCACCGCCGGGCTCCTCGGCGAGCTGGGGCGGATGCTCGTCGACCTCCACGGCCAGCACGAGCACCAGACGCTGCTGCGCCGCGACGAGCAGCGCGCCATTCTCGACGTGTACGCGGGGAGCGGCGCGCTGCTAGCGCAGGTTCGCGCCGCCCACGGCAGCGTCGCCGGGCTGCGGCGGGAGATGGCGGAGCTGGAGCGCCGCCGCCGCGAGGCGCTGCAGCGCGCGGACTTCCTCCGCTTCCAGGCGGACGAGATCGAGGCCGCCGCCCTCAAGCCCGGCGAGGAGGAGACGCTGGAGGAGGAGGCGCGCCGCCTCTCCCACTCCGAGGAGCTGACCAGCCTCTCCGCCGCGCTCTACGACGCGCTCGCCGGCTCCGATCCCGCCATCCTCGGCTCGCTGGCGCACCTGGACCGCAGCGTCGACCAGCTCATCCGCATCGATCCGTCGCAGGAGGCGGTGCGCGAGCTCTTCGACACGGCCTACTACGCGGTGCAGGAGCTGGGCGAGCGGATGGAGCGATACGCCCAGACGGTGGAGCACGACCCCGCGCGGCTCGACGAGATCCGCCGGCGGCAGGACCTGCTCTTCCGGCTGCGCGCCAAGTACGGCGGCGCGCTGGAGGAGGTGGTCGAGGTGGGCCGCGCCGCCCGCGCCGAGCTGGACCTGGTGGACGGCGCCGGCTTCGAGCTGGGGGCGCTGGAGAAGCGCGCCGCCGCCGCCGCCGAGGAGCTGGAGCGGCTGGCGGCGGAGCTCACCGCGCGGCGCGGCGATGCGGCGGCGCGGCTGGCGGGCGAGGTGAACCAGGTGCTGCCGGAGCTGGGGATGGAGGGCGGGCGCTTCGAGGCCGCCGTCCTGCCGCTCGGCGAGCCGGGCGCCGCGGGGGCGGAGGAGATCGAGTTTCGCGTGTCGCTGAACCGGGGATTCGAGCCGCGGCCGCTCTCGTTCGTCGCGTCGGGCGGCGAGATGTCGCGCATCATGCTGGCGCTCAAGACCATCCTCGCGCGGCAGGACGCGGTGCCCACGCTGGTGTTCGACGAGGTGGACGCGGGGATCGGCGGGCGGGTGGCGCTGCAGGTGGGGGAGAAGATGCGGGAGGTGGCGGGGAGCCACCAGGTGTTCGCCATCACCCACCTCCCGCAGATCGCCGCGCGCGCCAACGTGCACCTGCGCGTGGCCAAGGCCGAGCGCGACGGCCGCACCGCCATCGAGGTCGACACCCTGGCCGACGACGAGCGGGTGCGCGAGATCGCGCGCATGCTCGGCGGCGACCCCGAGAGCGCGGTGTCGCTGGAGCACGCGCGCGAGCTGCTGGAGCGCGGCGTAGCCGTCTGATCCTCTGCGTCTCTGCGTGAGATCAGCTCGGTCGAGGCGGCACCACGACTGGCGGCGGCGCCGGGGCGGGCGGCGGAGGCGGCGCCGGTCGCGTCGGGGGCCGCTCCGCGGGCGCGACGAGCGGTGGAGGAGGGGGTGGAGGCGGCGGAGGCGGCCGGACCGAGTCGACGGCGGCGGAGTCGGGCTTCGGGCGGGGCGGACGGCCGACGAGCTGGTAGAGCACGCGGCCGGTGACCTCCACCATGCCCGCGTGCGGCGCGAACCCGCTCCCCGCCACCGTGTTGCGGTAGACGATCGAGGCCTCCAGCGGGATGCGCGTCTTCCCCGAGAAGAACGCCGGCAGCGTGCTGTAGCCGGCGCCGATCCCCACCGAGTGCGCCGTCCAGGCGTCCGTCCGCTCCACCGGCCCCAGCCCCACCTCCCCCGCGTCGTCCGAGGCCGTGTACGACGTCGCCCCCGCGTGCTCGAACTGGTAGGTCGCGGCGAAGGTGATCTCCCGCGTGAGCCGGTAGCGCGGCATCACCGACGCCCGGAAGCGCGCCCCCGGCTCGCGCCGCGCCGAGATGAAGGGCACCGTGTCCGACGGGAAGAGGCGCGTGCCGCTGAACGGGCGGCGCAGCACGTCGCGCGCGAGGAGCTGCGTGAACCCCGCCGAGGCGCTCACCCAGTAGCGCGGCGCCAGGAACCAGTCGCCGTAGACGTCGGCCGAGACCCCCGCGTGCCCCACGTCGCGGGGCATCACGAGCAGGAAGATGGTGTCGGCGTGCGGCCCCGTCGGCAGGCGCAGGCTGGCGGCGACGGCGGCCCGGAAGCCCCGCCGCGCCGAGTCGGGGAGCGGATAGCCGCGGACGCGGTTCACGAGCTGGTAGCGCGCGCTCACCTCCACGTCGCCCAGCTGGAAGGGCGTGGCGGCCGAGACCGCGCCGAACGCCGCCGCCTCGTCGCCCGTGAGCTGCGCCAGGAGCGTGGCGTTGGCGGTCAGCTCCGCGGGCGAGACGCCGTGCGTGGGGAGGAGGAGCGTGTCGCCGTTGGCGAGCGCCGCCACCCGCCGCTGCAGCTCGACTCCCGCCGCGGAGCCGCGGACGGGGAGGAGCGCCGCCCGCCCCAGCGCGGCGTACGAGGCGCCGATGCGGTTCAGCATCGCCGCGTTCGCGTCGGGGCTGGTGTTGAGCCCCAGCGTGCCGCCCTCCAGCGAGATCCCTGACACCGCCGTCCCGTTGCGCTCGAAGGGAACGGTGATCCCCACCATCAGGCGCCGGGAGAGGCCGTACGACAGGGTGAAGGGGGCGCGCCGCACGTCGCCGGCGAGCCGCGCGCGCGCGGTGCCGAGCACCGGCGCCTCGGGCGCCACCGGGTTCTGAACCTGCGCCGCGGTGTTGGTGAAGAACGAGTCGAGCTGCGCCTTCGCCGGGGTGGCCAGCGGCGTCAGCACGCGCTCCGCCACCGTCTGGAGCTGCGCGCCGAAGAGCTCGCCCAGCGGCTCCTTGCCGCCGGACCCGAAGCGCGAGTCGAACTGCGTGTAGAGGCCGACCGCGCGGAACTCGATCCATCCGCGCGGGAGCACGCGGGCGTCTTCGCCCTGCGCGCGGGCGTGCGCGGGCGCCAGCGCGGCGGCGAGCAGCAGCGCTCCGGCGGCGGAGCGGAATCGCGTCATCGGGCGGTCGCGACGGGTGGGGACGGTGGCGTTCAACGGGGCCCGCGGGGCGGGCGCGAACGGGGGACGCTAGCGGCGCGCGGGGACCGTGTCAACGCGCGCCGCGGCTGGCTCCGGGGCCTCTCCGGAGGGCCCGGCGGGGGTTGACCCGTGTGAGGCGGCTGGGTACATTTGTCGGCCGCAACGCGGGCATAGCTCAGTTGGTAGAGCGCAACCTTGCCAAGGTTGAGGTCGCCGGTTCGAGCCCGGTTGCCCGCTCTGAAGTGCGCCTGCTGAACCACGCAGGTACGGCGCCGTAGCCAAGTGGTAAGGCAGAGGACTGCAAATCCTCCACCCCCGGTTCGAATCCGGGCGGCGCCTCTCGCAGGGAGCCCGGAAAGCACGATCCCGGGTTGACAGATCGGTCCGAGCCGGGTAAATTTTAAGGCTCTTGTGGGTCACGCCCCGTTCGTCTAGTGGCCTAGGACAACGCCCTCTCACGGCGTAAACAGGGGTTCGATTCCCCTACGGGGTACTTGAAAGCAGATCTGGGGGAAAACGGGTCAGGGCCCCGCAGGCAGCAGCCCACCCCCTGGCGCGGGCGCGGTGCAAGCCGGCCCGCGATAACGGACGACTAGCTCAGCTGGTTAGAGCGCTCGCTTCACACGCGAGAGGTCCGGGGTTCGAGTCCCTGGTCGTCCACTGACGAAGAAATGGCGGGGTTCCGAAGCAACCGATGTGGTTGTCTGCGGAACCCCGCTTTCGTTTCACGCTTGCTCGTTTGCGCTGTTCCGGCGCGACTCTGGCATAGATCCTTTTGCGCCGTTGTGTGCACAATGCAGTTGGGCGTAGCGGTTGATTTGTGTGACAATCCGCCTACATTCGAGGAGGCAGGCGTGGGCGGGAAGCAGAGGCTTGGATTCAAGGAGGCGCGGGGGCTAGTCGTCGATTCACTGCGCGAGCGAAATTACGCCCACTGGCCTCGCAAGACGCGCCGCTGAAGAACTGGCTCCAGTACGAACGAATCACGCCCGAGGAGGTGATCGAACTCCTGCTGCGGTGCCGCGGCGATCAGCACGCGGCGAGTCCCTGCCACTTCGATCCGGATACAACTGCACACGAGTTCCTGATCGACAAGGAGGGGTTGCGCTGGTACGTCAAGGCGTACTGGGACGACGATCTGGAGCAGGTAGTGTTCATGAGCGTTCACCCGTCAGGATCGGACGAATGAAGATCTGGAAGCAGGGTGATGAATCCCGGGCGATCTGCCCGACCTGTGAGCGCCGTACGGACGTGGTGTTCGCCAGGCGCACGGTCGAGATCGAGGAGCCGGTTCCTCATTCAGTGGATGATGTACTGGTCGCGGTCTGCCGCGAGTGCGACGGGATCGCGCTGGTTCCGCATCAGTCGACGCCCCGTTTGAAGGAAGGCTTCGCCAAGGCTGCCGGGGAGACGGTGAACGCGCGCATTCCCGGGCACCTCAAGGATGTCCTGTTCCTGGTCTCCGAAGTCCTGGCCGCTGACGTATTGGGAGAGGGCCGGCCGCAGCCGGCTCCGGTGCTCCGCACGTTGTTGTACGAGTTCTCCAGGAACCCTGCGTTCGCCGAGCGCGTCAGGAAGCACGCCGCCGATCCGCTCGTCCAGGGGCTGGCGGACCAGGACATCTCCATCAAGGTGCCCGCTCGCGTACTTTCGGCCGTCGACAGCACCGCGAAGCGGATGGGGATGACCAGCCGGGCGGAGGTGGTCAAGGGAGTGATCGCCACCGCCAGGGAAGCCATCCTCGACCGGCGCGACAGGGCACTCGAGGAGCGGCTCCGCGGAGCGATCGTGGCGATCGGGTAACGTTACGGAGGACCCGAAACCGACGTTCGTGTAAACACGCATTCTGTCGCCCCACAGGAACACAGAGTCCCAGCCGTGGTATATCGGCATCCCGCTCCGACTCCGCCTCAGAGATTCACTCCCCGTGACGATCAGGATGTTCCGAAACACGCTTGCGGGCGCGGCTCTGGTGCTCGCGCTCACCCCGGCCGGCGCGCGCGCCCAGTCCGCGCTGTCGGCGGTCGAGAACGCCCGCTACCGGGCCGAGGCGTCTCGCGACGCGATGACGATGCTGGGCCAGTGGCAGAACGCCTGGGCCCGCGACGACGTGAGCACGCTCGCGCGGCTGTACGACCCGGACGCGCTGCTTCGGCTCCCAGGGCAGCCGGCCGCGGTGCAGGGACGCGCGGAGGTGGAGAAGCTGCTGCGCGCGCGGCTGCCGGCGTTCGGCGGATTGGAGGTCGAGACGATCGACGTCGAGGTGGGCGGGCAGCTCCTGTATCTCTTCCAGCGCTACACGATCGCGCCGGCGGCCGGTGCGTCGGCGCTCGCGCTGAGCGGCAACTTCACCACGGTGTTGGAGCGCGACGGGAACAGCGGCTGGCGCATCCGCGCGCAGACCTTCGAAGCGCCCGCGGCGGCGGCGTCCGCCGGTACGGCCTCCGCCGGAGCGCCCCCGCGATGATGCCGGAGAGCAGCCGTAAGGCACGCGCCCTCGCGGCCGCCGGGCTCATGGCGGCGGTGCACGTCGGCGCGCTCGCGGCGCAGACGCTGCCGGGGGTCCGCGTCGATCCGGATGGCGACCGGGTGCGCTACCGCGCCGAGTCCATGCGCTCGGCCACGGTGATGCTGGGGAACTGGCGCAACGCCTGGACGCGCGACGACTTCGCCGCGCTGGAGGGATTCTACCTCCCCAATGCTCTCCTCCTCTTCCCGGGGCAGGGGACGCCCGCGCAGGGCACCGCCGAGGTCCGCGCCGCGCTGGAGGTCCGGCTGCGCACCGTGGGCCGCGTGGAGCTGCAGCCGGTGGACGCGTCCGTCGGCGACGACATGCTCTACCTCTACCAGCGCTACGCCGTCGCGACCGACCCGGGGGGCGACGGCGTCTCCGACCAGCCGGCCCTCGCCGGGACCGCCACCACGGTGCTGCAGCGCGAAAACGGGCGGTGGAAGATCCGCGCGCAGGTCTTCAGCGAGGGGCCGCTGGAGCCCGGCGCGGCGCTCCTGCGGCAGGGCGCGCCGGCGGCGGCGACCTCGCGGGCGCAGCCGGGGGCGGTGCCGGCGGCGCTGCGCTCCCTCTCCTGCGCCGCCTTCGAGTGGACGCCCTGGCAGGGGATCACCGACCGGGGCGGCATCGTGGTGCCGGTGGAGCTGAACGGGAAGAGCTACCCGTTCGAGCTCGACACGGGGGCCGGCGAGACGGTGGTCTCGTCCGCCGCGGTGGAGCAGGGGTGGGTGCGGCAGCCGAACGGGCGCGTGAGGATCGACCGCGTGCGCATCGCCGGCGTGGAGGTCGGCGCCGCGCGGCTCGCCACCCGCGAGCAACGCGCGGGTGCGGCGGGCGCGCCGGTGGGCACGGTGGGGCTGGACCTGCTGATGGGCCGCATGGTGGTGATCGACTACCCGGGGCAGCGCTTCTGCCTGGTCCCCAGCAACGACGCCCCCGGGGAGCTGACGGACCAGATCGAGTGGACGCCCGCCGAGATCCGCAACGGAAAGCTCTTCGTCGCGGCCAAGCTGGGCGAGCGGGCGCTGGACGGGCTCTTCTTCTCCACCGGCGGCGCGGGCGCGCTGCCGCTCGCGGTGGACCAGGCGACCTGGACCACGCTCACCGGCCGCGCCGGCGAGCGCGACGCCACCAGCCGGGTGACGCCGCCCTCGCGCGGCACCCCGCAGCCCTTCGTGGGCGCGCCGGCGCAGGGAGCGCTCGAGCTGGGCGGGATCCGCATGGAATCGCCGCTGGTATACTACCCCGCGGCCGAGCCGGCTCGCTTCCGCGGGCTGGGGTACCCGGCCGCCGGGGTGCTCGGCAACGCGCTGTTCTGGGACCGAGTGGTGGTGCTGAGCCTGGGCGTCTGGCCGGCGCTGGGCGTGCTGAAGTAGGTCTCACACGGAGGCACGGAGGACCAGGGTGAAGCTCCGCATTCTCGCAGCCGTCATCGCCGCCGGGGTGGTCGCACCCGCCGCGCGCGCGCAGGCGCCGGCCGCCACTCCGGCGCCGGTGTCGGCGCTGCGCATCGACATCAACATCCCGGAGAACCGGCTGCGGGTGTACGAGGGCGACAGCCTGCTGAAGGTCTACCGCGTCTCGGTCGGCCTGCCGGGGCACGACACGCCCGACGGGGAGTTCAGCATCGACCACGCGGAGTGGAACCCGTGGTGGCGCCCGCCCGCGCGCGAATGGGCGAAGGACGACCACGTCACCCCGCCCGGGCCGAACAACCCGATGGGGCGCGTGAAGCTCTTCTTCGCGCCCTACTACTACATCCACGGCTCTCCGCACGTGCAGGAGCTGGGGACCGCGGCGTCGCACGGGTGCGTGCGGATGATGAACCGCGACGTGATCGAGCTGGCGCGGCTGCTCCACGCGCGCAACGGCGGCTCGGTGAGCGACGCGGAGATCACCCGCCTCCTCGCGCGTCCCAGCCAGACGCGCGCATCGCGCATCGCCACGCCGGTGCCGCTCACGCTGCGCTACGACCCGATCGTGATCGCCGGCGACTCGCTGCGCATCTACAAGGACGTGTACCAGCGCAGCCGCGTCCACACCGAGGGCGTGATCCAGGCGCTGATCGCCGCCGGCTACGACCCCGCCCGCGTGGACCGCGCCGAGGTCCGCCGCGTGCTCGCCCGCGCCGCCGCCGCCCGCGGCACCTACGCCGTCCGGCTCGACGAGGCGTTCTCCGGGCTTAGCCGGCCGGAGCGGGAGGCGGTGGCGGAGGGGTAGCGAGTGGCAGGATATCCCTCGCGACGATGCGAGGTGAACTCGCCGCTACAACTTCACACTGTCCGCCTTCGCGGACACCGATCGCGACGCGGGGCGAGCCTTATGGGTTCGCCCCGTGTTTTCGTTGCATCGATACACGGCATCGGAACGTGATTTGCCCGCTCATGCGCCGTTGAAGTCCGCGAAGGCGGACTGCGTGGAGTTGTAGCCGCGAGTTCACTCGCATATTCCACACATGAACCTTCCCGCTGGCGGCGATCGGCTCGCGCGCCTCATCACCCCGCGCGAGCACGCGGCCGCGATGGAGCTGGTGCGGCGGGTGCGCGGCGGCGTGCCCGCCGCGCTCTGGCGCGCCCTCCTTTTCGGCTCGCGCGCCCGCGGCGAGGGGCGGCCGGACTCGGACCTCGACGTGCTCCTGGTCTTCCGCGCGCTCCCGCCCGACCGCGAGCCCCACGCCGGGATCGCCGAGTGGGTCGCCGAGGAGGTGGCGGAGGAGACCGGCGTGCCGGTGACGGTGTGGTCCATCTCCCTCCCCGACCTGGAGCGCGGCCGCCGCACGCCCATGCTGGTCGACTCCCTCGACGACGGCATCCTGCTCTGGCCCGCGGACGCGCCGGCGCCGCGGGTCGGCTTCGCCCCGGAGGATGCGCTCTACTGCACCGGCCAACTCCTGGACCGGGTGGAGGAGGGGAGCGCGGAGGTGGAGGAGGCCTTCGACGCCGGCGAGCACGCGGTGGCCGCGCGTCGCGCGCGCGACGACCTGGTGCGGCTCTGCACCGCGGCGCTGCTGCTGGAGGGGATCACGCGCCCGCGCACGGCGGCGTCGGTGCGCTGCTTCGCCGCGCGGCACGGGGCGCCGCCGGAGGTGGAGCCGGTGCTGCGCTGGGCGGCGGCCTCGTACGGCGCGGACGGAAAGGACCACGGCGGGCCCCTCCCCTCGCCCCCGGGCGGCCTGGGCGCCGCCGCCCGGGCGGTGGACGCATTGCGCGGCTACGTGGTGGAGCTGCGGCGGGAGCTGGCGGAGGCGATGGACGAGTGGTGAACCGCACGAGAATTCCGGCACTCACCACTCATCCAATTCGGCGTAATACTGTGCATTCCTGGGCGATCCTGAACAGAAGCCTCGCACAGGGCACAGAGGGTTCAGGCTCTCCCACGCGAGATGATCGACGGAGCGTGGCTGCGGGTGGCGCTCGCGCTGAGTATCGAAATTTTTTTGGAGAGGCCCCCCTCACTCCCTCGGCAGTGCAGCAAGTCCAGGCTGTCTCAACAGATCGATCAGAGGGTCACGAGGCGAGTCTGGCCGCCGTGCACATCCTCCGCATCGACGAGCGGATGACGATCATTCGCCCGCATCCACGAGGGCGGGGGTGACGCACGGAGGCAGCGGCGTGCTCGATTCCCCCTGATGACGCAGTTGGCGAAGCCTTCAGGCGCGGAAGACGGGGTGAGCTCCGCCATGGGGTGTCCTGCGAAAAAATTTCGATACTCAGCGCATTCCGAGCCTGCAGCCACTCGTCGACGAGCTCCGTGCTGCTGCAGTCGTCGGAGCCCCGCCCCCGAGCGGGGAGAGAAGGGGTGACGGGGCGCGGGTCTTGCTGATCCGGGGAGATGGGCCCGTGCGCCCCGCAACGCCACACCGGCCGAAACCGCACCGATGAAGCTCTTCCTGAAGGACCCGCGTCGCAGGCGGACGCACGTGATGGTGTTCGCCATCACCTTCGTGATCAGCACGCTCCTCACCGCGTTCTTCGCCACGCAGGTGGTGGCGGGGCACACCTACGAGGCCAAGGCGCGCGAGAACCGGCTGCGCCCCATCGTGATCCCCGCGCCGCGCGGCACCATCCTGGACCGCAACGGCGACGTGGTGGCCACCAGCATCACCTCGTACACCCTGCAGGTGCTCCCCGGCGACAGCGGGATCATCCGCCGGACGCTGCAGGACCTGGCGCCCTTCGTGGGGCTGGCGGGGAGCGACGTGGAGCGGCTGATGGCGCAGCGCAACCGCCGTCCGCACGACCTGCTGGAGATCACCGACCGCGCCACCTACAGCCAGGCCGCCGCGCTGGAGGAGCGCCGCGCCGCCTTCCCCAACATCATGGTGGTGGAGCGGCCGCAGCGGTACTACCCGGCGGGCGCGGCCATCGGCCACATCGTGGGCTACGTCACCGAGATCACGAGGGAGCAGCTCAAGGCTTCGCCCTACAAGGAGCTGGGCTACCGGCAGGGGCGGCTGATCGGGCAGGCGGGGATCGAGAAGCAGTACGAGCGCACCCTCTCGGGCGCCGACGGCGCCAAGTACGTTGAGGTGGACGCGCGCGGCCGGGTGGTGAACCCCACCGCCTCCATCGCCGCGCTCGACCCCCGGCCGGGGGAGCAGCTCCGGCTCACCATCGACGTGCGGCTGCAGGAGTACATCCACCAGATCTTCCCCGACACCATGCAGGGGGCGGTGGTGGCGATGGTGCCGTCGAGCGGCGAGGTGCTGGCGCTCTACAGCCATCCCAGCTACGACCCCAACGCCTTCGTGGGGCGCATCCCCCCGGACCTCTGGCGCGCGCTGAACACCGACCCGCGCAAGCCGCTGCTGAACCGCACCATCACCGCGCTCTATCCCCCGGCGTCGACCTTCAAGACGGCCACGGCGGCGATGGGGGTGCGGCTGGGGCTGGTGACCAAGGACACCCGCATGCCCATCCCCTGCACCGGCGGGATGGCGTACGCGGGGCGGTACGCGCGCTGCTGGTGGCGCCGCGGGCACGGCTACCTGGACCTGGCGCACGCCATCGAGAAGAGCTGCAACGTCTACTTCTACCAGCTCGGCATCCGCATCGGCCTGAACAACCTGGCCATGCTGGCCACGCGCGTCGGCTTCGGGCACCGCACGGGGATCGACGTGCCCGCCGAGGTGAAGCCCATCTTCCCGCCCACGGCGGCGTGGTACAAGCGGTACTTCGGGGTGCCGGCGCAGCCCAGCGACGTGATGTCGCTGGCCATCGGGCAGGGGCCCAACTCGCAGACGGTGCTGAACATGGCGAGCTTCTACGCCGCCATCGCCGGCGACGGGCGCGGCGTGACCCCGCACCTGGTGCGCAGCGACTCGGTGGAGAAGCTCAAGCCGAACATCGACACCGGGCTCAGCCCGGAGCAGCTCACCAACATCTGGGCGGGGCTGCAGCTGGTGACGGAGGAAGACGGCACCGCGGTGCAGAGCAGCCTGGCGCGCTACAAGCTGTACGGGAAGACGGGGACGGCGCAGAACCCGCAGGGTCCCGACCACGGCTGGTTCGTGGGCTTCGCGGGGCTCCCGGGCGGCCACCCCGAGATCGTGGTGGCGGTGATCGTGGAGCACGGGCTGCACGGCGACGCGGCGGCGCCGCTGGCGGCCAAGGTGGTGAACTTCTACCTGGACCGGCTGCACAGGCATCCCTTCGATCCGGCGCCGACCTGGGGCGAGCGCATCCGCGCGGGGAAGGTGGGCGGCTTCGACCCCGGCGGGCGGATCCTGGTCCCCTTCGGCGCGCCGACGGCCATCCAGGCGCAGAAGCAGGAGCGGCCGGGCTCGAAGAGCTGAGGAACAGCGGCTCTCACGGAGGGCACAGAGGTCACGGAGGAAGCAGCATAGTCCCTCTGTGACCTCTGTGGCCTCTGTGAGAGACCTGTTGTCGGGTTGACGGAAACGGCGCGGAGGGCCAAGTTGTCGCGCTTCCCCGCCCGGCGCAGATGCCGTGCGGGCCACGTGAATTCGGCACTCCGGAATGGCGAACCGAACACCCGCGAAGCGCGCCGCGGCCATCCCCCACGGCCTCGGCCGCGCCGAGCTGCTGGAGATGTACCGGCTGGTGCGGCTCACCCGCTCGCTGGAGGAGAAGCTGGAGCTCCTCTTCAAGCAGGCCAAGGTGGTCGGCGGCCTCTTCCGCTCGCTGGGGCAGGAGGGCGAGTCGGTGGCCAGCGCCTTCGCGCTCCGCCGGCGCGACGACGGCACCGGCGACATGCTGAGCCCGCTGATCCGCAACCTGGGGTCGATGCTCACCGTCGGCGCGCGCCCCGTCGAGGTCGTGCGCCAGTACATGGCGAAGGGCGACAGCCCCGCGCGCGGCAAGGAGCTCAACATCCACTTCACCGACTACCGCCGCGGCTTCATCGGGCAGATCAGCCCGCTGGGCGACCTGGTGCCGGTGATGGCGGGGGTCACGCTCACCTTCAAGCAGCGTGGGGAAGACCGCGTCGGCATGGTCTACGTGGGCGACGGCGCCACCTCCACCGGCGCCTTCCACGAGGGGATCAACCTGGCCGCGGTGCAGCGCTGCCCGCTGGTGGTGATCGTGGAGAACAACGGCTGGGCGTACTCGACGCCGACGCGGATGCAGACCGCCGCGAAGTCGTTCGCCGACAAGGCGGCGGGGTACGGCGCCGCGGCCGACCGCGTGGACGGCAACGACATGCTGGCCGTGTACGGCGCGGCGAAGAAGGCGGTCGAGCGCGCCCGCGCGGGCGGCGGCGTGACCCTGCTGCAGGTGGACACCTACCGCCGCAAGGGGCACGCGCAGCACGACGCGCACGGGTACATGGACGCGGGCGAGATCGAGCGCTGGGCCACCACCAACGACCCGATCGACCGCTACGTGGCCGCCCTCACCGGGAGCGGCTGGGCGCGCCCGGAGGAGCTGGCGGAGATCGACCGCGCCATCGACGCCGAGCTCGACGCGGCCGTAGCCGAGGCGGAAGCGTCGCCGCTCCCGGAGCCCGAGGAGGCGCGCGCCGACGTCACCGGCGACGGACCCGTGGCCGGCCCCTGGTACCGGCTGGACCCACCCGACCCGACGAAGGCCTGATGGCGACCGCGACCAAGCGCCGGGCGCAGCCCGAGCACGTGAGCCTGACCGCGCAGGGGAAGCCGGTCACCCTGCTGGAGGCGATCCGCGAGGGGCTCTGGGAAGAGATGGAGCGCGACCCCGCCGTCTTCCTGATGGGCGAGGACATCGGGGCGTACGGCGGCGCCTTCAAGGTGACCGAGGGGATGCTCGACGCCTTCGGCCCCCTGCGCGTGGTCGACACGCCGATCAGCGAGATCGGGTTCACCGGTGCGGCGGCGGGCGCGGCGCACATGGGGATGCGCCCGGTGGTGGAGATGCAGTTCATCGACTTCATCGCCTGCGCCTACGACATGATCACCAACTACGTGGCCACGTCGCGCTACCGCGGCTCGGGCCCCGTGCCGATGGTGATCCGCGGCCCCAGCGGCGGCTACGTGCGCGGCGGGCCCTTCCACTCGCAGAACCCCGAGGCGGCGTTCTTCCACACCCCCGGCCTCAAGATCGTCTACCCCTCCACCGCCCGCGACGCCAAGGGGCTGATCAAGGCGGCGGTCCGCGACGACGACCCGGTGCTCTTCTTCGAGCACAAGTGGCTCTACCGCCGCCCGCAGCTGCGCGAGGTGCTGCCGCAGGAGGACTACGTCGTCCCCATCGGCAAGGCGCGGACGCATCGCGAGGGGAAGGACCTGACGATCGTCACCTACGCGGCGCTGGTGCACAAGAGCCAGGAGGCGGCGGAGGTGCTGGAGAAGGAGGACGGGCTCGACGTGGAGATCATCGACCTGCGCACCATCCTGCCGCTGGACGACGACGCCATCGTGGAGAGCGTGAAGAAGACGAACCGCCTCCTGATCGTGCACGAGGACACGCGCACCGGCGGGATCGCGGGCGAGATCGCCATGCGGGTGAGCGAGAAGGCGTTCGAGTGGCTGGACGCGCCGATCCAGCGGGTGACGGCGCTCGACGCCCCGATCCCCTACTCGCCGCCGCTGGAGGACTACTTCCTGCCGCAGACGGACGACGTCGTGAAGGCGGCGCGGTGGCTGGCGAATTACTGAACAGAAGTGCCAAGTGCCTGGTGCCAGGTGCCCTGTAGTTCAGTGCGCCGTCGGCTTCGGTGAGTGAAGCGGAGACCGTATCCCCCAGGCCCAGGTGCTTCGTGCGCAACGAGATACTGGGCACCAGGGACTAGGCACCAGGCACTAAAGAGCGATACCCGAACCCAGCGCGGGAATAGAATCATGGCCCGAGTCGAAGTCCCGATGCCCCAGATGGGCGAGTCGATCGCCGAGGGGACCGTGTCGGTGTGGCGGAAGAAGATCGGCGACCGCGTGGAGCGCGACGAGCCGATCATGGAGATCTCCACCGACAAGGTCGACGCCGAGATCCCCTCGCCCGTGGCCGGCGTGCTCGCCGAGATCGTGGTGAACGAGGGGCAGACGGTGGAGGTCGGCACCGTGGTCGCCTTCATCGAGACCGAGGCGGGCGCCATGGCCGCGGCCCCGGCCGCCGCGCCCTCGGACCCCGCCGCGGGCGTCCCCGGCGAGCAGCCGACCACCCTCACCGAGGCGGCCGTCGGGCAGCCGGAGATGGGGGAGAGCACGGGCGGACCGGCCGCGCAGCAGCCGGCCGCCGCCGGGCAGGCCGGGCAGGCGGCGCAGGCCGGGAGCTCGAGCTCCAACGGCGGCCCGCAGAGCGTCGAGGAGCGGCTGCGCACGCGCTCCACCCCGCTGGTGCGGAAGATCGCGGCGGAGCACGGCGTGGAAGTGGCGGCGGTGCAGGGGACCGGGCGCGCCGGCCGCGTGACCAAGGAAGACATCCTCCGCTACGTCGAGGAGCAGAAGCACGCCCCGGCCACCGTCGGCGCGGGCGCGGGAACGTCCACGCCCACGCAGCCGCCGGCGCAGCGCCCGGCCGCGCCCGCGCGCACGGGCGGGGGCGAAGGGCCGTTCGACTGGGACGAGTTCTACAGCCACGTCCATCACCCCGAGGTGAAGGCGGGGCCGAACGACCGGGTGGAGCCGGCGGACCGCATCACCCAGATCATCGCCCAGAACATGGTGCTCTCGCGGCGCATCTCGCCGCACGTGCACTCGTACTTCGAGGTCGACTACTCCCGCATCGACCAGCTCCGCAAGAAGAGCAAGCGGGTCTGGGAGGAGCAGGGGGTGAAGATCACCTACACGCACTTCATCGCCTGGGCGGTGGCGCGCGCGCTGCGCGAGCACCCCAAGATCAACTCGAGCTACGGCAACAACGAGGTGATCTACCGCGCCGACGTGAACCTCGGGATCGCGGTGGCGATGGACAACGGCCTGATCGTGCCCGTGGTCCGGGGCGCGGACGAGCTGTCGCTGGCGGGGCTGGCCAAGCGGATCAACGACCTGGCGACGCGGGCGCGCAACCGGCAGCTCAAGCCGGAAGAGATCCAGGGCGGCACCTTCACCATCACCAATCCGGGGATCTTCGGCACCACCATCGGCTTCCCCATCATCAGCCAGCCGCAGGTGGCGATCCTGGGCGTGGGCGGGGTGGAGATGCGCCCGGCGGTGATCACCGACGAGTTCGGCAACCACGCCATCGTCCCGCGCAAGCGCGGCTACATCTCCCTCGGCTACGACCACCGCGTGGTGAACGGCGCCGACGGCGACCAGTTCCTGGCCCGGGTCAAGCAGCTCATGGAGACCTTCCCCGAGCAGGCCTGAGGAACAGCGGTGCAACGACGGGCCGGTTGAAGGGGCGGATGAATCCGCGGCAACAACGGCCCGAAGTCCGCCTCCGCGGACTCAACCCATGGTGCGGCCTCGGCTGCGCGGCACGCGATGAGCCGGCGGTGCCGCGCCGAGGCGAACGGCAAGCGCAGCCGAGGAGGTTGGGGTAAGCCGCGGCTGCTCGTGGCGATCGCGCGCAGCGTGACTGCGGCCGGGAGTCCGCGAAGGCGGACTTCGGGCAGTTGTTGCCGCGAATTCATTCGCCTTGCTCTCCGCCGACGCGCTTCGCTTGCGCCTTTCCGGCGGCTCGTTTATGCTCCGGCGGTGTAGCATCCTTCCACGCTGGAGCCATCTCCCACCATCCCACGGACACCATGTACGAACAGACGCAGGGGTACGCCGGCTTCCAGCCGGTGGCCGCCATCGACTCCGCGCGGCGGGCGCAGTTCATCACCCGCACCTACACGCACCTGCTGGCCGCCATCATCGGCTTCACGGCGATCGAGGTGGTGATCTTCCAGACGGGGATGGCGCTGCCCATCGCGCAGGCGATGCTCGGGGTGGGCTGGCTGCTCGTGCTCGGCGGGTTCATGCTGGCGGGGTGGCTCTTCAGCGGCATGGCCGCGCGCGCCCAGACGCGCTCCGCGCAGTACGCCGCGCTCGCCGGCTACGTGGTGGCCGAGGCCATCATCTTCGTTCCCCTGCTGCTGCTCGCCGAGGTCAACGCGCCGGGCGCGATCCAGAGCGCGGCGCTGCTCACGCTGGTGGGCTTCGGGGCGCTCACGGGGATCGCGATGACCAGCTCGAAGGACTTCACCTTCCTGGGCGGAATCCTCCGCTGGGTCGGCGTGTCCGCGCTCCTGCTCATCGTGGGCGGCGTGGTGTTCGGGTTCCAGCTCGGGATGTTCTTCTCGTTCGCGATGGTGGTGTTCGCGGGCGCGACCATCCTCTACAGCACCAGCAAGATCATGCGGACGTACCCGGAGGACCGCTACGTCTCCGCCGCGCTGGAGCTGTTCGCCTCGGTGGCGCTGATGTTCTGGTACATCCTGCGGATCTTCTCGCGCCGCTAGTCCGTCGCGAGGCCGTACGAAGGAGCGGGGCCCGGGCTTGCGTCCGGGCCCCGCTCTTTCTTGATTTCGATCCATGAGCACCCTCATCGCCGACCCCGCCGCCCCGCCGCGGCCGCTCGACGTCCGCCGCCTGGGCCGCATCGCCTACGCCGACGCGCTGGAGCTGCAGAACGAGCTGGTCGCCCGCCGCCGCGCGGGCGCGGTCCCGGACACGCTGCTGCTGCTGGAGCACCCGCACGTCATCACCCTCGGCAGCGGCTCGCACGCGGAGAACGTGCTGGTCTCGCCCGAGGAGCGGGCGGAGCGGGGGATCGAGCTCTTCGAGACGGGGCGCGGCGGCGACGTGACCTACCACGGGCCCGGCCAGCTCGTCGGCTACCCGATCCTGGACCTGAAGCCCGACCGGCAGGACCTGCACCGGTACCTTCGCGACCTGGAGGAGATGCTGATCGGCGTGCTGGGCGAGTTCGGGCTGCGCGGCTCGCGCAAGGAGGGGCTCACCGGCGTCTGGGTGGACGACCGCAAGCTCGCGGCGATCGGCGTGCGCGTCTCGTCGGGGTGGATCACCAGCCACGGCTTCGCGCTGAACGTCACCACCGACCTCTCCTTCTTCGGCGCGATCGTCCCCTGCGGCATCCGCGACCACGGCGTGGGCTCCATCTCCGAGGAGATCGGCCGGCCCGTGAGCTTGGCCGAGGCGGAGGACGCGGCCGTCCGGCAGATGGAGCGCGTCTTCGGGCACGCGCCGCTCGGCTGATCCAGGGCTTCCCCCCCACCATGTCATCCTGAGGCCGGCCACGACGTAACCTGCGTCGACATCGATACCTGGCAGGCCGAAGGATCTATAGCCCAGTCCACAGCATCGCGTCGGAGCCGCCGCGACAGCAGCATTACGACCGGCTGTTTCGCTGGCATGCTACAGATCCTTCGGCCGCCGCCGGACTGCCGTGCAGACGCGGGATCAGGCGCAGCGGCGGCGCTCAGGATGACATTCGTGGGAGGTGCGCGGCCGATCGCACACGCTCTGGCTCAGCGCCCTCTCCGGCTCGCTGAGGCTCGCCACCTCTCCCGTACCGGGAGAGGTTGAATTCCCCAGCGCCTGCGCCGATCTCCCGGCCGCGCTGCCGCTGATTCGAACGGCTCTGTGCAGGCCGAACGACCGCCGCGTCCGTTCCCCTCTCCCGGTACGGGCTACCCATTAGTCACATCTCTGGATAGACTGGACGCGTCCGCAGAGTCCACTCCAGAGAGGGGGGGGTGCATGGTCGAGGCATGGGTGGAAAGCGAGCTGGCGACACTGGATCTAGGTGACAAG
>JBJMPM010000087.1:0-6554 GCA_045803205.1 Longimicrobiaceae bacterium
GATCCGGAAAAGGACGGGGTTCCCAGGTGAGCGCGGCACCGTGCCGGTCTCACCGCGCGGCGTCCTGGCCCAGCAGGTACTGCCGGATGAACATCACCGTGGCGTAGAACTGGTAGTCGACGTTGGCCTTCTTGCGGAAGCCGTGGCCCTCGTCCCTGGCCATCAGGTACCAGACGGGGTTTGATCTCACGCAGGGAACGCGTCGCAGAGCTTCGTTCTGGACCAGGTCCTGAACTGGAGAAGTCTCACACGGAGTCAACGGACTCAGCGGAGAACGTCGGTTCCGTCGACCCCGCTGACTCCGTGTGAGACCAGGCGGTTTGGGTACTTTCGTACTTCTCGCTTGTCGGCTCGGTTCGCAGCCTGCATATTCGCACTGCCCGGAACGCCCGTTCCCCAACCGGTGCCTTCTCCATCCCGTGCCTCGACGCATCCTCGTTTCGCGCAACTCTTTCCTCGTGGGATCATCCAGATGACCGGCAACGCGGTATTCGTCGCTCGGCAGGCTGGGCTGGGGCGCGGCGGTGTGCGGGGTGCCGCGCGGCGAACGTCCCCTCCCCGAGGGACAGGCAGCGCCGTGAGCGGACCGGCCGCGTCGCCGGAGACGCCGTGACCGCCCGTCGGACCGGCCCGGCGCGCGGCTGGAGCGACAACCGCGATTTCGTGGACTTCGCGCGGCGTGACCCGGAGTGCCTCCGGGTGGAGAGCTTCGCGCCGCTCCTGCGCGAGAACCCGTTCGTCGGCTTCCACCACCTGCAGCCGTGGCCGCTCTTCGCCTCGCCGGACGACGCCGCGGCGCTGGCCCCCATCGCCCTGGGGCTCGACCGCATCTTCAAGAGCGTGCCGGAGCGCTTCCTGGGGAACGATCCCGCACTGCTCTCCGCCTTCTACGGCCACCCGCCCGACGGGCTGGCCTTCCTGGTGGACGAGCCGGACGGCATCGCCGAGGCGGTCTCGCGCGGCGACTTCCTGGAGACGGAGGACGGCTTCCGCTGCCTGGAGTGGAACTCCGGGGGCATCATCGGAGGGATGGGTCTGCAGGCGGTGGCGCCGCTCTACCTCGCCTGCCCGCCGGTCGCCCGCTTCCTGGGGGAGAAGGGGCTGCGCGCGCGGCACTGGAACCGGCTGCGGGCGTTGTTCCGCCACATGATCCGGAGCACGCTCCGGCGGGGTCCGGCCGCGAGCGGCGGCGTGCTGAACGCGGCGGTGATCATCCATCCCAACGCCCCGGCCGTGACCTCGTACCTCCGCGCGGCGGGGTGGGAGCGGGAGTACCCGGCCGCGCTCGCCGCGGAGGCCCCGGGGGTGGACGGGCAGGTGTTCCTGTGCGGGTACGAGGACCTGACGAGCAGGGCGGACGGCCTGTTCCTGGGCGAGCACCGCGTGCACGCGATCATCGGGCAGCACGGCGGGACAGAGGACCTACGCGGGTTCCGCGCCTTCAAGGGCGGGACGGTCAACCTCTTCACCGGCCCGCTGACGAATATCCTCTCGCACAAGTGCAACCTCGCCCTCGTCTCCGAGCACGCGCGCTCGGACGCGCTCACCCGCGAGGAGCGCGACCTCGTCGAGCGGCACCTGCCGTGGACGCGGGTGGTCGCCGACGCGCGCGCCCACTACGCCGGCCGGCACCTGCGCATTCCCGAGCTGCTGTCCCGCTACCGCGAACGGCTCGTCCTCAAGAAGGGCCGGTCCGCCAGCGGCATGCACGTCTTCATCGGGCGGGAGCACACCCCCGCGGAGTGGGACGCGTGCGTGGCCGGCGCCCTGGCGGAGGGGAACTGGATCGCCCAGGAGCGGGTGGAGTCGCGCCCGTACGCCTTCCTGGCCGGCGACGGGCAGGTCGCGAGCCACGACGTGGTCTGGGGGCTGTACGCCTGCGGGGAGCTGTATGGCGGCACGCTGCTGCGCCTCCAGCCCTCCAGTCGCGGCGGTGTGGTGAACCACGCGCGCGGCGCCCAGGCGAGCCTCCTGCTCGAGGTCGAGCCCGCCGACGCCCCACAGCCGTAGACGGAGCCGCGGGGTAGGCTGGGCGGCGGTCGTCGTGGCCCGTATGCCGACCGCGCCGGGGCGCAGGGCGCGCGGTATCCGCCGTCCGCCATCTCGTCGCCGCCGACGTCTTCAGAACTGTCCTCGGCAAATCAGTATGAGACGCCGTCAGCCGCCCTGCCCCAGCAGGTACTGTCGGATGAACATCACCGTCGCGTAGAACTGGTAGTCGACGTTGGCCTTCTTGCGGAAGCCGTGGCCCTCGTCCCTGGCCATCAGGTACCAGACGGGGCTGCCGTTCCGCTTCACCCGCGCCACCATCTGCTCCGCCTCGGTGCGGGGAACGCGCGGGTCGTTGCCGCCCTGCACCACGAAGAGCGGCCGGGTGATGTTCCCCGCGTTGTTCAGCGGCGCGGTGCGCTCGAAGAACGCCGCCATCTCCGGCTGCCGCTCGTCGCCGTACTCCGCGCGGCGCAGGTCGCGGCGGTACGCCTCGGTGTTCTTCAGGAAGGTGTTGAAGTTGCTGATCCCCACCACGTCGAGCGAGGCGCGGATGCGGTCGTTGTAGGTGGTCGCCACCGCCAGCGTCATGTATCCCCCGTAGCTCCCGCCCGTCACCATCACCCGGCTCGCGTCGAGCTCCGGCTGGCGGGCGATCCAGTCCAGCAGCGCGCCGATGTCGCGCACGCTGTCCAGCCGCTTCGGCCCGTTGTCGAGCTTCACGAAGGTCTTCCCGTACCCCGTGCTCCCGCGGACGTTGGGGAAGATGATCGCCGCCCCCAGCTCGTTCACGAAGTAGTTGCTGCGCCCCAGGAAGGTCGGGCGCGACTGCCCCTCCGGGCCGCCGTGGATGTTGATGATCACCGGGCGCTTGCCGGTGAAGCGCGCCGGCGGGCGGTAGTAGAAGCCGGTGATCTCGCGCCCGTCGAAGCTCGGCCAGCGGATCAGCGCCGGCTCGGCGAGCGCGGAGGCGGGGATCCCGCCCAGCTCGCTCTCCGTCCAGCGGGTGACGGCGCCGGTCGCCACGTTCAGCGAGTACACGTCCGAGGTGGAGCGCGCCGAGCCGGCCGAGAAGCCCAGATCGCGCGAGTTGTTGTGCCAGCGCAGCCCGCCGATCACCCCCTGCGGCAGGCCGGCCGTCACGGGGTGGACGCGGCGCGTCGCCATGTCCAGCAGGTAGAGCTTCGAGAGCCCCGCCTCGTTGGTGGCGAAGGCCACCGTGCGCCCGTCGGGGGAGAGGTCGTAGCTCTCCACGTCCCAGTCGATCCCCGGCGTGAGCGTGGTCAGCCGCTTCGTGGCCAGCTCCATCAGCGCCAGCCGCTGGAACTCCGATCCCGCGTCGGTGGTGGTGAGGATCGAGCGGCCGTCGGGGGTGAACTCGGCGCCGCCCCACGCCACGGTGTCGGCCGGGTCGTTCAGGATGGTCTTCTGGCCCGTCGCGAGGTCCAGCAGCCAGAGGTTGGCCTGGTTGACGGAGAGGTACTCGCCCACCGTCAGCTTCCGCCCGTCGGGCGACCAGTCCAGCACGCCCCACCCGCCGCCCTGCACCTGCAGCACCAGGCGGTCGGTGCGCGGGTCGGCGGGGTCCATCACGTACAGGTCGCGGTCGGCGCCGTTGCGGCGGGTGGAGGAGTAGGCGATGCGGTCGCCGGCGCGGCTCCACACCCAGCCGCCGTTCTGCGAGCGGCCGCCGTCCGTCAGGAGCGTGACGCGCCCGTCCGCCATGTCGTAGCGGTAGATCTGCGCGAACTCGTTGCCGCCCACGTCGCGGGTGAAGAGGAAGTAGCGCCCGGTGCGCGGCTCGTAGCTCGCCCCGCCCACCGGCTCGTCGAAGAAGGTGAGCTGGGTGCGCGCGCCCAGCGGCATCGCCACCCGGTGCACCTGGTTGGTGTTGGCGAAGCGGGTGGAGATCAGGATCTCGCGGCGCACCGGGTGCCAGTCGGCCAGCCCCGCGCCCCGCGACTCGGTGTAGCGGCGCACCTCGGCCGCGAGCGAGGCGGGGATGGGCGGGATGCCGTCGACCACCAGGTTCTCGTTGGGGGCGATGGCGGGCGGCTGCTGGGGCTGCTGCGCGGCCGCCGGCAGGGCGAGCGCCAGCGCCAGCAGGGCGGCGGAGCGGGGGATGCGCATGGGGCGTCCTCGTCTGCTGCGTGGGAGGGTGACGGGGTTCGCCGGCAGATATAGGATGGCCCGCGGGCAGACGAAAGATGGGCCCGCGGGCAGACGAAAGATGGCGTCTCATCCTCATACCAGTTCGGCCAAATGCCTGTACATTTCTGCGCGTACTCAACCTGACAGAAGTCTCACACGGGCGCAGAGGGACGCAGAAGGACAGCCTCTCCCGCGCGAGATCGCCGACGGAGCGTGGCTGCAGGTGGCGCTCGCGCTGAATATCGAAATTTTTTAAATAGACCCCCTTCACTCCCTCGGCAGTGCAGCAGGCCCGAGCTGACTCAACAGATCGATCAGGGGGTCACCAGACGAGCCTGCCGCCGTGACCATCCTCCGTATCGATGGATGGATAGATGGATGGATGGCGATCATTCGCCCGCATCCACGAAGGCTATCCACGAAGGCTGGGGTGACGCACGGAGGCGGCGGCGTGCTCGATTCCCCCTGATGACGCAGTTGCCGAAGCCTTCAGGCGCGGAAGACGGGGTGAGCTCCCCAACAGGGGTGTCCTGAAAAAAATTTCGATACTCAGCGCATTCCGAACCTGCAGCCACTCGTCGACGACCTCGGCGCTGCCGCAGTCGTCGCAGCCCGCACCGACGAGGGAGGAGAGTCCCAGAGATTCGCCGTTCTGGTATGAACCATCTGCTACCCTTAATGCACGACCGATCAGCAGGAACCGTATCACACGGGGTCCCGGAGGAACCGGAGAAGGCGTTGACGGTGGCGGCGGGGGATGGATATCGTCCCCCGGAAGGCCCTCTTTCCTCCCGACGACGGATCAGCGATGAAGCGCCGAGAGTTCCTTGCGCGCGGCGCCACGGCGGCCGCGGGGCTCACCCTTCTCCCGGGCGTGGCGCACGCCGCGCGGCTCCCGCTGGACGACCCCGAGTACCGCGAGCTGGCCATGCGCGCGCTCGACGCCGCGAAGCGCGCCGGGGCCTCGTACGCCGACGTGCGCATCAACCGCAACCGCACGCAGTCGGTCGGCACCCGCGAGCGGCGGATCACCGGCTTCCAGGACGGCGAGACCTTCGGCTTCGGGGTGCGCGTGGTGGCGGGCGGCGCCTGGGGGTTCGCCGCCAGCCGCGAGCTCACGCTCGACGAGGTGGAGCGCGTGGCCCGGCAGGCGGTGGCGCAGGCGCGCGCGAACGCGGCCGCCTCGAAGCGGCCGGTGGAGCTCGCCCCCGCCGAGGTGGTGCGCGACGGCCGCTGGCGCTCGCCCATCCAGACCGACCCCTTCGACGTGCCGGTGGAGGAGAAGGTCGCCCTCCTGCTGCAGGCCAACGAGGCGGCGCTGCGGGGCGGGGCGCGCTTCGTGACCTCGTCGCTCTTCTTCGTGCGCGAGGAGAAGACCTTCGCCAGCAGCGAGGGGTCGTTCATCACCCAGACGCTCTACCGCTCGTTCCCGCAGATGAACGTGACGGCGGTGAATTCCGCCGGCACCGACTTCCAGGGCCGACTCTCCACTCCCGTGCAGCCGATGGGGCTCGGCTACGAGCACGTGCGCGGCGCGCGGCTGGTGGAGCGCGCGCCCGAGTGGGCGGAGGACGCGGTGCGGAAGCTCACGGCGAAGCCGGTGCAGCCGGGGCGCTACGACCTGGTGCTCCTCCCCTCGCACCTCTTCCTCACCATCCACGAGTCCATCGCGCACCCCACGGAGTTGGACCGCATCATGGGGTACGAGGCGAACTACGCGGGGACGTCGTTCATCTCCCCCATCCAGGACTTCCTGGGGAAGTTCCGCTACGGGCCGCCGATCTTCAACATCCAGGCGGAGCGCTCGGCCCCCGGCTCGCTCGCCTCCATCGGCTGGGACGACGAGGGGGTGCGGCCGGACGAGTACCTGATCGTGAAGGACGGGGTGCTCAACGACCTGCAGACCACCCGCGAGCAGGCGCCCCTGCTGGCCGACTGGTACCGCGCCCAGGGCCGCCCCGTGCGCAGCCACGGCAACTCCTACGCGGAGAGCTGGGACGTGGTGCAGTTCCAGCGCATGCCCAACGTGAACCTGATGCCGCACCCCGGGCGCGACGTGGGCCTGGAGGAGCTGCTGGCCGACGTGAAGGACGGGATCATGATCGAGGGGCGCGGCTCGTACTCCATCGACCAGCAGCGCTTCAACGCCCAGTTCGGCGGGCAGGTGTTCCACGAGATCAGGGACGGGAAGGTGACGGGGATGCTGAAGGACGTCGCCTACCAGATGCGCACCCCGGAGTTCTGGAACTCGCTGGACCTGCTGGGCGGGAAGAGCACCTACTTCGTGGGCGGCTCCTTCAACGACGGGAAGGGGCAGCCCTCGCAGTCGAACGCGGTGTCGCACGGCTGCCCGCCGGCCCGCTTCCGCAAGGTGAACGTGATCAACACCGGCCGCACCGGCTGAGAGACGGTCG
>JBJMPM010000253.1:0-6263 GCA_045803205.1 Longimicrobiaceae bacterium
CCCACCGAGCGCCCCAGCGCCGCGGCGCGGCGCAGGCGGCCGAGCTGCTCCTGGCGCTCGGCGCCGCGGGTGTTGGCGTACTCGCCGGTGTGCAGCTCGATCGCGTCGGCGCCCAGCTCGCGCGAGGCGCGCACGGAGTCGGGATCCGGGTCGATGAACAGCGAGGTGCGGATCGCCGCCTCCTTCAGCCGCCGCACCGCCTCGCCGATCCAGCGCCGCGCGGCCTCGCTGTGCAGCTCGATGCCGCCCTCGGTGGTCACCTCTTCGCGCCGCTCGGGGACCAGGGTGGCCTGGTGCGGGCGCCACTCCTCGGCCAGCGCGAGCACGTCGCTGGCGGCGGCGAGCTCCAGGTTGACCACCGTGCGCGCGGTGCGCATCAGCAGCTCCACGTCGCGGTCCTGGATGTGGCGGCGGTCCTCGCGCAGGTGCACGGTGATGCCGTCGGCGCCGCCCAGCTCGCAGAGCACCGCGGCGCGCACCGGGTCGGGCTCGTCGGTGCCGCGCGCCTGGCGCACGGTGGCCACGTGGTCGACGTTGACGTAAAGCCTCACCCATCCTCCCCGAGCAGGTCCCGCAGGCGCGCGGCGGCCGCGGGGTCCAGGCCCCGCGCCTCCGCCAGCTTCAGCGCTTCGCGGCCGAGCAGGCAATATAAGTCGCGGTCCGCACCGGACAACCGCGCCAGGTGGCGCCGCACGGTCTCCGCGTCGCCGCGCGCGACGGGGCCGGTGAGCGCCTCCGCAGGCCCGCGGGCAGCCACGTTCTCCACCGCGCCCGCGGCGAGCGCGGTGAGCGCGGGCTGCGCGTCTTCCGCCGGGACGCCCGCCTCGGCCATCAGCCGCTCGGCCACGGAGAGGAGCGCCACCGCGTAGTTCGACGCGACCACGGCCGCGGCGTGGTAGAGCGCCTTCCCCCCGGGGCGGATGGCGAGCACGCGCCCGCCGCACGCCGCCACCAGCCGCTCCGCCAGCGCCCGCGCCGCGCCCTCGCCCTCCACGCCGAAGGTGGCGCCGCGCAGCCGGTCGGCGCCCTCCACGGGGTCGGCGATGGCGGCGAGCGCGTGCATCCCGCCCACGGGGTGTCCCCGTGCGGCGAGGGGCGCCAGCACGTCGAGCGACTGGCTTCCGCTCGCGTGCAGCACGGGAACGCCGGCGGGGAGGTCGACGGAGGCAAGCTCCGCGACGACGTCGGCGATCACGTCGTCGGGGACGGCGATCACGACGCCGGTGAGCTCATCCGGCGGCGGGTCGAGCGAGGGTTGATAGCGGGCGATGGAGTCGGTCGCGCCGAAGAGCGGATGCGCGGGCGGGGACGGGCGGCGGCCGGAGTAGACGAGCGAGGCGACGGCCCCGGCGCGCCGCAGCCGCAGCCCCAGCGCGAGCCCCAGCCGCCCCGCGCCGATGATCCAGAGGCGGTCGGCCGCGGCGGAGGCCGTCGGCGCAGCGGAAGGGCTCACGGCGGCGGGTCGTCCGCAAGGGCCTGCAGCAGGCGCCGGTGGAGCTCCTCCAGCTCGCCCGGCGCGTACACCGGCTCGGTCACGGCGCGCGGGTCGATCGGGCGGCCCTCGAAGCGGTCTCCGGGATAGCGGGGGAAGAAGTGCATGTGCAGGTGCGACAGGGTGTTCCCGTGCACCTCGTAGTTCATCTTCGCCGCGCCGGTGGCCGCCTGCACCGCGCGCGAGACGCGCCGCACGTCGCGCATGAACGCCGCGCCTTCTTCCTCCGAGAGGTCGTGCAGCTCCACCGCGTGGCGCCGGAAGAAGAGGCAGCAGTAGCCGCGCACCGGCCCGTCCGGTCCCGAGGTGAGCCAGGTCGACTCCAGCTCGGCGAGCACCTCGTGCGGGCCGCCGTCGCGGCAGATCGGGCAATCCGCGCCGCCGGTGCCGGTGCTCACGCTTCGATGCGCACGCCGCGGCTCTTCAGGCGGCCCAGGGTGGCCTCGGGGAGGCGGGCGCGGAGCCGGATCTCGGCGCCGTCGTCGGTGCGCTCCAGCACCTCGCCCTCGCGGTAGATCTCGGCGAGCACCGCGCCCTGGGCGCTGGAGAGGGTGACGCCCACGTCCGGGCGGAGCCGGCGGGCATGGTCGCGCAGCAGCGCGCGCAGGGGCTCCAGCTTCCCCGCCTCGACGGTGGAGACGAAGACCGCCTCGCGGCCGTGGTTGCGCTGCTGCAGCGCCGCCTCTTCGCCGTGCGTCAGCCGGTCGACCTTGTTGAAGACGAGCACCTGCGGCCGGTCGGCCAGCCCCAGCTCGGCCAGGACTCGATCGACCACGTCCTTCTGCTCCTCCCACCCGGGGTGCGAGGAGTCGATCACGTGCAGCAGCAGGTCGGCCTCCCCCGCCTCTTCGAGCGTGGCGCGGAAGCTGGCGACCAGGTGGTGCGGGAGCTTGCGGATGAAGCCCACGGTGTCGGTGAGCAGCACCTCGTAGCCGTCGCCGACCTCCACGTCGCGCGTCGTCGGATCGAGGGTGGCGAAGAGGCGGTCCTCCACGAACACCTCGGCACCGGAGAGGCCGCGCAGGATGGACGACTTCCCCGCGTTGGTGTAGCCCACCAGCGACACGCGCAGCTCGCCCGCGCGCCCCTTGCGCTGCGTGGCCCGCTGCCGCGCGACGCGCTCCAGGTCGTCCTTGAGGCGCGAGATGCGGATGTCGACCATCCGCCGGTCGGTCTCGAGCTGCGTCTCGCCGGGGCCGCGCATCCCCGGGCCGCCACGGATGCGGGAGAGGTGCGCCCACATGCGGGTGAGGCGGGGGCGGAGGTACTGGAGCTGCGCCAGCTCCACCTGGGCGCGGGCCTCGGCGCTGCGGGCGCGGGTGGCGAAGATGTCGAGGATGAGCTCGGCGCGGTCCATCAGCCGCGTGCCCACCTCCTTCTCCAGGTTGCGCCCCTGCGCCGGCGAGAGCTCGTCGTCGAAGATCACCAGCGTGGCGCCCTCGGCGGCGACGATGTCCTTCAGCTCTTCCGCCTTCCCCTCGCCGATGTAGAGGCGGGGGTGCGGCTTGTCCACGCGCTGCACGAGCTGGCCGACCACGTCGACGCCCGCGGTGTCGGCGAGGCGCTCCAGCTCCTCCAGGTGCTCGTCGGTCACCTGCGCGGGCTCGCTCTTCTTCGGCGCGCCCACCAGGATCGCCCGCTCGCGCGGCGTCTCCAGCTCGATCAGCTCTTTCCCGGTAGTAATCGTCTCCTCCTCTATGTCTCCTATGTCTCCGCGGCTCTTCCGTGAGCCGCCGTTCACCGCCCGGAACACCCCGGGATCACGGTGTACGACGCGCCTTACGCGGCCCCGTCAACCTCGCTCCCCGCCCCCGCCGATGCTCACGCTGATCCCGCTCCTCGCCGCCACCCTCGCCTCGGCCGACACCACGCCCGCCGGCGACGTGCTGGTGGTCGCCAACCAGGGCGACGCGACGGTGCACCTGGTGGAGGCCGCCACCGGCCGCTCCCTCGCGGTGCTCCCCAGCGCGCCCGCGCCGCACGAGGTCGCCGTCACCCGCGACGGGCGCTGGGCCGTGGCGACCAACTACGGCGACCGCACCAGCGTCGGCCACGCGCTCACCGTGATCGACGTCGCGGCGCGGGCGGTGGCGCGCACCATCGACCTGAGCCCGCACACGCGGCCGCACGGCATCGCCTTCCTCCCCGGCGACTCGCTGCTCGCGGTGACGTCGGAGACGAGCCGCGCCGTGCTGCTGGTCGACTTCCGCCGCGGCGAGGTGCGCGCGGCGGTGCCGACGGAGCAGCAGGGCACGCACATTCTGGCGATTGCGCCCGGCGGGGGGAAGGTCTGGACCGCGAACGTGGGCTCGGGAACGGTGACGGAGCTGGACGTGGCGACGCGGCGGGCGGTCCGCACGCTACGGGTGGGACCGGGGACGGAGGGGATGGCGATCTCGCCCGACGGCTCGCGCGTGTGGGCCGCGAGCATGGGGAACGACAGCACGGTCGTGTTCGACACGCGCACCGGCGAGCGCGTCGCGACGGTCTCCACGCCGGGCCACGCCTACCGCGTCGCGCTCACGCCGGACGGCCGGCGCGCGCTGGTCCCCGCGCCCGAGCGAGGCCTGCTGCGCGTGATCGACACCGCCACGATGCAGGCCACCACCGTCCAGATCCCCGGCGTCCCCGGCGGCGCTGTCGCCTCCACCGACAGCCGCTTCGCCTACGTGCCGGTGATGGAGACGGGGGAAGTCGCCGTCGTCGACCTCGACCTGCTCGCCGTCGTGCGCCGCTTCCCCGTCGGCGCCACGCCCGACGGCCTGGCGCTCGCCCGCCGCTGAGTCATCTCACGCAGGACCAGAGAAAGGCTCGGCGGCTCTCTCTCTGGTCCTCTGTGCCTCCAGGTGAAATCCCTTAGGCGACCATCAAGCGGCGGCCCTTCGGCTCGGGAATGGGGCGGCTACGCTGCCTGGCGACCTCGATCCAGAAATCGATCGCATCTTCCGCGTTCGCGAGCGCTTCTGCACGCGAAACCCCGTGCGCGATACACCCTGGCAACTCGGGCACTTCGGCGATGAAGAGCTGGTCTTCAGCGCTCCAGTAGATGATCACTTCATACCTCGTCATCGTTCCCTCCTCTGCCGAGGCCGTATTTCAAGATCAGGTTCCGGACCTGCCTCACCTGGTATGGCTTCGCGTGCTTGGTGCCCTGGTACTTCTGCAAGTTCAACTGCTCCTCAACGCCGTCTCTCGTGAAGATGTGGTGGCTGCCTCTCACATGCTTCTCGAACCCGAGGCAGTCGAGAAGGTGAAGAAGGTCGGAGAAAACGAAGCTCGGATCGGAACGACCGAGAAGCAGCTTCTCCAGCAGCTTGTCGAACTTGCTCACCGCACGGCTCCGAGGTCAAGGATCACCCCAATCCAGAGGAGTGTCCATTGTACCTCATGAACCGAACAAACGCTACACCCCCGCAACCTCCTCGCCCATGCGCTCCCAGTCGACGTAGGCCTGGGCGAGCTCGGCGGCGAGGGCGTCGCGCTCGGCGGTGAGTGCGCGGGGGGCAGAGGAGTCGGCGCCGGGGGCGTAGAGGGCGGGGTCGGCGAGGGTGGCCTCGATCTCCGCGGTGCGCGTCTCGATGGCGTGGATGCGCGCCTCGAGGCGCTCCAGCTCGGCCTGGCGGCGGCGCAGCTCGTTCTTGGAGAGGCCCGCGGGCCTGTCGGCGGTGGCGGGCTTCGTCTCCGCCGGCGGGCGCGATGGTCCGGCGGAGGACGGCGCGACCTCCTTGCGGCGGGCGGTCCACTCCTGCCAGTCGTCGAAACCGCCGGGGTAGTCCTCGAACCGCCCGTCCGTCCACGCCCAGATGCGGGTGGCGGTGCCGGAGAGGAAGGCGCGGTCGTGCGAGATCAGGATCACCGTGCCCTGGTAGCCCTCGATCGCCTCCTCCAGCACCTCGCGGCTCTCCAGGTCCAGGTGGTTGGTGGGCTCGTCGAGGAGGAGGAGGTTGGCGCGCTGCAGCGTGATCTTCGCCAGCGCCACGCGCGCCTGCTCGCCGCCGGAGAGCGAGCCGACCCGCGCCTGGATGTCGTCGCCGGAGAAGAGGAAGCGGCCCAGGTGGTCGCGCAGCTCCGGCATGCTCGCCCGCACCCCGTCGCTCACCTCCTCCCAGACGGTCTTCGCCGCGTCGAGGTGCGAGAAATCCTGGCGATAGTAGGCGCGCGCCACGCCGGTGCCGGCGATCACCGCGCCGGTGCACGGCGCCGACACCCCCGCCAGCGCGCGCATCAGCGTGCTCTTGCCGCAGCCGTTGGGGCCGATCACGGCGATGCGCTCCCCGCGCGAGACCTCGGCGGAGAAGGGGGAGAAGAGCACGCGCGGGCCGATGGCGCAGCCGATGGCGTCGAGCTTGAGCACCGTGCCGCCGCTGCGCGACGCGCCGCCGAAGCTGAGCCCCATCGCCTTCCCGTCCGTCGACACGGCGGCGATGCGGTCCATGCGCGAAAGCAGGGTGCGGCGGCTCTTCGCCTGCTTCGTCTTCTGCCCGGCCAGGTTGCGGCGGATGAAGTCTTCGGTGCGGGCGATGTGCGCCTGCTGCTGCTCGTACTGCTTGCGCTGCAGCTCGCGCCGGGCCTCGCGCTGCTCCAGGAAGCTCTCGAAGCCGCCGGTGTAGGCGAACGCCGTCCCCTCCTCCAGGTGCAGCACGTGGTCGGCCAAGCGCTCCAGGAACACCCGGTCGTGGCTCACCAGCATCACCGTGCCCGGGTAGCCCTTGAGGTACTGCTCCAGCCATTCCGTCGACCGCAGGTCGAGGTGGTTGGTGGGCTCGTCCAG
>JBJMPM010000259.1:0-27466 GCA_045803205.1 Longimicrobiaceae bacterium
CCTGGCTTTTCCTGCGTGGCATCGACGAGTGAACGTGAGGCCGCGGCTTCCGCGCGAGCTTCCGCAGCCGGCTCCGGCGTGGCCGCAATCAGATCCTCACGGCCCTGCCGCCATCGGAGTGAAAGCTGATTCCACGTGGCCGGGCGGGTTTCAGGCGCCGTCCTCCTTCTCCTTCTCCTTCCCGTCCTTGCGTCCGGCAAGGTGGATCAGGCGGTTGCTCTCGGCCAGGAAGCTCTCCTCCTTCACCAGCTCGCCGTCCTTCACCATCGAGATGCCGCGCGAGAGCACGTGCACCACCTCCCAGCTCTCGCGCTCCATGATCAGCAGGTCGCCCATCTTCCCCTTCTCGAGCGTTCCCTTGTGCTCGAGCTTGAGGATGCGCGCCGGGTTGCGGGTGGCCAGCGGGAGCACGTCCTCGATCGCCATCCCGTGCTTCAGCACGCAGTCGCGGAGCTGCTCGAAGAGGAGCCGCGGGCTGGTGAGCGACGCGTCGGACGAGACGGTGAGGCGGTCCGGCGGGCCGTCGTGGTCGCGGTAGCGGCGCACCCACTTCGCCAGGTCTTCCTCCACCACGTCCACGTCGATCGCCATCCCCCGCCTGGCCAGCCCCACCGCCTGGTCGAAGAGCCGCGCGGTGCGCTCCACGTGCGTGGGGTAGAGCCACTCCGGCTGCACGTTGAAGCCGTCGAGCAGCTCGCGCACCGGGCCCAGCCGGGTGTCGGCCTCGCCCACGTGCAGGTGCAGGAGCCCGGCCTTGTTGGCGAGCAGGCCGCCCACGTAGCAGTCGTGCGCGAGCCTGGCCAGCTCCCGTGGCGACGGGTCGTGCCCGCGGGGGTCGGAGATGGCCACCTCGCCCGCGCCGATCACCTCGTCCAGGAACATGATGTCGTCGCGCACCGTGCTCATGATCGAGGTGGGCGGGACGTTGTAGCCGCCCGTCCAGAGGAAGGCGTTCAGCCCGTCTTCCTTGAGCGCCTTCACCTTGGCCAGCAGCCCCGGCATGGTCTTCATGGTGGTGTCGACGCCCAGCACCCCCACCACGGTGGTGATGCCGAAGCGCACGATCTCGCCGATGAAGAACTCCGGCGTCTGCAGGCTGAAGCCGCCCTCGCCGCTCCCGCCGAGCAGGTGCTGGTGCGGGTCGATGAGCCCGGGGGCCACGATGCACCCCGAGGCGTCGATCACGCAGCACTCCACCCCCACCGCCTCGACCGCGGCCCGGTCCACCTCGCCGACCTTCGCAACCTTGCCGTCGGTGAGGAGCACCGAGGCGCGCCCCAGCGGCTCGGGGGTGAAGACGTCGCCGTTCTCGATCAGCGTGAGCATGGGCCGCCGGGGCGCGTGTCCATTTCCACGGTCTACTCGCGCACCCGGTGCACCACCTCGGCGGCCTTGCGCGCCACCGTCTCCATCCCCGCGGCGGCGGCGCCGTGCACCGCCTCCACCGCCGCCTCGGCCTTGCCGAGCGCGGTGTTGGGGCCGGCGTCGAGCCGCTTGAGCCGGCTCTCGGCCCACTCGTAGTGCTTCTCCTCGTCGCGGGCGGCGCGGGCCAGCACCTCGCGCACGCGCTCGGAGTGCGGGCGCTCCGCGGCGGCGCGGTACTTCGCCACGCTCTCGCCCTCGTTCGCCTTGAAGGCCAGGATCAGCGAGCGGTCGCTCCCCGCCGCGCCGAGGCCCTGCATGGCCAGCTTGAAGGCGCCGGTGGTGGCGTGCGGCCCCTCGGCCGGGGTGCCGCCGGCGGCGCGCACCAGCTCGGTGAGCTCGCGCACGTGCCGCTCGTGGTCGCGCAGGAAGCCTTCCAGCGTCTCGCGGTAGGTGGTGCTCTCCACCCGCGCGATCGCCAGCGAGTAGGCGCCGATCGCGTCGTGGTCCAGGCGGATCAGGTCGTTCAGCTCGGCGATCAGCGCCGCGCCGGTCACGTTTTCCTCGGCCATCGCTCTCTCCTCTGGGTTCGTGAGCGGGGGAAGGCGCGGCGAAGGCGAAAGGCATGCCCGCGGACCGACAGCGCTTTCCAACTCGCGAACTGGCGGAGGACACGACGATACCCTCAGCGTCTCTCCGTTCCTCTGCGTACTCGGCGCGAAGCGCCCCCCGAAGTGCCCCCGAGGTGTCGCCTCGCATGCGCTTTCGTGCGTGTGGCGGACGCTCCTTTGTGGCTCTGGATTTGTCCTCTTTGTCTGGTTTATAATATGACGCGTCCGGCCGCTAGCGCGGTAGGCTCGTTGGCGCGAACAGAGCGCCCTGATCCTGTCAGCGCTTCGATGTCCGACCATTCGTGGGGATTTGCCCACTGGATAACTGCAATTTCCTCAATGACCTGTACTGCTTACCGCGATTCTGGGACTCAATGCGGGCGGTCACTTCGTGCACCTGGATCTACCATTCCTCTTGACGTCTTTGGAGCGAAGGGTAAATTGAGGCGGAATCTGTTCTTGTATTTGCCTGCAGCGAAAAACATCTGCCGATAGATCGCAGTCCCGTTCGTTCGTTCACCTTTACCTACGATGCCCATCATGACCCCCACGACCCGAATGCGCCTGGCAGCCGTGTCGGCGGTTGCTTCCCTCCTCTGCGCGTGCGACGGCCGGCATGATCCCGTGGCGTTCGAGAGCGGGTCGGCCCCGAGCGCCCCCCGCGCCCAGACGGCCGCCTCGTCCACCGCCGGAGGGCAGCGGCTCGCCCAGGCGCTCGCGCTCGCGCTTGGCGACGCCGCCGCGCGAGCCCAGTTGAGGAACGCGCTCCGCGGCTCGCCCTGGAACGAGCACAAGCTGGTGCTCGGCGACTACGCGGCCACTCCGGAAGGGCAGCGGCTGGTCGCGGCGGCGGCCGCCGCCGCGGGGGTCGCTCCCGCCACCGTGCTCGACTGGATCGCCGCGGCCGGACCCATGGACTTCTACCTTCCGCTCCAGCCGCAGCGACAGAGCTGGGCGGGGTCGGACAACCTGGTGGTGGGTCTGAACCTGGACGACGACGACCCGACCCTGACAGGCTACGCACCCGATGGCTCGGTCGTGCACCTGGACGCCCGCAACGGCGTTCCGTCGCGCGTCGTCATCCTGCTCGCGCCCGCGGAGCCGAAAGTGCGCCGTGTCGATGCGCACGGCGGGGCGGGAGGCACAGCCACTCAGCCGGGAACCGTGGAGACGATGGCCGTGAACGGCGGCGATTGCGGCCCGACCGCCGTAACCGAGTGCAACGTCGAGAACGGCGGTGCCACGGGCCCCACCCGGGTGCTCCAGTCTTTCGTACCGTACGTAGCCGATGGATGGGGTCAGCCGGAGCTGACCATCATCCACTGGGATACGAACCCGCTGACGGGGGAGCTGACCAACCAAGTCTGGAATCACGCTTTCGGCGGATCCCCGGTCGGCGTGCGCAACTATGTGAACGAGCCGACCACCTTCGGATTCTACGCCACGGTCGTCGAAGTGCGGGAGCGCGACGGGTGGTTCACGTTCAACGACGACTACTGGGGGACGGGAAACCTCGCCGCTAGCGGCACGGCCACGCGCATCTTTGGCCGCTGTGGTACCGTCTACGGCGATGGGTACGGGCAGTTCGGATGCTCGGATCGCAATGACCCGGTCATCACCGCAGACATCTGGTACGTGTACTAGCCAAACCGCCGGCGGAGTGCCGCGGCTGGTCGTTGCAAACCCTGAAACGTCGAGTACGTGCTAGCAATCACCCTTGCAACCCTCTGGCTCCAGGCCGGTGGATCGGTGGCGGGCACGGTGCGGGCCGACTCGTCGCACGAGCCGGTCGCGCACGCGCGCGTGACACTGGTCGAGAGCGGCCGGTCGGCGACGGCCGACGAGCACGGCTACTACGTTCTCACCCGCGTTTCGCCGGGAGAGCGCCGCGTGCACGTCACCGCGCCCGGATACGGTCCGGGCGACACCGCCGTTGCGGTGGCGAGTTCCGGCAGCACGCGGCTGGATGTTTTCCTCCCGCGGCGGGAGATCATCCTCGCCGGCATCACCGCCACCGCTGGAGCCGTGCGCAGCGAGAGCGTAGCGGGCCCCGGGGCCCTGCAGGTCGACGCCCAGAGGATTCAGACCACGCCGGGGATCGCGGAGCCGGACGTCCTCCGGACCGTGCAGAATCTCCCGTCCGTGGCCGCGATCTCGGACTTTTCGACCGCGCTCTACGTGCGGGGTGGCTCGCCCGACCAGACGCTGCTCACGCTGGACGGCGCCCCCCTCTTCAACCCGTATCACCTGGCCGGGCTGGTCTCCGCCCTCGATCCCGACGCGGTCGCCGGCGTCGACGTGTATTCGGGAGATCTCCCGGCCGAGCTGGGCGACAGGCTCTCCGGCGTGGTCGCGGTGCGCACCCGCGAGGGCGGGCGCGACCGGGTGCGCACGAGTGGCGCCGTCAGCCTGCTGTCGTCGCGCGCGAGCGTCGACGGGCCGCTTCCGGGTGGCGGCGGCACGTTTCTGCTCTCGGCGCGGCGCTCGTACGTCGATCTCGTCACGGCCGCCACCTCGGCGGTGGGGCTCACCGGAGACTTCCCCTACTCGTTCGGCGACGCGCACGCGAAAGTGACGCATGGCGTCGGCCGAGACGGGCGCCTGTCCGCCTCCCTGTACGTGAACGACGAGCAGTTCCGGCTCCCGGAGCGCTGGTCGGTGGGGCGGGCGCGGTGGGGTTGGGGGAGCACCGCGGCCAGCCTCGGCTACCGGCAGCCGCTGGGGAGCCGCTTCCTGGTCGATGCCACACTCGCTTGGAGCCGCTTCGGCGGCACGCTGGACCTGAGAGACAGCACCCCCGACGCGCTGGTGCGGACCCGCATGAGCGACGTGCTCGCGGCCGTCCGGCTGACCCACTACACGGCGGGGCACCGCACGACGCTCGGCGGCCAGGTGGACGCGTACGCGCTCTCACACCAGGTCCGCGACAGCGTGCCCGGCGGACTCTCGGTGTTCCTTTCGCCGCTCGACCGTTCAGACCAGCCGCGGACCTTCGCAGCATTCGTGTCCGACGAGTGGACGCTTTCCGACCGTCTTCGTGCCCGCGCGGGCGTGCGCGCGCTCCACGTCGCGGACGGTCCCACGGTCTGGATGCCGCGGGCGGGACTCCGCGTCGGGATCGCACCGCGGTGGGCGGTGACACTCGGCGGCGGACGGTACGCGCAGGTCGTGCACACGCTGCGCGACGAGGAGTCGGTCGCCGCCAGCTTCTTCGCGTACGACCTGCAGGCGGCCTTCGCGCCCGCGGACGCGCCGGAGACGGGTGAAGACGCCGTAGCCGGCGTTGAGTGGGGCTCGGGTGGCGCCACGCTGCGCCTCGAGGCGTACACGAAGCGCTTCCACGATCTCGCGGTCGCGCCGCTCGCGCCGGATCCGCTGAACGCACCGGCGCTCGCGGCAGACGACGCGGTGCGCGGCGACGGCCGCGCCCACGGGGTGGAGCTGCTCGCGCAGGTGCAGCGGGGGCCGCGGACGCTCTCGTTCGCGTACGTCTTCAGCCACACGACCCGAAACCTGGGCGACGCCGAGTTCGCGCCGCGCTTCGACCGCAAGCACCGCATCGACGCGAGCGGCGTGCTGCCGGTCTGGAGCCGGCTACTCCTCAGCAGTCGCCTCCAGCTCATGACCGGGCAGCCCTACACGCCGGTCCGCAGCCTCTTCCAGAGCTACCAATACGATCCGGCCAAGGGCGGACTGGTGTTCGGCGGCAACCACGTGGTGTACGGGGAGCACAACTCCGACCGGCTGCCGATGTATCTGCGACTGGACCTGGCGCTCCGCGGCCCGGTCACGAGGAGATGGTTCGGGCGGACGGGCACCGTCACCCCCTACGCCCAGGTGCTCAACGTCACCGGTGCCCGCAACGTCCTGTGGGCGAGCGGGAGCACGCGCCCTGGCGGCCGCGCCGCCCTGGAGTACGGGCCGCAGGCCCCGGTCCTTCCGACGGTGGGGTTCGAGTGGAAATTCTGAAACGGCTGGGGTGGCTCGCCCTGCTTGGCTTGGCCGCGTGCGAACGCGCCCCGAATCCGGTGGACTACTCCGAGCCCAGCGCGGCGATCCACGCGGTAGTGGCCGCCGGGTCACCCGTCGTCGGCGTCCTGGTCACCCGCTTCACCCCGGGTTCTGAATCCCCCGTTCCGGTTTCCGGAGCGGAAGTCGTTTTTTCAAGGTCGGGGTCGACGTTCACCGCGCGCGAGGAGCCGGGGAACGTCGCGGCCTGCCACGGCAGCCTCCTGGTCGAATTTACCGAGGTCTATCCAGGGTGCTATGCGGCTGCGGTGCCCGATGGCGTGAAGACGGGCGACCGCTGGAGCGTGGTCGTGCGGTTCCCTACCGGTGAAATCGCCACCGGTGAGGTGGTGGTGCCGAGTCCACCTTCCTTGATCGAGCCGGCGGCCGGAGCCAGGGTGCCGGTAGGGAACTTCGGCATTCAGGTCAACAATCCGGGCGGCGGGGCGGTGCCGCGGCTCGCGACGTACAGGGTGCGCTGGACAAGTCCCTCGCCAAGGCCACCGCGCAGCGAGCTGAGCCTGCTCGCGCAGCGCGTATTCGTCGGGAACCGGATCATCCCAGGTCGAAACTGTGATCTGGAGTTCGCCCCTGGTCCCGGCACGGACGTCAGCGGTGAGCAGGACGTGAATGTCCATGTGTACCGCGCCGAGTGCCACGACCCGGCCAGCTCGACCCCGGAACCGCTCCATTGGGACTCGGTCGAGGTCAGCGTGGCGGTCGCCAACTACGACTCCGCGTACGCACGCTATGCCCGTGAGGTCACGGGCGCGGAATCGGTCCAGCGCAACCGTGCCGCCGCAGGTGTCCATGGCGCGCTCGGCCTCTTCGCCGGAGCTGCGCCGGCCTCCCGCACCATTATGTTCGTTCCCGCCGCGCCCTAACCACCTCGGAACCAGGCCGCAAACTCCGATGCCGTCGTTTCCCTCGTTCCTCCTCCCGGCGGCTGCCGCGTCCTTCCTGGCCGTGGCGGCGCACGCGCAAACCCCCGCGCCGCGGGTCTCGGCCATCGCCACCGCGGGGTACCTGCATCCGGTCCAGGATCTCCGCCCGGTGTCGACGGGCACGCCGGCGGGCGTCCGGCTCGAAGGCGCTCCGCAGGTGGGGCTCGCCGCGCAGGTGCGCACGCCGCTCCCCCTCGACGTCCGGGTCGCCCTGTCGGCCGCGTGGCCCACCCTGAGAGTGGCCGCGACCTCGGAGGAGAGCTCGACCAGCCGGAGCGCCGTCACCTTCGCGGGTGTGGATCTCGTGGTCCACGGCCCCGGCCTGGGTCCCCTCACCACGCACCTGCTGCTGGGCGGTGGGGTGAAGCACTACGACTTCGACCAGCGGGCGCTCTCGGGTGGGGCAGCGGTGGACTACGCCCGCGACGTGACCGACCCGACCCTCCACCTCGGCCTGGGCGTAGGGTACGCCTTTCGCCGCCACGGGATGCTCCTGGAGGTGAGCGACTACGAGAGCAGCTTCGACCGGAAGACGAGCGGACCGGGCGGGACCTCCGCGCCGGCGCCCAGCCAGCACGACCTGGTGGTCAGCATGGGCGTCCGCGTCCGGATTCGCTAGCGACGCTCGACCTGTCGGGCGACGACCTCGGCGGTGCGTCGCGACACGTGGCGACGGTGTCATCGTCATGCCGCGTTGCAGAGTTTCGTTCAGGACCAGATCCTTCTGTCAGAGACTGGATCCAGAAACTGTCCTCGGCAAACTGGTGCCACGGGCCGGCTCTCCGGGGCGCAACCCCGCACGAGCTCGTGCGGGGGTTGTGCTTCATGGCGGGGTGGTCTGTGCTTGCTTCGTCCGCACCCTCGGCGTAAAGCGTCCACGGGTGTCGCCTCGCATGCGCTTTCGTGGCGGGTGGCGGACGCTCCTTTGTGGGGCTGGTTTGTCCCTTTTGTCTGCTTTAGAATGTGACGCGTCCTGCCGAGCGCGCCGGAGCGCCCGGCGCGCGCACTCCGGCCACAATGAGGAGGCAACAATGGGCCGTCCCCGAAGGACACGTGGCGACCTCCCGCGCGCTCCGCTGGAGCTGCTGCACCCGCTGGCGCTCCCCTCCGCCGCCGTGGCGGGGGTGGAGATCCTGGCCGAGCTGCCGCGTGCGCAGGCGCTCCCGCTCTTCTCGCTCTACCGCGCGGCGCTGGCCTGGAGCGCGGGCACCTCCGCCGGCGAGGAGGTGGACCGGGTGGAGCGGTACGCGCTGGCGCGCCTGGACGAGGGCGGGTGCTGGCCGGCGGCCGCGGTGGTCGCGATGTTCGTGGCGGCGCCCCCGTGCGATGACCGCGACGAGATCGCGCGCGCGTGCCTCGCACTGGCCGATTGGGCGCTCTCGCAGCAGGCGCAGGAGACGGCGCTGGCCTTCGCGGGGCTGGCGGCGCTGGTGTGGCCGCGGCACCCGCGCTACGCCTGGACCTACGGCCGGCTCCTGCGCGGCCGCGGCCGGATGCGCGAGGCGGAGCACTGGTTCCGCCGCAGCCACCGCGTCGCCGTCTGGCTGGGCGACTTCGAGGCGCAGGCGAAGTGCCTGAACAGCCTGGGCGTGCTCTCGTACCTCACCGGCAACTACCGCCGCGCCGAAGCCCGCCTCGCCCGTGGCCTCGCGCTCGCTGCGAAGCGGGGATTGCGGGTCTCGCGCGGCGAGATCCTTCACGATCTGTTCGTGCTCGAATTGAACCGGCAGGAGTTCGCGCGTGCAGAGGAGTACGCGACCGGCGCGTTGCGGCACTACCTTCCAGGCCACGATCGTCTCCCGGCGCTCGCGCACGACCTTGCCTGCCTCTGGATGGACCAGGGGCACTTCATTCGCGCACTCCCGCTGCTGCGCGCGGTTGTCCGCCATATGGACGATCCGCCGGAGCGGTTCCAGTCTTACGCCGCGGCAGCCCGTGCGGCTGGCGGCGCGGGCGACCGGGAAGCGTTCGAATGGGCTTGGAGAGGGGCGCATGAAATAGCGACCCGGTTCGACGAGAGCCGCCTGCGACCTGCGGCGCTCGTCGACCTGGGCCGAGGGGCATCAAGCCTCGGGCGCTGGACGGAAGCGGTAGAGACGTTCGAACGTGCGAAGTCCGTCGCCACGCGGCACGGTGAGACCGGCGTGATCGCCACCGCCGAAGCGGGACTGACGGCCGCGTTCGCTGAGCGCGGCGTCGACATACCCGCGCGTCCGCGGCAGCGGAAAGACACCGCCCGAGGTGACGTAGTCGCACGGGAGATGATTGACGCCCTGCAGCCACTACGCCCCGTCGCCGCCTGACAGGCTCAGTTGCCGGAGCCGAGCGAGTTTCCCCCACGCTGGGTCGTGTCAGTAGGCACGGCTCCGCCCGAACCCAACGTGTTGCCGCCGTCGTGGCGCGCGGAGCCGGCGGACGCGGACGAGGTCGGCGCCTGCGCGCAGGCGGTGGCGGTGAGGAGCGCTGCGGCGGCGATGAGGGATGGGCGAAGGAGCTTCACGGCGGTAACCTCCGGAACGGGTTGAACGACGAACGGAGCCTACATCATAATGGCAAAAGTGGACGCAGAAACACGCCGGATGCACGAAATGAGTGCCCGACGCGCCCGATTGGGCGAGGAGCCGCTCCCCGGCGAGCGGCTGGTGCTGGTGACGGACACGCCCGCGCTGCGCCGCTTCGCCGCGCTGCCGGACGAGTACACCGCCCGCTTCGTGGACGGCTGGGACGCGCTCGCCGCCGCGCTGGAGGGCGCGGCGCCCTCGGTGACGGTGCTGGCGGACCCGTACCTCGGCCGCACGCCGTCGCAGGGGCCGTCGCCGCGGCTGCGGGAGCTGATGTGGCGCCGGCCGAGCATCCCCATCTTGGCCGCGATGCCGCTGCGCGAGGAGTGGGCGGAGCACGCGTCCGCCGTGTACGCGTGGGGGGTGAGCGAGGTGCTGGACCTGCTGCTGGAGACCTCGCCGGGGGCGGTGTGGCAGCGGCTGCGGGCCACCCGCGCGCGGCCGCTCAAGCGGCGGGTGGAGGAGGAGCTCTCCGGCTACGCGACGGAGTCCGCGCGCAACCTGGTGCGGGCGGCGTGCGAGGTGGCGGTGGACGGGGGAGGGGCGCCGGAGCTGGCGACGCTCTTCGGGGTGGAGCCGCGCACCGCGTCGGCGTGGTGCCGGCGCGAGGGGCTGCCGGCGCCGCGGCGGCTGCTGGCGTGGATGCGGGTGCTGCTGGCGGCCACGCTGCTGGAGGAGGACGGGCGCAGCGTGGTGAACGTGGCGCGCGCCGCCGGCTACGCCACCGACCACGCGCTGCGCCGGGCCATGCGCGAGCTGGCCGGCGGCGACCCGTCGACGGTGGAGCGCGGGCGGCTCTTCGCGCAGGCGGCCGAGCGCTTCAACTCCGATCTGCGCGAGTGCCGCGAGCGCGTCCGCGAGCAGCGCCGGGCCACGCGCACGGCCTACGCCTACGCGTAGGAACGAACAGCGCCTCACGCAGAGACGCGGAGGCACAGAGAGGCCGCAGCGGCTCTCCGCGTCTCTGCGTGAGGTGTTCTTACGCGGCTCGTTCGTTCTCGCCGATGGTCGGACCCACCTTGATCCGATTCCACTTGGCGAGCGCAGCGACGTTTTGGGGCTCGAGACGGAGCAGCTTCATCAGGTTGTTGGCAGCCGCGCTCGGGAAGATCACCCCATTCTCCCAGCGCGTGACGGTTTTCTTCCCCACGCCCAGCAGGCGCTCGAACGCATCCTGAGACAGGCCGAGGTTCGTCCTCAACGCGAGGATCTCTTCAGGATACAGGAGTCCTTCGCGATCACGGATGGCGTTCCAGGCCTTCCGCCGGAGCTCGTCCGCCTGGCCCGGCGCCCAGATGGCGCGATCACATTGGCCGCAGCGGAGGAAGGTCGCGTCGACCGTCACGTCCCTGCCATGAATGCGGAACGACCGCGGTTCGGTGACTTCTCCGTATTCGCCCCCACAATCGCACTTCATTTGCGCAGCCTCCTGGGCACCTTCGACTCGTGTGCGGAGAAGATCTTCACGTGCGTACCCGAGAGAACCAGCTTCAGCCAGACGCCGCGGTTCGGCTTTAGAAGCTCATGTGGGTGGAAGATGTACACATCGAATTCCTCGCCCACGAAATGCTCGTGCGTCGACACTTCGGAGCGGAGGAAGTGTGCTTCGACCGTCAGCCCGGCAATGCAGCCCAGCACCTCCGACTCCGAGAAGCCAAGATTGGAGTACCCCTCCATGGCGTAATCCTCGAAGTGGTAGTCCCCCGCGGCAACACTTGCCTGGATCGTGACAAGATCATGGACAGGACCCTCCCGTTCTTCCATGTCCCTCCCCAAGGTAGCATTTTGCTGACATGCGAGCAAGCGGGAACGCGAGACGGTGCCGTGTGTTCACTGCTGATTACAAGCGAACGTCTGGTCTCACGTTCGACCGTGTTGGGTGACTGTCCAATTTTTGAATTCCATGATGCCGCTGTCAAGGAAGTTCGATGAGCGAGAGGTGGTGAAATGCTTATGTTTTCGCACTTATGACGCCACCCACGGCACACGCAATGGAGCGCGCCCGGTGTCCAGTGTCTCATGGCCATCTGCCGCAGTCTGCGTGAGCCGATCCTTCTCGGCCACGCCCGAACCACGCTCCTCTCCGCCGAATCTCTCCGTGCCTTCGTGCCTCTGCGTGAGACCTGTTGTTGGTCGGTTGCCCTTGCCGCTCCGGAGCGGCGGGGGGCACTTTGTCGCGCGTGCTCCGGGGCGGGTCCGGTCCTTGCCGCCCCGCGGAGCCTCACCGCGCGCCTGCTGAATCTGATGGTTCGACGCACCAAGATCGTCTGCACCCTGGGTCCCGCCTCGTGGTCGCCCGAGCGCATCCGCTCGCTCATCGACGCGGGGATGGACGTGGCGCGCATCAACTTCTCGCACGGCGAGCTGGAGCGGCACGCCGAGACCATCCGCAACGTGCGCGAGGCCTCGCTGCAGAAGGGGCGCCCCGTCGCGGTGCTCGGAGACCTGCAGGGTCCCAAGATCCGCGTGGGCGCCCTCCCCGAGCCGGTGGAGCTGGCGCCGGGCGACAGCGTGGTCTTCGCCCCCGAGGGCCAGCACCTTCGCGGCGAGCTCCCCACCACCTTCGCCGAGCTGGCGCAGGACGTGGAGGTGGGCGAGGTGGTGCTCCTGGCCGACGGGCTGATGGAGCTGATCGTGGAGGACGTGCAGCCGCCGCGGGTGAAGATGCGCGTGATCCACGGCGGCGAGCTGACCTCGAACAAGGGGATCAACCTCCCCACCACGCGCATCAGCGTTCCCTCGCTCACCACCAAGGACCTGCGCGACCTGGAGTTCGCCCTGGAGCACGGGGTAGACTACATCGCCCTCTCCTTCGTGCGCTCCGCCGAAGACGTGCTGGACCTGACGCGGCGCATCCCCCCCGGCGGGCCGCTGGTGGTGGTGAAGGTGGAGAAGGGGCTGGCGCTGCAGAACCTCACCGCCATCGTGGAGAGCGCGGCGGTGGCGATGGTGGCGCGCGGCGACCTGGGGGTGGAGCTCCCCTTCGAGCAGGTGCCGCTGGCGCAGAAGCGGATGATCCAGCTCTGCAACGTGAGCAGCCGCCCGGTGATCACGGCCACGCAGATGCTGGAGAGCATGATCGAGAACCCGCGCCCCACCCGCGCCGAGGCGAGCGACGTGGCGAACGCGATCATCGACGGCACCGACGCGGTGATGCTCAGCGCCGAGACGGCCACGGGGAAGTTCCCGGTGCAGGCGGTGCAGGCGATGGCGCGGATCGCGCAGGAGATCGAGGGGTCGCACATCCTGGAGGGGGGGCCGCACTACGACTTTCCGCTGGAGCGCGCCGACGGCGAGATCACCACGGCGCGCGCGATCGCCGGGGCCACGGTGGAGGCGGTGCGGCGGCTGCAGGCGCCGCTGATCCTCACCTTCACCAGCAGCGGGAGCACGGCGCGGGTGGTGTCGAGCTTCCGCCCGCCGGTGCCGATCCTGGCGCTCACCGACAGCATCACCACCTGCAACCAGCTCGCGCTGGTGTGGGGGGTGATCCCCATCCTCTGCTCGCAGGAGGCGACCTTCGACGAGATGCTGGCCTGCGGGCGCGAGGAGGCGGTGAAGCGCGGGCTGGCCGTTCCCGGCGACCGGGTGGTGGTGACCGCCGGCTCGCCGATGCACGTGGCGGGGACGACGAATCTTCTTCAGGTCGAGGTGGTGTGAAACAGAAGTGCCTAGTGCCTAGTGCCAAGTGCCCAGTGGTCCTGGTGCATGTCGCCCCCGGCGCGCGGACGCCGCTGCCGGTGACCGACGCGCCCGGGACCTGCAGCCGCGAGAGCTACAGGGCACTAGGCACTAGGCACTTGGCACTGCCGTTATGATCCTCCGCTTCCTCGGCACCGGCACCAGCTTCGGCGTGCCGGTGATCGGGTGCCGCTGCGACGTCTGCCGGTCGGACGACCCGCGCGACCGGCGCATGCGGCACGCGGCGCTGCTGGAGGAAGACGGGAGGCGGCTGCTGATCGACACCCCGCCGGAGCTCCGGCTGCAGCTCGTGGGCGCGGGGGTGCGGAAGGTCGACGCGGTGTTCTACACCCACACCCACGCCGACCACGTGCACGGCGTCGACGACCTGCGCGTCTTCTCCGAGCAGACCGGGCGCGCGGTCCCGGTCTACGCGGCCGAGGCGGACGGCGCGGTGCTCTCCGCGCGCTTCGGGTACGTGTTCGACGCCAGCATCCGGCCGCTCAAGGGGACCTCCAAGCCCGAGGGAGCGCTGCGCCACTACCGCGCCTACGAGCCGGTGACGGCGGCCGGCTTCGAGCTCCTCCCGCTCCCGGTGCCCCACGGCGACACCACGGTGCACGGCTTCCGCGCCGGCCCGCTGGGGTACGTGACCGACGCCAAGACCCTCCCCCCGCGCACCGCCGAGGCGCTGCGCGGGGTGCGCGTGCTGGTGCTGAACGCGCTCTGGTTCGATCGGACGCACCCCACGCACTTCAGCGTGGAGGAGGCGGTGGCGGCCGCCGTGGAGCTCGGCGCCGAGCGCACCTACCTCACCCACCTGAGCCACCTCACCAGCGCCGAGGAGCTCGACCGCCGCCTCCCCCCCGGCGTCTTCGGGGCCTACGACGGGCTGGAGATCGAGGTCTGATCGGCGGCCCCGCGGCCCCGGTGTTGCGCGGGGTGGGTCGAATCGGAGTGATGGGCTCGCGGAGGGGCTGGGGCCTCCCGGGCTGGACCGGGCGGTTGAAACCGCGGCAACGACCACACGAAGTCCGCCTGCGCGGACTCCCGCCCGCGGTGCGGCCGGGACGGCGTGGCACGCGACGGGCTCGACCAGCGGCCGCGGCCGTGCCCCCGGCTTCGTCCGCACCGGGAGAGCCGCGAGCGAAGCGAGCCTCCGTCCCTCCCCCAGGTTGTTTTGGGGGAGGGACCGGCGCGAAGCGCCAGGGAGAGGGCCCGCCGCGGGTCGGCGCGAGCGCAGCATCCAGGTCCGGCGAAAGCCGTAGTGGCGCAGCGACGACGTTCACACGAGAGGGTGCGAGATGGCTGGAGACGGGATCACGCTGGACTACAACAACATGCTCGCGCCGCGGCTGGGCGGGGAGCACGGGATCGACCCCGCGCGGCTGGAGGCGCTCGCCGAACGCTTCCGGGCGGCGCACGAGGACGCGCGCAAGCGGCGCGAGTCCGGCGAGCTGGGGTTCTACGCGCTGCCGGACGAGGCGGAGACGGTGCAGGCCATCTCGAAGTTCGCCGAAGGGGTGGGGCAGACCTTCAGCAACGTCGTGGTGCTCGGCATCGGCGGGAGCGCGCTGGGGACGATCGCGCTCCGCACCGCGCTCAAGCACCCGCTCTGGAACGAGCTCTCCGACGAGGAGCGCGAGTTCTTCCCCCGCCTGTACGTGCTCGACAACATCGACCCGGCCACCATCGGCCCCTTCCTGGACCGGCTCGACGTCCGCCGCACCCTCTTCAACGTGGTCTCCAAGAGCGGCGGCACCGCCGAGACCATGAGCCAGTACCTGATCGTCCGCGAGCGGCTGCAGCGCGAGCTGGGCGACGGCTACGTGCGCCACCTCCTCTTCACCACCGACCCGAAGAAGGGGGTGCTGCGCCAGATCGCCGACGCCGAGGGGATCGCCACGCTCCCCATCCCCTCCTCCGTCGGCGGGCGCTTCTCGGTGCTCTCGGCGGTGGGGCTGCTCCCGGCGGCGATGGTGGGGATCGACGTCTCCGCGCTCCTGGCCGGGGCGGCGGAGATGCGCGCGCGCTGCGACACCGGCGAGCTGCGGAGGAACCCCGCCGGGCTCTTCGGCGCGCTGCAGTACCTGGCCGACACGGAGAAGGGCGCCAACGTGCAGGTGATGATGCCCTACTCCGACCCCCTGCGCGACGTGGCCGACTGGTTCCGCCAGCTCTGGGCGGAGTCGCTGGGGAAGCGGAAGAGCCGCGCGGGCGACGACGTGTTCGTGGGCCCCACCCCGGTGAAGGCGCTCGGCGCCACCGACCAGCACTCGCAGGTGCAGGAGTACGTGGAGGGGCCCTTCGACAAGACCATCACCTTCCTGGCCGCGCGCGAGCGGCCGGCGGACGTGACCATCCCGAAGCTGCACGCGGAGCTGGGGGAGCTGGGCTACCTGGGCGGGCGCACGCTGGGCGAGCTGCTCGACACCGAGCGGCTGGCGACCGAGGCGGCGCTGGCCAAGCGGGGGCGGATGAACATGACCATCGAGCTGCCGCGGGTGGACGCGCGCGCGCTCGGCGGGCTGCTCATGCTCCTCCAGATCGCCACCGTCTACGCGGGCTTCTTCTACGGGATCGACCCCATGGACCAGCCGGGGGTGGAGCTCGGCAAGCAGCTCACCTACGGGATCATGGGGCGCGAGGGCTACGGCGAGTTCGAGCGGGAGTGGGCGGGGCGCGAGCCCAAGCGCGGCGAGTGGACGGTCGGCTGAAAGCGACGCACGCGGGAGACGCGGAGACACGGAGAGGCCGGGCGTTTCTCTCCGTGCCTCCGCGCCTCCGCGTGACCGGTTGCAAAGCCTCGGAACGCGGTGCATCTTGGCGAACATGGCAGCACTCTCCGCCCGGCAGATGGATCAACCGCCAGCCTCCCCCAGCACTCCCCCGGCGCGGGAGCCGGACCTCCTTCCCGGCTCCAACGCCGCGCGCAGCCTGCTGGTGGTGAACCCGGTGGCGGGGCAGCGCGACACCGACCGCATGCTGCGGCTGGTGGCGGGCGCCTTCTCCGTGCGGCGCGCCCCCTTCGACCTGGTGGAGACGGGCGGGCCGGGCGATGCCGTGCGCTTCGCCCGCGAGGCGGCGGCGCAGGGGTACCGCGCCGTGGTGGCCATGGGCGGCGACGGCACGGTGGCCGAGGTGATCGCCGGGCTGGTGGGGACGGGGGTGCCGCTGGGGATCGTTCCCAAGGGCACCGGCAACCAGGTGGCCTTCAACCTGGGGATCCCCCGCGCGGTGGAGGCGGCGGTCGACGCGGTGGTGAACGGCGTGGAGTCGCCGATGGACCTGGGGCAGGTGGTCGGCGGGCGCTACTTCGCGGTGGCGGCGGGAACGGGGTGGGACGCGGCCATCGTGCACCTGGCCACGCGCGAGCTGAAGGACCGCTGGGGGTTCGCGGCCTACATCTACGCCGCGCTGCGGGTGGGGATCACGCCGCCCACCACGCGCTACACCATCACGGCCGACGGGGAGCGGCTGGAGATGGACGCGTCGGTGGTGCTCACGGCCAACATGGGGCAGATCGTGAGCAACCCGCCCGCGATGAACATGCGCATCTCCCCCACCGGCACGCACCAGGACGGGAAGCTGGACGTCTGCATCCTGGCCCCGCGCAACGCGCCGCACGCCGCGCGCATGGCGTGGCGCATGTACCGCCGCCGCTTCGGCGGCGACGACCGGATGATCTACCTGCAGGCGCGCGAGGTCACGGTGGAGAGCGATCCTCCCGTCTTCACCGAGACCGACGGCGAGCCGCTGGGCGAGACCCCGCTGCGCGTCCGCTCCGTCCCCGCCGGCATCCACGTGCTCGTCCCCCGCTGAAAACGGCTGACGTCAGCCTCCCGGAGGAGGAATCGTCGCGCGTCCGCGGCCGGGGTTCCCTCACCCGAAAAAACAGATGAGACAAACCCCCGTCTCATCTGTTTTTTCGACCTCTCCCAAACAACGTGGGAGAGGTTGACGGCAACAGCAAAAGCAACGACAACTGCGGGTGCACGCAGTTGCAAGCGCAGCGCCCCACCCTCCCCTCGTGGGAGGGTCGTAAATCGCGGACATGCAGTACCGTCCGCGATTTTCGGGGAGGGGGATCGCCGCGGGCGCGCACCGGGGTGAGCCGCCGTTCCCCGTTGCGGCATAATCAGTTATCTTTCCGCCTCCGCATTCCCGGCACCTCACCCGACCCACTCCCATGGCACAGAAGCGCAGCTCCTTCTCCACCCTGATCGTGCTCGCCGTGATCTTCGCCGGCGTGTGGCTGTACTTCACGCCCTACCTGGCCCTGAACCAGCTGCAGAAGGCCGCGCAGCGGGGCGACGAGCAGGCGATGGCCGAGCTGGTCGACTTCCCCGCGCTGCGCGAGAGCGTGAAGGGGAACGTGCGCGGCGCGGTGGCGCACTCCGTGGGCGGGCGCAACCCCATCGGCGTGCTGGGCGGGATCCTGGCCGGCGCCGTCGCCGGGCCCGTGGTGGACGCCGTGGTGACGCCGCAGGGGATCGCCGCGCTCACCCAGGGGGAGCGCCCCGGCAGCCACCGCGGCGAGGGCGGGGGCGACTCGAGGCTGCGGGTGAAGGACGTGAAGGTGAAGCGCGGCTACGAGGGCTTCGACCTGTTCGTGGTGCACTTCGTGAGCAAGGACAACGGCCGCGAGCGGATGGCGCTGCTCCTGCGCCGCGAGGGGATCGCGCACTGGCGGCTGAGCGGCATCCGCATCCCCGGCGCCGCGGAGCGCGCGGAGGACTGAGCCCGCGCGGCATCCCCATCGCCCGAAAAGCGCCCCCTCCCCCACCCGCGGGAGGGGGCGCTTCTTGCTGTCCCCATCGTCCACGCGCCGCGCACCGCCGCGTGGTGGCGAAACGTCCGTCGTCCCCTACATTCAGCGCAGGAGCCCCGCGCCCGGCGCCCGTGCCGCGCGCGGCCTCCCGCGCCGCCTCCGCAACGGTCCGTGCGGCGGCGGTGGGGGGAGGGGAAGGGGCGGACCTGGAACCCGATGGAGGTGGAGATGCCGTTCACGCTGCCCGACCTGCCGTACCCGTTCGACGCGCTGGAGCCGCACATCGACGCGCGGACGATGGAGATCCACCACGACAAGCACCACAAGGCCTACGTCGACAACCTGAACGCGGCGCTGGAGAAGCACCCCGAGTTCGACGCCGGCGACGACGTCGACGCGCTGATGCGGCGCATCGGCGAGGTGCCCGAGGACATCCGCGGCGCCGTGCGCAACAACGGCGGCGGGCACAGCAACCACTCGCTCTTCTGGCAGATCATGGGGCCGCGCGGCGGCGGCGAGCCCTCGGGCGCGCTGGGCGAGGCCATCAACTCGACCTTCGGCGGCTTCGCCGGGCTCAAGGAGAAGCTGGTGGCGGCGGGGAAGGGGCGCTTCGGCAGCGGGTGGGCGTGGCTGGTGTGGGACAACGGCCGCCTGGCCGTGACCGACACCGCCAACCAGGACTCGCCGCTGATGGAGGGGAAGACGCCGCTCCTGGGGATCGACGTCTGGGAGCACGCCTACTACCTGAACTACCAGAACCGGCGCCCCGACTACCTGGACGCCTGGTTCAACACCGTCAACTGGGACGAGGTCGCCCGCCGCTTCGAGCAGGCGCAGCGGAACAGCTGAACGGCCCGTTTCAGGCCGCACTCCCGCGCCCCCGGCCCGTTCCCCCGGCCGGGGGAGCGGGCGCGTCCGAAGCGTCGCGGCGCATCCCCCGGATCTTCCCATTCGGGGGCGAGCCGCATTGCGGCGTGAAGGAAGCGCATCATTTTTGCGGGGGTTTTGCTCCCGCATGTCCCCGGCCGTCATCGACTGTCACCAGGACCATCCGACAGGAGAAACCGATGCCGAAGAAGACGCTGGACCCCGAATCGCTCGCCGTCGAGACCTTCGCCACCACGCCCGCGACCGTGGTGGACGAGGCGGACCCGGCCGTCGCGAGCCGCACCTCGTGCCCCGGCCCGCCGTACTGCACCTGCTGAGCACGGCCGCGCCGCCGAGGAGCAGGTCGGCCCGGTGCCGGGCAGGTGGAGCCGCGGAGAGGATCGACGCTTCTCCGCTGCTCCGCTGCTCTCGCCCGGGAACGGGGACCGTCGCGGTCGTTCATACCCATTTGCCGAGGACAGTTCTGGACTCCAGTCTCCTGACTGAAGGGTCTCACACGGAGTCAACGGAGTCAGCGGAGTCGTTCACCGCTGACTCCGTGGCAGTAATACCCAATCCGCCAGAACACCTGGTGTTGAACGCACCTCAAACAAACGACGTCATCCTGAGGCCGGCCATGCTGCAACCATTGTTTGCGGAATAACTTGCAGGCCGAAGGCTATAACCGCGTCAGCACGTGAGTCGGTGAGATGCGCCAACGCTATCCCCGGATCTGGTATAATGCTGTGCTGCGAGAGTAGCTGCGGGGTCACCATCCTGAATAATGCCACGGCAGCGGTTTGTGCTCCTGCGCGAAATCGGGCGCCAAGTCTGTCGCCTGCCTGCGGAGCCCGTAGAACGACCGGCCCTGCTGGTGCTCGACGCCCGCGGTCCGCTCCACCGCCACGAACCTCGAACGGATTGCCATGCAGGACAGCGGCTCCCTCATCGCGCGCTCCAGGGGCACCGTACCCCGCTTGAGCTTGCCTGCCGGGAAGAGATCGTAGTCCTCGCTCTCCCCCCCGGCCGAACGCGGCTTCCGCCTCGGCCAGGGAGCCGGTGGACAGCACCTCGTCCACCCGCGTGCGAAGCTCGGGAAGCGGCACGGGCGAGATCTCGGCAGTGAAATACATGGATTGCGGGATGGCGTTTCAGGGCGGATGTCTGCTGCACGCCTTGCGCTTGCCCGGCGGCGGGTGGCGGTAAAGATTGATTGCGCGGACCTCTGCGCGCGGTGGCTCAACGCGCGCGCTTCTCCATCACCCCCCTCCCCGGACCCGCGCCCGTGATCGCATCCGCCCCGCAGATCCCCCCCGACACCCGGGCCGCGCACCGCCAGCTTTCCCCCGCCGCCGAGCGCTTTCTGGAGCACCTGCTGGATCACCCCGACCAGGCGGCGCAGCTGGAGGGGTTCAACAAGGAGATGCCGGACTGGATGGCTCCCGTCCACCTCACCTGGCCCACGCTGGTCGACGCGCGGCGGGTGGCCGAGATGGAGCGGGCAACGGCGGGCGTGTGCAGGCTCGTCAAGGCCATCCCCGCCGTGGTCTTCGGCGGAGACCTGAATGCCATCGGCGCGTTCTACGGCTACGATCCCGCCGTGCTGGAGCTCCTGTTCCTGGTGCCCAATCACATGAACAGCACCGTGGCGCGCTGCGACTTCATCGACACGCCCGGCGGGCTGATGTGCTGCGAGGTGAACATGGCCGGCAACCTGGGCGGCTGGGAACACGCGTTCTGGCGCGAGCACTACCTGCGGCACCCCGTCATCATGGACTTCTGTGCGCGCGAAGGCATCAGCCCGGGCGGCCATGACGTGCTGCTCACCTTCTGCGAGCACATGATCGACGACGCCCTGGACAGCGGCGTGATCAGAGCAGGCGGCGAGCTGAACGTGATGGTGGCCCTGGACGAGCCGCCCACCGAGGGTGCGCGGCGCCACGCCGCCGAAGTGTACGCGGAGCTCCTCCGCCGCACCGGCCGCGGCGTGACCGGCCAGCTGTGGCTGTCCGCCGAGCCGGCGAAGGAGCTGACCTTCCGGGGGGTGGACCTGTACAGGGGCGAGCGGCGGGTGCACGTCTTTTTCGCGTACGACACCAAGCCCTTCCCCAGGCATCTGCTGCGGGCGCAGCTGGCGGGCGGGATACGCGTCTACAACGGCGGGCTTGCGCGGATGTGGCTCGACAAGCGCAACCTCGCCTTGCTTTCGGAGAACGAGGGGCTGGAGGCGTGGAAGGAGGAGGACCGCGAGCTGATCCGCGACCACATCCCCTGGACGCGCCTGGTCTCCTCCAGCACCACCACCTGGCGCGGGGCCGAGGTGCAGTTCCCCGGCTTTCTGCTGGATCACCGCGACGACATGGTGCTCAAGCGCGGCCTGGGCGCCGAAGGCCACGGCGTGCACGTGGGGCGGTACCTGGCGCCGGACGCCTGGGAGGCGCGGGTGCGCGAGGCGGTGGAGGAGGGAGGATGGATCGTGCAGGAGTGGGTGGAGTCCAGACCGTACTTCTACCCGTTCCAGCCCGGCGCCGCCCCCGTTCCCCACACCGTCATCTGGGGCCTGTTCTGCACCGGGTGGCGGTACGGCGGCTGCTGGCTGCGCATGCTTCCTCAAGGCACCGGTGAGGGCGTCGTCAACAGCGCCCGCGGTGCCTGCGAAGGCGCCATCCTGGAGATCTGATCGCGTATCCGCGGGGAACGTCGCCGCCCGCCGGGTTCGCAACAACACCGCCTCACGCAGAGACGCAGAGGCGCGGAGAGAACCCCACAGCCAGCTTGTACGCGCGCAGATGCCAGACGGCGGCGCGGTAGTCCAGCGTGGCGAACGCCGCCGGGGTGTGGTTCATCACACTCCGGCGGCGCTGGTATGAGGCCTTCCGTGCAAGGATCCGATCCTGAACGAAACTCCGCAAAGCGGGATCGGCCCGCCGCGCATCACCGCGTGCGCCCGCATCCTGCGAGGCGGGGGGAACAGGCGTAGATTGTCGCTCCCGCTCGAGCGGGCGTTCGGATATCGAGAGGCTCACCGCAGTCCGGGAAGACCATGGCTCGCCTGTTCCGCAAGCAGGAAGAAGGGAAGAAGTCGCTCTGGGACCGCATCGTCGACGTGGCCCTCACCGACGTGTCGGTGGTGGTCAAGGGGATGGACGAGGGGTCGCTGGAGCGGCTGGAGGAGACGCTGATCGCGGCGGACTTCGGGGTGCCGGCCACGCTGCGGCTGGTGGGCGTGGTGGAGTCGCTGGCGCTGCGCGGCGTCGCCCGCTCTCAGGCCGACTTCATGCGCGCCGTGCGCGAGGAGATCCAGGCGATCCTCTCCGCCGGCCGCGCCGACACCGCGCTGCGCTTCGACTTCGACGGCGGCCCCACCGTGTTCCTGGTGGTGGGGGTGAACGGGGTGGGGAAGACCACCACCATCGCCAAGCTGGCGCACCGGCTCGTCCGCCAGGGGCGGAAGGTGGTGCTGGCGGCGGGCGACACCTTCCGCGCGGGCGCCATCGAGCAGCTCAAGCGGTGGGCGGAGCGCGTGGGCGCCGACTTCGTGGAGGCCGAGCCCGGGCGCGACCCCGCCGCGGTGGCGTTCGACGCCCTGGAGCGCGCACAGGCCAGCGGCGCCGACGTGGTGATCATCGACACCGCCGGCCGGCTGCACACGCAGGGCGACCTGATGAAGGAGCTGGAGAAGGTGCACCGCGTGATCGGCAAGAAGCTGCCGGACGCGCCGCACGAGACGCTGATCGTGCTCGACGCCACGGTGGGGCAGAACGGGATGGCGCAGGTGCGCACCTTCGGCCAGAGCCTGCCCCTCACCGGGATCATCCTCGCCAAGCTCGACGGCACCGCGAAGGGCGGCATCGTGGTCGCGCTCAAGGAGGAGTTCGACCTCCCGGTGAAGTTCGTCGGCGTCGGCGAGACGATGGAGGACCTGGTCCCCTTCGAGGTGAAGGAGTTCGTCGACGAGGTGCTGACGGTGTGAATTAGTCCGGTGTCTTACATTTTCGAACGGAAGGTGACACATGGAACGCAGCGCACACGAACCAGTCGACTCACCCCGCGATCGAGTGGATGAACTCATCAGGCTGTTCCAGGCGGATCATCGCCGATACGAAACGATTCTCGGCGAGATTCGACCTCCGGCGCTCGAGTTTGCGGCGCGTAAGCAGCAATCACTATTTCGGCAAGTAGTAGAGGCTCTCGATGGTGTGGCACAAGCTGGGGTCGACATGTCCACAACATTACGCGCACAGATAGACTCTCTCGCTAACGGCGAATACCGTGCAGATGTAACGGCACAGGTCGAGGCCATGTTCCGAGCCGGCGAGCAAGAGATACATAGTGCAATTTTCAGATCTGATGTACACAGTGACGAAGGGCAGGAGAGGCTGCTTCTAGGCTGCTCGCGCTTTGCCGATTTATTAGAAAGCGCGGTTCGCCAATCACTTGCGAATAGTCGTATTCTTTGGTTGCGACTTCGGGAACTCAGAACGCCAGATCTCACGGTTGTGAGAGAAAGCGTGAAGCTTCGAGATAGCTTGGCTGCGAACCACCCGGAGCTTGCCACCCGTATCGACAGAGGTGTGCAAGCGTTGAAATCCACGGACGAATTCCTCGCGAGAGCCGACGACTTAATTGATCGCACTCTGCGAATTAGTCGGCGCACAAGTCTGCGTTTGCTCAGTGCGCTCCTCAGCGTTTTGCGTATACCGGGAGCAAAGCAGGCGCAAGCTCAATTCAGGTTTTATCGAATTTTGACTGAAGGAACGATTGACCTCGCTTTCCATTACATGATCCATGCGGTTCAGCCTGAGGCCACCTGGGCCGGCCCTTTCGCAGGCTCCGCAGTCAGTAGCCAGTTCGTGGAGGAACGGCTAAAGGCCAAGCGCAGCAAAGCTATTGGCGCTGCGATTCGCGGTGTAGAGCCGCTTCTGATCTACGCAGTACCCATGGGGGTGGCCCTGTTTGGTTCAGTCTACTACGACTGGATATACTGGCGCGGAGAACTTGAGGCAAAAGTGAGTTAGCCGCTTCCCAAGCACGTGCGTTGTGGAGTAAGGCGGAAGGCATAGGCCTGCGCGGCGCGGAGTCCCGGCAAATTGCCGAAGTACTTGAGTGCAGCATCTCGGACTGAGAATAGTTGCGCGCGTCGCGCAGCCTCTCGGACGATCCCTATGCGTGGTCCGGCCCGGTTACGGATAGTTGAAGACCCCCTGCATCCGCCGGAGGTTGGCGCCGGGGAAGCGGCCGGAGCGGGCGACGGCGGCGAGCGTGGCCTCGGCTTGGCGGCGGGTGAGGCCGGCGTAGACGGCGAGGAAGGCGCGCGAGGGGTTCACCCCCGTGTAGGTCACGTTGTTCTCCACGTCGTCGTCGCACTCGAAGCGCTGCGAGAACACCTTGCGTGCGGGGAAGAGCCGCTGCGCCGCCTCGCGGTCGCGCTCGCGGATGGAGCAGCGCGGCCCGCTCCGCAGGATCACCGCGTAGAAGCTGTCCGAGCGCGCCTCCGCCCGCGCCACGCCGCCCCTCGGCAGCACGAAGGAGAGATCGTGCGGCCGGAACCCCGCGCACGGATGCGCCGGGTCGGGGCAGAGCGTCCCGGCGCGCTGCGACGCCGCGAGCAGCAGCGGCGAAAGGGCGATGACTGCCAGTCGGGCGAGTCTCATCGGTTCGTGCTCCTCTCCGTTCCTCCGGGCCTCTGCGTGACACCTTTCTTTTAACAGGTTCGTCCGATGCGATCAATCGTCTTCGCCGCGCTCCTGCTCGCGCCGTCGCTCGCGGCCGCGCAGGTGGACCCCCCGCGCGACGCCGCCCAACCGCCGGGGATGGAGGAGCTGAAGATCCCCAGCCACGGCACGCGTATGAACGGGTTCATCTACCTGGCGCAGGGCGCGGGGCCGCACGGCGTCGTGGTCTTCCTGCACGGCTACCCGGGGAACGAGCGCAACCTGGACCTGGCGCAGGCGGTGCGGCGCGCGGGGTGGCACGCCCTCTACTTCGACTACCGCGGCTCCTGGGGAAGCGGCGGCACCTTCTCCTTCCAGAATGCGTTCGACGACGTCGGCGCGGCACTGGCATGGCTACGCGACCCGGCGAACACCGCGCGCTTCCGCATCGATGCGACCCGCGTCGCCCTGGTGGGGCACAGCATGGGCGGGTGGCTGGCGCTGCAACACGCCGCCGCCGATCCCGGCGCCGCCTGCACCGCCGCGCTCGACGCCTGGAACCTGGGCGCGTTCGGGAAGAACGCGGCCGAGCACCCGGAGCGCGACCCCGGCGCCTACTTCCGCCAGACGACCGACGCCGAGTCCGGCCCCATCCGCGGCGACGCGGCGGCCATGCTGCGCGAGACCATCGCCAACGCCGCGCGCTGGGACTACACCACCCTCGCGCCCGCGCTGCGCAGCCGCGCCGTCTTCCTGGCCGCGTCCACCCGCGAGGCCGAGGGCTTCCGCGCGGCGCTGACGCAGTCGCTCCGGTCCTCCGGCGCGGCGCACGTCCGCTCCATCCACTACGACGACGACCATCCCTTCTCCGCCCACCGCCTCGCGCTCGCGGACGAGCTGGTGCGCTGGCTCGGCGGCGACTGCGCCGCGGTGTACCAGGACGGATGACAGCCATCTCACGCAGAGACGCGGAGACGCGGAGAGCCACGGCGGCCTCTCCGTGGCTCCGCGTCTCTGCGTGAGACGATGTTTTTAGATATTGTAGAGACCCATGAGCCAGAGCCCGCCGCCGTTCCACGCCGTATCGTCGCTCGAGCGCCCCGTTCAGTTCCTGAAGGGGGTGGGGCCCGGCCGCGCCCCGCTGCTGCAGAAGCTGGGGCTGCTCACCGCGCGCGACGTGCTCTACCACGCGCCGCACCGCTACGAAGACGCGTCGACCATCACCCGGATCTCCGCGCTGACCACGGGGATGGACGCCACCATCGTGGGGCGCGTGGTGTCGAGCGGGGTGCTCCCCACGCGCCGGGGCTTACGCATCTTCCAGGCGGTGGTGCGCGACTCCACGGGAATGGTGGAGTGCGCCTGGCCCGGGCAGCCCTACCTGGAGCGGGTGATCCACAAGGGCGACCTCCTCCTCCTCTCCGGCCCGGTGAAGTTCTTCCACGGCCGGCAGATGCAGCCGCGCGAGTTCACCGTGATTGCCGGCGAGGGCGAGACGGCGTCGGAGGAGGGCGGCGTCCTCTTCCCCGTCTACCCCGCGACCGAGGGGCTCACCCACCGGCAGGTGCGCAAGCTCATCCACGACAACCTGGACGAGCTGCTGCGCCGCGTGCGCGAGGAAGACGACGCCCTTCCCCCCGAGGTGCTGTCGCGGGTGGAGGTGGAGCCGCTCTGGAAGGCGCTGGAGCACGTCCACCGCCCCGCGTCGCTCGCCGAGGCGGAGAAGGGGCGGCGGCGGCTGGCCTTCGAGGAGCTCTTCTTCCTCCAGCTCCTGCACGCGCTGGCCCGCCACCGCGCCGTGGCCGCGCGCCCGGGGATCGCCTTCGAGCGCAAGGACTTCCTGGTGCGCCCCTTCCACCAGCGCCTCCCCTTCGCGCTCACCGGCGCGCAGAAGAAGGTGCTGAAGGAGATCGGCGCCGACATGGCCGCCCCGCGCCGGATGAACCGCCTGCTGCAGGGCGACGTGGGGTCGGGGAAGACGGTGGTGGCGCTCTTCGCCATGCTGCGCGCGGTGGAGAACGGCTACCAGGCGGCGCTGATGGCCCCCACCGAGATCCTGGCCGAGCAGCACGCCCGCACCCTCACGCGGCTGCTGGAGGGGCTCCCCGTGGGCGTGACCCTGCTCACCGGGCGGATGGGGGCGAAGAAGCGGCGCGAGGCGGGGTACCGCATCGCCAGCGGCGGGGCGGGGATCGCGGTGGGGACGCACGCGCTGATCCAGGAGAGCGTGGAGTTCGACCGGCTGGGGCTGGTGGTGGTGGACGAGCAGCACCGCTTCGGCGTGCGGCAGCGCCTGGCGCTGGCGGAGATGGGGACGCGCGCCGACATGCTGGTGATGAGCGCGACCCCCATCCCCCGCTCCCTGGCGCTCACCCTCTATGGCGACCTGGACGTCTCGGTGCTCGACGAGCGCCCCCCCGGCCGCCACCCGGTGCGCACGGCGCTGCGCTACGAGTCTGGGCGGGGGAAGGTGCTGGAGTACGTGCGCGAGGAGGTGGCGAAGGGGCGGCAGGCGTACATCGTCTACCCCCTGGTGGAGGAGAGCGAGAAGGTCGACCTGAAGAACGCCACGGAGGAGTACGAGGCGCTGAAGGAGGCGTGGCCGGACCTGCGCGTGGGGCTCGTCCACGGGCAGATGCACGGCGACGACAAGGAGGCGGCGATGCGCGCCTTCGCCACGGGCGAGGTGGACGTGCTGGTCTCCACCACGGTGATCGAGGTGGGGATCGACGTCCCCAACGCGACGGTCATGCTCGTCGAGGACGCCGAGCGCTACGGCATCTCGCAGCTGCACCAGCTCCGCGGCCGCATCGGCCGCGGCGCGCACGCGTCGCTCTGCATCCTCTTCGGCCCGAAGGAGACCCGGCGCCTTCAGGCGCTCGCCGAGCACACGGACGGCTTCACGCTCGCGGAGATCGACCTCGAGCTCCGGGGAGAGGGCGAGCTCATCGGCGTGCGCCAGTCGGGCCTTCAGGGCTTCAAGGTCGCGCGACTTCCCGAGGACGCC
>JBJMPM010000279.1:0-36720 GCA_045803205.1 Longimicrobiaceae bacterium
CCGCCCCCGCCGCCCCCGCCACCCCCGCCGCCGCTGCCCCCGCCCCCACCGCCGGTTGGGCCGACGGTGCAGGACATCAACTACTGCGTGGTTCAGAACGGACAGCTGACGACGGTGACGGTGCAGTACAACCCGGCGGGCGACAGCGTGTACAACGGGCAGCCGGTGAGCACGGCCTTTCCGGCAACCGTCGGGTACGCAGGTTCGGAGACGTGGTTCATCAACTCCGAGCCGATCCAGTTCAACGGCCGCCGCTACGCGAAGTACGGGCTGCCGCGCACCCTGGGCACGACCGACGTGACCAACGTCGGCACAGTGAACAACGTGAGCGTGTTCGCGGAGCCGAGCGCCAACCCGCAGCGTCCGGAGGTGATTTACATCCCGACGCGGCCCGGGTGCGAATTCCAGCCGTACCAGATCGAGGTAAAGGGCAGTTTCACACCGCCACCGGATGTGGACCACCCCCCGGCAAGCGAGGTCCCCGCGCGCTCTGCATTTCCCAGAGCCGCCCGCGTGGAGCGCTACAGAGGGCGTGAGCCGTTCGCCGTCTCCGCGCCGCGAGTACTGAACCGGTACTTCGCAAGCTACGAGTCGGACGAAGACGACTCCATCTGGTACTACACGACAACCTATCATCGCCTTCCTGCCAGCACGCGCGTCAGGGTCTGTTCGGCATCGCTGCTGGTGTCACATCCTCACCGCATGGCCGACGGCGCCGTTGCCTTCCAAGTGCGGACACACGCCATCGAGAAGCCCAGAAGGGACGTGGCGCGGCCGGCGGAGAGCCAGGCTTGCGTGGACGCGGCAGCGCGCTTCGCGGCGGAGGTGACAAACAGACTTCGGGACGGCAGATGAGCAAGCTCACGTTCACGCGCGCGCGGAGCATCCTGATCGCCCTCTTCGTGGGCGGGCTGTTTCTACAGATCGTTTTCACCTTCGTCGTCTTCGCGCGCGACGAGATCTGGCAGTCGACCGTGCAGGCGCTCGTGCTCGCGCACCTAGCGACCTATTCGGTTCCTCTCGGATCCATTGCGGGCGGAGTCTTTGCCCGGAAAGCCTCGACGCAAATGCGCGTCTCACCGCTGGCATTCGGGCTTGCTCTCACGCTTTCGACTATCTGGAATCTGCTCTTGATCGGGAGAACCGTGTTGTTCGCAATCCGGCCAGGCGGCGACGATCCGACCGCCTATATGGACTACCTGAAAGCCGTCGCGACCGGAGGTGCCTTCCTGACTGCCGGTTCCCTGACCTTCTTCTTCAGCCAGCCGGAGTGACGGTCGAGATGGCTTTGATCCCACTTGGGCGTTTGATCCGCGGCGGCGGCCTCCGGCAGCGCGTCCACCGCGAAGCCTCTGGTCATTGGCTGATTCGAGTCTCTCTCTTATCCCCACCTCCACAAGCCATTCGGCCGGCACCAGCTCGCCGCGGGTGGGGGCGAACGCGCTTGTGTCGTCGGGCTCCATCCGCTCGGGAGCGATGCCGCGGAGCTTGCCTGCCGGTTGATGTTTGCTCGTTTCTTCACCAGCTTGTTACAACGGATTACGCGATCGCGCCGTCTGATAGCGTGAGGTCGGAGGTTCGAGTCCTCCTAGGCCCATCCCGTAAGCTGAGCCCCTCGCAACGCGCGGCTTCGAGAGCGCAACTGGCGCGTGGAGAGCGACTGGCCCAGACTGTGAGTTGTATGCCGCGCGAACACAGGCTTTTTCGGAATTCCGAGGTGTAGGTTCGAGGTGTAGGTTTGGCGTACAAATATGGAACAGGGCGTTACGTTTGTGCTGTCGTCCGCTGTTAAATCGCCCGCCAATGTTACGTTTTTGCCGTGGCGGCGTGATGTTCCAGGAGTCTTTTAATCCGTTGGTCGTGGGTTCGAGTCCCACCCGGCCCACTTCGAAAGACGATCTACCACACAGGCGCGGAGGTAACGGAGAGCGGTTCTCTCCGTTTCCTTCGCGCTTCTGCGTGCGGAAAAAAAAGATCGTCTCACGCAGAGGCGCGGAGACGCAGAGAGAGAACCGCCGAGCCTCTCTGCGACTCTGCGTCTCCGCGTGAGACGCTTTTCACCAGGCTTGATTCACAGAGGGGAATTTGCGGATTTGGATTCATCCCGGACCCGGGGACTGGCGGTGAACGGATCGGCTGCACAGATTGAGATTGATTCTCATCCGGTATCCGAGCTGTTCCCACGAGATGCAACTGTTTCGCAAGATCCTGTTCTGGTGCCACCTGGCGACCGGCGTCTCGGTGGGGCTGGTGGTGCTGGTCATGTCCGTCACCGGCGTGCTGCTGACGTACGAAAAGCAGATGCTGGCCCGGGCGGATGCGCGCGCCGTGCAGGTGCCTGCCCCGGCGCCCGGCACCCCGCGGCTGCCGGTGGACGCGCTGATGCGGCGCGTGGCGCAGGCGGAGAGCGGCACGCCGACCACCGTGACCTGGCTGGCGGGGGAGAACGCGCCGGTGCGCGTGGCGTACGGCCGCGAGAAGACGGTGTACGTGGACCCGTACACCGGCGCGGTGCTGGGCCAGGGCGCGCGGGGGATGCGCGCCTTCTTCCGCGGCGTGACGGACTGGCACCGCTGGCTCGCGCAGTCCGGCGACGGGCGGGAGCGGGGGAAGATGATCACCGACGCCGCCAACCTCGGCTTTCTCTTCCTGGTCCTGAGCGGCCTCTACCTCTGGTTCCCGCGCAGCCGGACGCGCGGCGCGTTCCGCAACGTGCTGTTCTTCCGCCGCGGGCTGCGGGCCAAGGCGCGCGACTTCAACTGGCACCACGTCATCGGCTTCTGGTCGTTCGTGCCGCTGGCGGTGATCGTCGCGTCCGCCACCGTCATCTCCTATCCCTGGGCCAGCAACCTGGTCTACCGCCTGGCCGGTGAAGAGCCGCCCGCCCAGCAGGGCGCCGGCGGCGGCGCCCCCGGCGCCCCGGGTGGAGCCGCCGCCCGCGCCGGCACCCCGGCGGGCGAGCGCGGCGCCCGGGCCGAAGGCGGACAGCGCGACGGTGGAGCGCGCGCGGAAGCCGGCCCCCGCGGCGAAGCCGGCCCGCGCGGCGAGGGCGGTCGAGGCGGTGAGGGCGGGGCGGGGGCGCGCGGCGGAGAGGAGCCGCTGCTGGCCGGCGTCGATCCGCTCCTGGCGGCGGCGCGGCGGAAGGTGGAGGGCTGGCGGACGATCTCGATGACGATGCCGAAGGCCGCCGACGCGCCGGTCGTCTTCAACATCGACCGCGGCACCGGCGGCCAGCCGCAGAAGCGCGCCTCGCTCACCCTGGACCGCGCCACCGGCGCCGAGGTGAAGTGGGAGCCCTTCGCCGCGGGAACGACGGGGCGCAAGGCGCGGTCGATCCTGCGCTTCGCCCACACCGGCGAGGTGCTGGGGATCGTCGGGCAGACGATCGCGGGGCTGGTTTCGCTGGGCGCGGCGGTGATGGTGTGGACCGGCCTGGCGCTCACGCTCCGCCGCTTCGCCGCCTGGCGCGGCCGCCGCGGCCGCACGGACGCCGCGGCCAGCGAGCCGGTCCGCGCCCCCCGCCGCCGACGCCAGCACACCCCGGCGTAGGCGCTCTCACAGAGGTCAGGGAGTCAGGGGTTTTCCTCCGTTCCTCTGTGCCTCTGTGAGAGCCCCGGCACTTCGTGGGGCCACGGAGTTTCAGCGGAGCCGGCATCGACGGCCGCTCGACGCAGATCGCGTCGGGCGGCCGTTCCATCGTTCTGCCAGGCGAAGTAGAGGGGGACGTCCCGGGCACTCCCGGGTCTCTCACGGAGGCGCGGAGGACCAGGGAGAACCGTGACTCTTCGACCTCCGTGAGAGCCATCCTTTTTCAGGATCCCCTACTGCGTGCAGGTGGTGGGGTAGGAGATCCCCATCTGGTTCAGGATGGTCACCACGCCCGGGTCGGTGGAGATGGCGAACGCTGGACCCGGGGCTCCGTTGCTGGTGTTGGTGTACCACGCCTCGCAGCCCGCGCCGAGGCCGGCGGGTGCGCCCATGGTCCCCGAAACCACGGCCACGGCCGTGTACCTCGCGTAGGCCACGACCAGGAACGAGGGGAGGCCGGGCGCCACCCCCGAAGGTGCATAGCTCGTGGTCACGGGCGGAGTGGGCGTCAGGTAGACCCAGCCGCCGGTGAGGTTGACGCCGTTCGCGCCGATGGTCCCGCTGGCGCTGGCGAAGTTCGCCGTGTAGCCGCCGATGGTGCAGCTGCCGGAGTTGGGCACGTTGCCCGGGGCGCAGGGGCTCTGCGCGGCGGCGGGTGCCGCGGCGAGTGCCAGGGCGGCGATGGCGAGGAAGACGCCGCGCCTGGGGTGGTGGTGATGGCTCATGATGGAAACGCTCCGTGCAGGGTGAGGGTCGGCGCACGGCGGGCTCGCCGTGCTTTCCGGGACCGAATCTGCACCGGGGTCGCGCGGCACCCCGTATCCCAGGCGGCCACGGCGCGCGCCCAGCCGGTCAGCGTTTCTTCACCCCCTCGGTCTCTCTCTCTGCGTCTTTCGTGTTCTCCGTGTGAGATGCTGTCAGGGGCCGTCGTACGCGCGTAACTTGGCGCATGCGCACGCGGCTGCGGTCGGCGGAGGGGCGGTGGATCCTGGCGGCGGCCGTGCTCGGGTCCGGCGCGGTGTTCCTGGAGAGCACGGTGCTCAACGTCGCCCTCCCGGCGCTCGCGCGCGACCTGGGGATGGGGAGGGACGGGGTGCAGTGGGTGGTGAACGCTTACTGTGCTGCAGGCAGCGCGTGGTCCTGGAAATCAGGGAGAGTCGAGTCCCCTCGGTCCTGACAAGGCGGCGATCGACATGACGTTCGTCGTCGGCCGTTTTGCTTTTGCGTCTTTCGCGCAAGGAAGCCTGTGGCGGCTTGTTACGCCGCTCGACGTGCGTCATCCCCGTGGAGTTCGTCTCGCGCGGACGGCGGCCGGCGTGGTGTGGGGATGTTTCTCCCGCCGCTCCGTCTCCTTCCGGATTGACGTAACCGTGGCGCGGCAGGAAGCACGTCGGCGGCAACACCGAGCTGGAAAATGTTGACACGAAGAAGGAATCGCGGCTACTGTGAAAATTCACTTTGATGCCGATTCGCGCGGCGGGAGTCGGAAAACATCCGGCCTGATCCATCTTCCGGGCTTTCGATGCGTGGTTGGATGGAGCGTACCCGCCCGAGGCAAGATGAGTCCTCCTATCCGGCGGGGGCTCCTGATCCGCAGGCTCGTGACGCAGCCCGGTAAAATCCAGCGCTCGGGCCGCCGCATGCTTGACGCGCCGCATCCTTTCCGGCGGAGGGTGTTCGGCGTCGACCTCTGCACACTGTAAGAACGTTCGGCTGCGGCTCCCGACCCGGTGTTTCCTCTTTCCCACCGATCCCGATGCTCGACCCGATCGACGTGCTTTCGCCCGCGCTCCTCCGGGCTGAACAGGAGGTCCGGTGGGCAGAGGCGCTGCCGCACCTTCTCCGTACGCCCTTCTACCGGCGGAGGCTGGCCAGCGCGGGGGTCGCCCCGGGAACGATCGGCTCGCTCGCCGGTCTCCGGTACGTTCCGTTCACCCACAAGGCCGAGCTGCGCGCCGCGGCTCCGCTCGAGCGCACGCCGCACGGGCTCGGCGAGATCGAAAGCTTCTTCACCAGCAGCGGAACTTCGGGCGAGCCCACCGCCTACGCCTGGACCGCCGCCGACACCGCGGTGCTGCGCGAGGGTGGCGCGCGCGCGATGCGGCGCATCGGCGTCCGGACCGACGACCTGGCGCTTCTGGTCGCGCCGATGGGCCTTCCGGTGATGTGGTACTGCATGCTGCAGCAATTCCACGCGGCCGGCGTCGGCGTGGTGCCCGTGGGCGTGCGCCCTCCGGACGAGCTGTTGAACGCGCTGGCCGCCTTCCCCGTCAGCATCGTGGTGACGCTCCCGGTCGTGGCGACCCGGCTCTTCGAGTTCCTGCAGCTGCGCGGAAGCGCGGAGGCCGAGCGGCCCCGGCTCCGCCAGGTCCAGTGCGGCGGCGACTTCCTTTCCGAGGCGCGCCGTGCCCGCATCGAGGCGTGCTGGGGCGCCGAGTGCGTGAACCTCTTCGGGATCAGCGAGCTGTTCGGGCCCATCGCCGGTGAGTGCGAAGCGCGCGCGGGGATGCACCTGCTGGCCGACTGCGTGTACTGCGAGGTGGTGGACCCCGCCACGGGCGAGGCGGTGCCCGACGGCGAGACGGGGGTGGCGGTCTACACCACCCTCTGGTCCAAGGGAGCGCCCCTGCTGCGCTACTGGAGCGATGACTTCGTGCGCCTGGAGACCACCCCGTGCGCGTGCGGCCGCGCGTCACCCCGGCTGCACTTCGAGGGGCGGGGCGCGGACATGCTCCCCCTTCCCGAGCGGCGGGTGTTCGCCAAGCGCCTGGAGGAGCGGGTGCTGGTCTCCCCCAACGTGGGAAGCGAGTACCGGCTCGAGCTGATGGACGGAGCGCACCGCCCGTCGGCCCGCCTCGTGGTCGAGGAGACCCCCTTCGGCGCCCCACCCATCCACGAGCTCGGTGACGCCGTGGGAGACTACATCGGGATGCGCCCCTCGATCGTGGCGCTCCCCCCCGGCTCCCTCCCGCGCGACGTTCCCAAGCCGCGCCGGCTGGTGGACCTGCGCACGGGCGCCACGAGCACCACCCTTTCAACGGAAGCTCCATGATCGCGCAGACGGTCGCCGCCGAGGTCCTTGCTCCCGCCGGATCGCTTGACCATCTGGATGCGGCGCTCGATGCCGGCGCCGACGCCGTGTACGTGGGGCTGAAGCGCTTCAGCTCGCGCCCCGACGCGTGGAGCCTGGACGTGGAGGAGGTCGCCCGCGCGACGGCGCGCGCGCACGAGCTGGGCCGCCGCGTGTACGTGGCGGTGAACGCGGAGCTCCGGATCGGGCGCGAGCGGGAGCTGGAGGAGGCCGTCGGGCGCATGGACGATGCCGGCGTGGACGCCTACATCGTGGGCGACCTGGGGCTGCTGCAGGCCATGCGCGGCGCGGGCGCCGCGGCCCCGATCCATGCCAGTTGCCTGCTGGGGGTGTACAACGCGGAGGGCGTGCGCTTCCTGCGGGAGCGCTTCGGGGTGGGGCGGGTGATCCTGAACACCAACCTCTTCGTGGACGAGATCGCCGAGCTGCACCGGACGTGCCCCGAGGTGGAGCTGGAGATCATCGCGCACGGCGGCGTCTGCTTCCACGACAGCCGTCGCTGCCGGAAGCCCCACTACCTGTACGAGGGCGAGTACTGCGTGGGGTGCAAGCAGCACTACCTGCGCGTGGGCGACGAGCGGACGCTGCCGGTGGTGGACGCCCGGCCGACGCTGGGGCTGGAGGAGCGCAGGCCCGAGCTGCACGAGGAGCTCCCCCGCGTTCCCGGCACCGCCGCCGAGCGCTTCGTCGCGCAGGACCCGCTGCAGGGCGAGCGCCTGGTCTGGTCGCCGGAGATCGACCTTTCGGGGATGGTGGCGCTGCTGCTCAGGCTGGGGATCGTCAGCTTCAAGATCGAGGGGCGCACCCGCACCACCGCCTACGTGCGCGAGAGCACGGCACGGCTGCGCGCGGCCGTGGACCAGGCGCGCGCCGGCGGCCAGCTGCTGGACCCCACGGTGAACCCGTTCTACTACCTGGCGCACCACTCCCGCCTGCAGGTTCCCGCATGAGCCGGCTCCCGCTCTACGTGACCGCGCAGCGCTGGAACACCGGGCTGGTCGACGCGCTGGGCGGGAAGGCCGACGGCGTGGTGCTCGGAGACCTGTTCTGCCAGAAGCGGATGTTCGCCGGGGAGTGGTTCGACGTGGAGGAGCTGGCGGGGCGCGCGCGGGCTGCGGGGCTGGAGGTCGTGTTCCAGACGCCGATGTACAACACCCCGCGCGACTTCGAGCCCACGCTGGCGCTGGTCGAGCGTCTCGCGGGCCGGGGGCTGGTGGACGCGGTGATGCTGCACGACGTGGGCGTGCTGGCCGCCTGTGCGGGCCTGGACGCGGCGCTCTGGTGGGACCGGCACGGCTTCAACCGCGACTTCGTGCCGAGCGCGCCGCTGCTCGAGTTCCTGCGCGAGAACGGCGTCGCCCGCGTGGAGGGGCTGCATCCGCGGCACGCCGTGGCCATCCGCGCCGGCGGGGCCGAGCCCCTGCTCTACTGCTTCGGGCCGCATGTCGCGAGCTTCGGCCGGATCTGCTATACCGAGTACTTCCGCAACGAGCCGTGCGGCCGGAAGATCCTCTGCCGCGACCACCGCCCGGCGATCAGCTCCACCGACCGCGTGCACCTGGAGTACGTGGCCGACGGCTACACCCTCCTCGATCGCGCCGACCCCGACGTCCGGCTCGCCCGGCTGCAGCCGGCGGAGCGCGCCGCGCTGGGCGGGCTGACCGCGTACATCCGCTCCCCCGCCGAGATCGAGCCGCTCCTGGCCCTGCGCGACACCCTCTCGCGCGCGGGGGACGGGGAGGACGCGCCGGTGGCCGCGGGGGCGCACGCGCACGCGGCCCGTCCGTGAGCCGGCTGCGCGCCCTGGCCGACACCCTGCGCGGGATGGAGGGGGGGAACGCGGGGAACGCGCTCCACCAGGCGGGCGCCCTGCTGCTGCGCCCGGAGCGGGTCGCCCACACCCCCACGCACCTGCAGGTGGAGGTCGCCACCCTCTGCAACCTGGCCTGCGTGATGTGCCCGCGCACCATCGCGCTGGCGCGCGCGCGGGACCGCCGCGAGCGCGCGGCGTGGCGGCGCCGCCTCTCCCTCTCCGTGTTCGTGCGGATCGTGGACCAGTTCCCCGCGCTGCGCACGCTCACGCTGCACGGCATCGGCGAGCCCCTGCTGAACCCCGACCTGCCGGAGATGGTGGCGCACGCGGGGGGGCGCGGGATCGCCGTGCGCTTCACCTCCAACGGCACGCTGCTCACCCCCGAGGTGCGGGAGCGGCTCATCGACGCCGGCCTGGCGGAGCTCACCGTGTCGATGGATGGGGCCACCGCGGAGACCTACGAGCGCATCCGGCCCGGCGCCCGCTTCGCCGAGGTGCGCGCGAACGTCGCCGGGCTGGTCGCCCTGCGGAACCGCCTGGGCCGGGTGCGCCCGCGCGTGTCGCTGGCGATGGTCGTGTTCCGCGAGAACGTGGGCGAGGCCCCGCCGATGGTGGAGCTTGCGGCGGAGCTGGGGGTGGACGAGCTGCGCTTCTCGCCGCTGGAGCCGCCGACGCGCGCGGAAGCGGCGATGATGTGCAGCGCGGCCGAGTGGCGCGCCGCCATGGCCGCGGCGCGGGCGGCGGCGGAGCGGCGCGGCGTGCGCCTGTTCGTGCGCGGTCCAAGCGCCCCGCCGCCGCTGGTCCAGCTCCGCCCGCAGGCCGCGCCGCCGCCCAAGCGCACCGACCGCTGCCTGGCGCCCTGGCGCACGGCGGTGGTGACGCTCGACGGCGAGGTGATGCCGTGCTGCAACATCCATCACCCCGACCATGGCATGGGCAACGTGCTGGCCGAGGGCTTCGGCGCGGTGTGGAACGGCGCGCGCTACCGTGCCTTCCGCCGGCTGATCCGCCGCAGGGGCAAGCCCCCCGAGCCGTGCCGGATGTGCCCGGAGTTCTGACCCGGACGCGGGCCGCTTCCCCGGCGTCGCTGGCCCGGGCGCTCGCCCGCGCGCGCGCGGCGGTGCGCTGGGACGAGTGGTACGATTCCAAGCTCCCCTTCGCCTGGACGGCCTGCGCGTCGGCGGCGGCCGGGTCGCCGTTGGGCGAGGGCGGGGTGCTGCGGGGCACCGCGGCGGTGATCCTCTTCACCTGCCTCTGCGCCGCGTTCGGGCACGTGGCGAACGACCATGCCGACCGCGACTGCGACCGCGCGGCGGGGAGGCTCACGCCGGCCGGCGCGCTCCCCACCCCCGTGGCGACCCTCCTCCTCTCGGCGCTGGGCGCCGCGGCGCTCGGCGCGCTGGGAGTGACGGCCTCGTGGACGGCGGCCGCGGCCGGAAGCGCGGCCGTGGCGCTGTCGGCGGCGTACTCGCTCGCCCCGCTGCGCCTGAAGGCACGGGGAGCGGCCGGGGTGTGGAGCGCGGCGGCGGCCCAGCGGACGCTCCCGGTGCTGGTCGCGTTCGCCGCGCTGCGAGGGCTCGATGCCGAGGCGTGGGCCTTCGCCGCGGTGGCCCAGCTCTCGGGGATCCGCTGGATCCTGGTGCACCAGCTTCTCGACGCCGCCAACGACCGGCGCGCGGGTATCGCGACGTACGCGGCCGCCGCCGGCGAGGCCCACGTTCGCATGCTGCTGCGCCGGGTGGTCTTTCCGCTGGAGCTGCTGGCCCTGGTGACCGCCCTCTGGATCGCGGCGGCGCGCACGCCGGCGGTCTGGGCGGTGGCGGCGGCGGGAGCGCTGGCCAGCGGCGTGTGGGTGTGGCTGTGGGGCGGCGTACGCGCGCCGTACTCGCTGGAGGGATACGGGCGGCAGCCGCTGGCCGGGTTCTACCAGGTCGTGTGGCCGATCGGCGCGAGCGCGCTGCTGGCCGCGTCGCGCCCCGCGCTCTGGCCCGTAGGCGCCGCGTTTCTCCTCTGGGAACATCACTACGTGGTGTCGCAGCTCGCTACCTGCCTGCGACTGGTTGATCGACGCGCAAGTTCGACAGGATGAGCATCATGAGCGAAGAAACCTTCTGGAGTACCACGGCGACGGTCGCGGCGACACTGGCGGGCTTCAGCCTGGTCGGCGTAGCGATCCACACGTCACGGATCGAAGCCGTGACCAACGACGCGATCTGCCGCAGGTACGACCGCAAGGCCGGTGCGCTGACGCCCGCGATCGCCTTCGCGTTCTTCGATGTCCTCCTCTTCGCGGCTCCCGCGTTGTGGGCGCTGCTCCGGCTTGGCATCGGCGCTCCACTGTCCGTCCGGGAGAAGTCGGCGGCCTACGTCGTCGTGCTCGTCCTCATCACCTTCCTGTGCGGTGTTTCGCTCTGGCATCAGTTCCACTACCTGCGCAAGCTCTCGACCGCGCGCCCTCTTGAAAACGACGAGGCCTCCGCCGCGACGGGCCCTTCCAGCCACGCGGCAATCGCAGGCGGTCCCTCCGCTCCGGCTGCTTCGAGTGAGCAGCGAGGCGCAGCGGACGGAGGTGTGGCTCTCGATCCCGACACCGTGCGTGCCGCCACGCCTCCCGAGCGTTTCCTGCTGCACTGGCTTCTGCTCTTCCTGTCTACCGGTCTCCTGATCTGGATCGGCTACCTGATCTCGATGGACATCGTCACCGATTACACCCTGGTTGCACCGTGGCTCATGGTAAAGACCGCGGTCCTGTCCACCATGGGTGTAGGCGTACTCCGCGTCGCGGCGACGCTCGGGTTGTTCCAACCGGACCTGATCCTGCTCACCGTGTCGGACCACAAGGAACGCTTCGACCTGAAGACGATCCGCGAGGACATGGGTCCGGTCGAGGTGACCCGCGCCTCCCGGCGCATGCTCGAGAAGATCCAGCGGAGGAAGCAGTCCATCGAGAACATGAACTCCCGGAGCGAGCACTTCGTGAGGTATCTGTTCGATGCCGACCGGGAGATGCTGGACCAGCTTTTCGGCGCGACTCGACCGGAGGAGTCGTTGACGGACGTCGAGGCGTACCTCGGCGCGATCTTCGGGAACACGAGAAAGACGAACGACGAACTGAAAGACGTGGAGCAGGCGCGTATCACCACGATCGCGAATGCAGGCGGATGTGAGAAATACGTTCGGTTCGGCCAGCTCCGCGGTGCCGACCACGGGATCGGCGTCTATCTGACCAGTCTGGAGCGAATGGAGGCGGAACTTCGCGACATCCAGCGAGACCTGCGCCGGAGGGTGGAACGATGCCGCGAGCGCGCGGATCGGATGCGGCTCTATGCACCGCCGATCGCGACTCGCACGGCCACGCCCATGCCCGTCGCCGGCACCTCGCGCGTGAGCAAGCGGAGCGGTAAGACGAGGCGTTCGGAGTGAGCGGTGAATCCCCGGGGATCTCCCATCGTGGTGCCCACGCACGGCCGGGCCGCGCTGGTCAGGCGTCTCCTCGATTCGCTGAGGCCGCGTTCGGAGCCGCTCCGGCGGCGCGGCGGAGGTGATCGTGGGGGGCAGCGGCACGGGCTTGGCCAGCGGGGTGTGGGCGTGGCTGTGGCGCGGCGTGCGCGCACCGCATTCGCTGGAGGGGTACGGCCGCCAGCCGCTGACGGGGTTCTACCAGGCCGTGTGGCCGATCGGGGCGAGCGCGCTGCTGGTCGCGTCGCGCCCCGCACTGTGGCCCGTGGGCGCCGCGTTTTTCCTCTGGGAAGCTCGATTCATTCGCCGCCGGCCACGACCGCTTTCCACCTTCTCCACCAACGTCCTTGCTTGAACCCGTGTCCGACGACGCATTCTGGAGCACTGCCGCTTCCATCTCCGCGACCCTGGCTGGCTTCAGCCTGGTGGGGATGGCGATTTCGATCGGACATGCGCAGGGGGTCTCGGAATGGAAAGCGTGCACGCGGTACGGGCGAAAGCAGGTCGCTCTCGGCAGTGTCATCGCGTTTACGTTTTTTGACATTCTGCTTCTCGGCTCTCCGGCACTATGGGCGCTCCTCAGATTAGAGGTGCGACCCGGCACAGTACCGCAGTGGGTCATACCGTCGGTTCGATTCATCGGTTTTATTGCAGCCGTCGTGGTCGCGTACGCCATCTGGGAGCAGATCAGATACTTGGGGCGACTCAACCGCTTCCGGCCCGCCGAACCGGATTCCGAGCGGCGAAAGAGGCGAGCCCGATATATCCCGGTCTTCTTATTGGTACTCGCGATCATTGTGCTGATAGGCTTCGGATGGGTCATTCGTGACCTGAAAAACCATGCAATCGGGGGGGAGGCGGTTCGCGGGATCGTGTTCGCCATGCTCGCGGCGGGTGTGTTCAGGGTTGCTTCGAACCTCGGACTATTTCAGCCGGAGTCCATCCTGACCGATGTGTCCCTCGGGAATTTTGCGCCGCAGAACATGCCCTCCTGGAAGCCGCCCAGCGCTTGGTCGGTTCTCGTATTGGCATCCCGGAGCCGTGATCTTTCCATCCAGGGACGGCGTTTGATTGATGTAATCGAGAAAAAGCGACAATCCATCACCAGTCTGAAGGGCAGGATCGAAACGCTCTATGCAACCGCGGATAAGGATCACCTGCGCATGCTGACCGCACTCTCGCCGGAGCAGCTCACCTGGCACAAGACTCCGGACAAACCCGCTCCGAACTCGCTGTTGGACCGCATCCTGGCGCATCCTGACCAGGAATTCGACAAGGTGGAGGAACATCGCGCCGGAACGCTCGCAGCGATCCACACACTCGCCACCCGGGGGTCTCTCCCGTTCGGCGAAGTTCGTGGCGTGGACCGAGGGGTTCGCGTCTATCTCAGGGGTCTGACCGCAGTGGAAAACCTTTTTCGCGATACCGAGCGGCGGCTGCGTTCCGTGGTGGAGCAGGAGCTCGAGGCGAAGCGGAGTTCGGGAGTTGGGCTGTTTTCCGGTGGTGAAGCGCAGCAGGACTTAGAAGTGGCGGGCGCAACTCCGGTCCCGAACGCCGGGAGCGGCATCAGCATCGTGGTGCCCACCCACGGCCGCGTTGCGCTGGTCGGGCGTCTCCTCGATTCGCTGGCGGCCGCGACGGCGGGGCTGGACGGCGCGGCCGAGGTGATCGTGGTCGACAGCAGCACGGGCGTCGACGCAGCTGCGATCCGGGAGAGCTGCCGCGCGGCCGGGGCCCGCTACGAGGTGGGCGACACCAGCGTCCGCCGCAAGCGGAACCGCGGGATCGAGCTCGCGGAGCAGCCGATCGTCCTCTTCATCGACTCCGACTGCGCGGCCACTCCCACGCTCATCAGCGAGCACCTGCGCGGGTACGACGACCCGCGAGTGGCGGGGGTGGCGGGCGTCACCCGCTTCACCGGGCGCGACTCGTGGCTCTGGCGGGTGATCGAGCGCACCTCGTTCCTCGACTCCTTCAGCTTCGCCGCGCGGGAGCGCTCGCTCCCCTGGGCGCCCACCTGCAACGTGTCGTACCGCCGCGAGGTGTTGCGTGCGGTGGACGGCTTCCACACCGCCTTCCCGTTCCGGCTGGGCGCCGACGACGTGGACCTGGGGCTGCGGGTGACCGCCGCCGGCCACCTGATCCGCGGCAACCCCGCGGCCGTGGTGGAGCACGCGCGCGAGACCTGGAGTGGTGTGGGGCTGATGGCGTGGCGGGCGTTCCGCTGGGGGCGGATGCACGTGCATCTGCACGCCCGCCACCCGGAGCGCGTGTTCGCGGACTTTCCCCGCTGGCCCGTCCTCTTCCTGCTGGTGGGGATCGTGGCGATGGCGGTCGCCGTGCTCCGGCAGCGCCCCGCCTTCCTCCTCGCGCCGCTCGCCTGGGGGGCGCTGGCCCTGGCCTTCGAGGCGCTCCTGGCGCCGCCGGTGCTGGGCGCGCGCTGGCGCGACGTTCCGCTCGAGTTGGCTGCGCGGCTCCTCGGACTGGTGTACGAGGCCGGCACCACCGTGGAGGCGCTGCGGCTGGGGCGTTTCCCGGTGCTGGTGCGCGAGGTGTCGTACACGCCCCCCTCGCTGCGGGGGAGGAACCGAAGGATCGCGCAGGTCTGGGGCGCCGTCCTGGCGCTGCTGGCGCTGCTGGCCGCGGGGTGGCTGGCATGCGCCTGAACGCCGACCCGGCCAACGGCGGGCCGGGGATCTCGCTGGTGGTACCCACGCACGACGACGCGCGCTACCTGGCGGCTCTCCTCGAGTCGGTCGACCGCGCGCGGGGTGGGATGACGGTGGAGGTGGTGGTGGTCGACGACAGCTCTCCCGCCGACGCCGCGGCGGTGGCCGCGCTCTGCGAGCGGCACGGCGCCGTGCTGGAGCGCGTGCGCGGCGGTCCCGCCGCCAAGCGAAACCGCGGCGCGGCGCGCGCGCGGCACGACCTGGTGCTGTTCGTGGACGCGGATTGCGAAGTGGCGCCCGACACGCTGCGGCACCACGCCGCGCTCGCCGGGATGGAGCCCGGCGTGGGCGCGCGGGTGGGCCTGGTGGAGTTCCCGGGAGAGCCGTCGGCTGCCTGGGACGTGGTGGAGCGGACCCAGTTCCTGGGGGCGTTCCGGATGGCCGCGCGAATGCCGCGCGCGCCCTGGGGGGTGAGCTGCAACCTCTGCGTCCGCCGCGAGGCCTTCGTGGCGGTGGGCGGGTTCGACGAGGCGCTCCTGCCGGTGGCCGGGGGCGAGGACGTGGACCTGGGGCTGCGCCTGAACGCCGCGGGGTGGGTCATCGCCTGCGCGCCCGAGGCGGTGGTGCGGCACACGCGCGATACGTGGACGGGCGCGCGGCGCGTGGCGCGCCGCGGGTGGCGGTACGGCCGCGGCCACTTCCACCTGCTGCGCAAGCACCGGGCGGCGACCTCGGTCGAGTTCCCGCGCCTTCCCGCCGCCTTCGCGCTGGCGCTGGCCGCCTGCGCCGTCCGGGCCGCGCTGGCGGGCCGCCCCGCCGCGCTGCTCGCGGGGCCCGCGTTCGTGGCGGCTGCCATGGGCGTGCAGGCGCTCGCGGTGACGATCCAGCAGGGACGCCCGCTGGGGACCGTTCACCGCGAGCTCGCCGCGCACCTGCTCGACCTGTCGTTCGACGCGGGAGTGATCGCCGAATCGCTGCGCCAGCGGAGCCTGGAGGGTGTCTGGCGCAAGCTGGTGTACGCTCGCGGCCAGCTGGTGGCCGAGCGCCCCCGCAAGGTGATCCAGTCGTGGAGCCTGGCAGTGGCGCTGGCGGTGCTGGTGCTGGCGTTCTGAGCCCGATGCCGCCTCCCCCCGCCGCGCCGCCGTGCCCCGGGATCTCCGTGGTGGTGCCGGCCCACGGGCGCGCCACCCAGGTGCGCCGGCTGCTCGCCGCCCTCTCCGCCGCGCGCGCGCGGTACCCCGGCCCGAGCGAGGTGCTCGTGATCGACAGTAGCCGCGGCCCCGACGCCGCCGCGATCCGCGCGGCGTGCGCGGAGCTCGGGGGGGCCGTCCACCCGGGCCCGCCCGCGGCGGGCGGCAAGCGCAACGCCGGGATCCGGCTGGCACGCCACCCCGTGGTGCTGTTCGTGGACTCCGACTGCGTTCCCGATCCCGACCTGCTGCGCGAGCACGGAACGCTGCACGCCCAGGGCTGCCTCGGCGTGGCGGGGGTGCTGGGGCTCACCGAGCTCTCGGGCCCGGACAGCTTCGCCGCGCGGGTGCTCGAAGCGGCCGGATCGTTCACGGCCGCGTTCGGCTTCGCGCGCTGGCGCGCCGAGGTGCCCTGGGGCACCTGCACCAACCTTTCGGTGCGGCGCGACGTGCTGCGGGAGGTGGGGGGATTCGACGAGTCGATGCCGGGGCGGCTCTACGGGGAAGACGTGGACCTGGGGCTGCGGATCACCGGGCGGGGCCACCGGCTGGTCACCCGCCCTGGTGCGCGGGTCGGCCACCCGCGGGCGCCCGGGGCCGGCTATGCGGCCACCCTGCTGCGGGCGCTGCGCACCGGCCGGGCAGACGTGGCGCTGGGGCGGAGGCACCCCGCGCGGCTGGTCCCCGAGTTTCCCGGCCTGTTGACGCTGGGGCTGCTCATCGCGCTGCTGGGCGGGTTCCGCGCCCTGGCCACGCACTGCACCGCCGCCCTGCTGGTCGCGCCGCTCTGGCTGGTGCTGGCGGTGCTCGCCGACGCCGCCGGCCGCGCGGCGCTGGCGGGGAGGCGGGGGGTGGGCGCGCTCGCCCTGTTCCTCGCGGTGGTGGGGCTGGAGTGCGGGTTCGAGGCCGGGAAGCTGGCGGCGGCACTCGCGCGGGGCGACCTGCGCCGCGCCGCCACCAAGTTCGTCTACCTCCCGGAGCAGCTCGTGGCCGAGCGTCCGCGGCGCGCGGTGCAGCAGTGGGCCGTTCTGCTGGCCGGGGTGGCCGCCGCGGCCATCCAGCCGCTGCTGGAGCGCGCCTGCCGATGAGCGCGCCTCCCGGGATCGCCGTGGTGGTTCCCACCCTGGGCCGCCCGGAGCACGTGGAGGCGATGCTCGCGTCGCTCGCGGCCGCCGCGGCGGGGTACCCGGGCCCGGTGCAGGTGCTGGTGGTGGACGACAGCGGCGAGCCCGACGCGGCGCGCATCCGGGCGGCCTGCGCCGCCCACCCGTGCGCCGAGTACCTCCGCGGCGAGGCCAGCGTCCGGCGCAAGCGGAACCAGGGGGTGGCCCGCGCCGCGCACCCGATCGTGCTCTTCGTGGACTCGGACTGCAGCGCGGCGCCCGACCTCTTCCACCAGCACGCCCGGCCGTACGCGGACGACGCGGAACTGGCCGGCGTGGCCGGGGTGACCGAGTTCGTGGGCGCCGACGGGCCGATGTGGCGCGTGATCCAGTCCACCCAGTTCCTGAACGCCTTCTCGTTCGCGCGGCGGATGGAGTACGTGCCGTGGGCCACCTGCTCAAACGTGTCGTACCGGCGCGAGGTGCTGGAGCGGCTGGGCGGGTTCGAGACCAGCTTCCCCTTCCGGCTCGGCGGCGACGACGCCGACCTGGGGATCCGCGTGAACGCCGCGGGGCTGCGGATCCGGGGCAACCCCCAGGCGGTGGTGTTCCACGCCCGCGACACCTGGAGCGGCCCGCTCAAGATGGCGCGCCGCGCTTTCCGCTGGGGGCGGATGGACCTGCACCTGTACTACCTCCGCCACCGCGACCGCCTGGCCGCGGGGCTCCCCAGGTTCACCACGGTGCTGGCGCTGGTCTCCGCCGCCAGCGTGGTGCAGGCGGTGCTCGCGCGCTCTCCGCTGCCGCTCGCGCTCCCCCTCCTCTGGGCGGCCCTCGCCCTGCTGGCCCAGGCCGCGGCCACCGCGTGGAGCGCGGGGCGCAGCTTGCGCCCGCTGCCGCGGGAGTTGATGGCGGACCTGCTGGGGCTCTGCTTCGAAGTGGGCACCGCGTGGGAGGGGCTCCGCCGGCTGGACCTGCGCCCGTTCTACCTCACCGTGCGGCGGGGCCCCGTCCTTCCCGTGTTCCAGCAGCGCGAGTGGGTGGTGCAGCAGTGGAGCATGCTGCTGGCGCTGGCCGCCGCCCTGGTCGCCCTCCCCTGGCTGCGCTGACCCCATGCCGATCCGACTGCTGATCTGCAACGCCGACGACTTCGGGATGGACGAGGCGGTGAACCACGGCGTCGCGCGTGCCTTCCGCGAAGGCGCGGTGCGCAGCACGTCGCTGCTGGTGCGCGGGCGCGCGTGGCGGCACGCGGTCGAGCTGGCGCGCGGGCTGGCGGGGCTCGAGACCGGGTTGCACCTGAACGTGACGGAAGGCGCCTGCGCCGCGCCCGCCGCCCGCGTGGGGCTGCTGGCCCACCCCGACGGCGCCTTCCGCTTCGACCCCGACGACCTTCCCGCCTCGCTCGGTGCGCTGCGTGCGCGCTCCGCCGGGCCCTCGTTCCTCGGCCAGCTGCGCAGCGAGCTGCTGCACCAGGCCGAGCGCTTCGCGGCCACCGGCCTGGAGCTCGGCCACGTGAACGCGCACCACTACTTCCCGCTCCTCTCCCCCGCGCTCTTCGACGTCTACGTGTCCGTGGCGGAGGAGCTGAGGGTGCCGTTCCGGGGGATGGTGCGCCCGATGCTCGACCTGCTCCGCACCCCGCCGGGCGACGTCGCGGCGATGGAGGAGCGCGTCCGCCGGGCCGGGGCCGCCGCGCCGTCGGTGTCGCTCTCCAGCACCCACGACGCTGCTCCGGAGCCACCGGGGCGCGACGCGTTCCTGCGAGCGGCCCTGGACCGCCTGCGGGAGATCGACGCCGACGGCGCGGCGGAGGCCGTGGAGCAGGTGTGCCACCCCGTGGCAGAGCCCGGCGTGCCCCGCGACGGCTATGCCTGGGCGCGCCGGCTCGAGACGGAGCTGGTGACCGCTCCCGCGCTGCTCGAGCTCGCCGCCGGGCGCGGATGGCGGCTGGGGGGATATGGCGCGCTCGCCGCGGCGGGAGGGTAATGCGGGTGGCGAAGCTCACGGTGGTCGTCCCGGCGCGAAACGCCGCGGCCACACTGCCGCTGACGCTGCGGGCGCTGGCCGGCGGGGAACGCCCTCCCGACGAGGTCCTGGTGGCCGACGGGGGCTCGCGCGACGGCACCCGGACGGTGGCGGAGCGGTTCGGCGCGCGCGTGGTGGACAACCCGCGGCGGCACGCGGCGGGCGCGCGGCAGGCCGGCACGCTCGCCGCGCGGGGAGAGGTGGTGGCCTTCACCGACGCCGACTGCATCCCCGCGCCGGACTGGCTGGCGCGCGTGGAGCGCCGCATGGACGCCGACCCGGAGTTGGCGGGGGTGGGCGGGCGGGTGACGCTGGCCGCCCCGCGGAACCGGGTGCAGGCGTACGGCGCCCACGTCTTCGAATCGATCATGCAGTTCGCCGACGAGCCCGTGTGGGCGGCCGCGCGCGAGATGCGCGGCTCGCTCCCCGGAGCGAACTGCGCCTACCGCCGGGCGGCGGTGCTCGACGTGGGCGGTTTCCGCGACGAGTTCAGCAACTATGCGGAGGAGATCGACCTGGCCTGGCGGCTGCTGGACACCGGCGCGCGGGTGCTGTACGACCCGGCCATCCTCGTCGAGCACCTGGGATATCCCGCCACCCGGCGCGCCCTGCTGCGCGCCAATTTCCGCTTCGGGATCGCGAGCACCAAGCTGGCCAGGCACCACATCCGCCGGGCGCGGATCGACTGGATGGTATACCGCCGTCTGCTGGGCAGCATCGGCAGGCTGGCGCTGGGGCGGGAGGAGTGGGGGGTGCTTCCCGCGCTGCAGTCGGCGGGTTTCGCCGCGGGAAAGATCTATTCCAGCATCCGCGAGGGAATCGTGAACCTCTAGCGCCACCCGGGCGGCACGAGGTTCGAGAGCGCGGCGATGGCGAATGCCGCCGTCACCGCACGGCTCCCCCACGCGCCCAGATGGTCGTGTACCCACGGCTCCGCCGGCCAGCCGCCATCGGCTTCCTGTGTTTCCAGCAGGCGGGCGGCGGCCGCCGGCGGAAGCCCGCCAGCGAGCGACCAGAGCGCGCATTCGAGCGGCCGCCCCGCAAGGTCCGCGTCGCGAGGCGGGCGCAGCCGTGGCGCGGGGATGCCCACTCGCGCGGCGGCCCAGGCAACGCTTGCTTCCGAGCAGTAGTAGCGGGTGTTGCCCCGGTGCGGGGCCACCATGCGCTCGACCGCCGCGCGCTCGGCGGCCGTGTGCAACGCGCCGAGCTCGCGCATGGCCCAGAGCACGTTGCAGTTGACGACCGGGTCGTCCCGTTCCGGCGAATCCCACGCTCCGCCCGCCAGCCAGGTCCGGAACGGCCCGCCGGGCCTCCAGAAACTCCGAAGCAGTTGAACCCCGCGGCCGCGGTCCACCCGGCTCCCGGTACGCGCCAGGGCCGCCAGGCAGCAGGCAGTGTCGTCGGCGTCGGGGGGAAGCGAACCGTCGGGAACCCACGCCCACAGCCCTCGCCCGTCGCGGCGGCCCAGGATGTACGAGGCCGCGCGCGCCACGCACGCCGCGCGCAGCGCGGATCCGGCGAGCGCGACCACGGTCGCGGTGGAAAAGAGGTTGTCGGCGGCGGTCGCGGGCGGCTGAGAGAGGAGTGCCGCGACCGGAAATCCGCCATCCGCCTCCTGGCTCTCCTCCAGGAAGCCGACCGCGGCAACGAGCCTGCGACGCAGATCCCCGACCGACGGAACAACTGTCATCCTCTCGCCTCCGGGCCCTCCCGTGTGCGCCAGGCTTTCCCGTTTCCGGGCGGCGCTCTGCAAGGGAGGGGAATCGGACTTCGTCAGCAAGGGGCGGGAAGGACCGCGTCCGCGCGATCGGCTCTGGATCCCCCGGTCTCAAATCTGAAAGCATAGCATAGCATTGCTTTCACAGGGTCACGGAGTCACGGTTTTCTTCCGTATCTCCGAGCACAGAGATACGGAGACACGGAGCATCCGCCGCATTAGCTTGGGCGCATGCGCACGGGGCTGCGTTCGGCGGAGGGGCGGTGGATCCTGGCGGCGGCCGTGCTCGGGTCCGGCGCGGTGTTCCTGGAGGGCACGGTGGTCAACGTCGCCCTCCCGGCGCTCGCGCGCGACCTGGGGATGGGGATGGACGGCGTGCAGTGGGTGGTGAACGGCTACCTGCTCACCCTCAGCGCCCTCATGCTCCTGGGCGGCTCGCTCGGCGACGTGTATCCGCGCGGGCGCGTCCTCGCGCTGGGCGCGTTCGCCTTCGGCGCGGCCACGCTGGCGGCGGCGCTGGTCCCTTCGCTCCCGCTGCTGGTGGCCGCGCGCGTGGCGCAGGGGACGGCGGGGGCGCTGCTCGTCCCCAACTCCCTGGCCCTGCTGGAGGAGCGCTTCGAGGGCGCCGAGCGCGGCGCGGCGATCGGGAAGTGGGCGGCGTGGTCCGCGGTGTCGACGGCCGCGGGTCCGTTCGCCGGCGGATGGCTGGTCGACACCCTCTCCTGGCGCTGGGTGTTCGGCGCCGTCGCGCCCTTCGCCTTCGCCGCGGGGTGGATGGCGCTGCGGAAGGTCCCCGACGCGCCCCGCAGCGCCGCGCGGCGGCCGGTCGACTATCCCGGCGCGGCGCTGGTGACCGTGGCGCTCGGCACCCTGGTGGCCACGCTGGTCGCTGCGCCGAAGCTCGGGATCGGCGACGGGCGCATCGTCGCGGGCGCCGCGATCGGCGTCGCGGCGCTCGCGGCGTTCGTGGTGCGCGAGGCCCGCTGCGCGAACCCGCTGCTCCCGCTGCGGCTCTTCCGCTCGCGCCAGTTCTCCGCCGTCAACGTGGCGACGCTGCTCGTCTACGCCGCGCTCGGCGCCGTCTTCCTCCTCCTGGTGCTGGTGCTGCAGAACGTGCTCGGCTACTCCGCGTTCCACTCCGGGCTGGCACTCCTCCCGCTCAACGCGGTGATGCTCCTCGTCTCCCCCGCCGCCGGCCGGCTGGCGGGGAAGATCGGCCCGCGCGCGCCGATGACCGCCGGCGCGCTGGTCTGCGCCGCCGGGCTCCTCCTCCTCGGCCGGCTCTCTCCCGACGCCGGCTACCTGCGCGGCGTGCTCCCCGGGCTCCTGGTGTTCTCGCTGGGGCTGTCGACGCTGGTGGCGCCGCTCACCGCCGCGGTGCTGGGCGCCGTGCCGGACGAGTTCGGCGGCGTGGCCTCGGCGGTGAACAACTCGGTGTCGCGCGTGGCGGGGCTGCTGGCGACCGCCGCGCTCCCGGCGCTCCTCGGCGCCGCCGCCAGCGAGACCCTCGCCGGAGCGCCGCTCCTCGACGGCTTCCGCCGGGTGATGATGGTCGCCGCGGGTCTCTGCGTGGCGGGCGCGGCCACCACCTTCCTCTTCGTGCGCGGCGGCGCCGTGGTCGAGCACGTCCCGCACCCCGCCCCCGCGCAGGGGTGCACGCAGAGCCACGCAAAGGTTGCCTGACAGACGGTTGAGAAACATCGAATCAGCCGAAAACACTCCGGTGTCATCCCGAGGCTCGGCCACGCGAGACCTGCCGCCGCACCGATGTCGGCAGAGCCGAGGGATCTAGCCGGGGACGCCGCGGGGCCCGGGCGCGGTAGCGTCGCGAACGGCGGCCTCGCGGCGGTCTATGCAAGACGGTGCCGCGGCTGCCGTGCGGCTTCCGCTGCGGGCCCCGGGGCAGCCGTAATCAGATCCTTCGGCCCTGCGACGCCCGCTGGAGACACCGGGTCAGGTGAGGCCGGGCCTCAGGATGACACCTTTACTGTTGAGGCAGGGGTTTCTCGACCATCGTTCGGGATTGCCTCCCGCAGAAACGAGTCACGGCCTGAACGTCTTCGACTGGCCGCGGGGGATGCTGAGCGTCTTCCAGGCATCGCCCGCGTAGTGCTTGGCGAGCAGGGTGATCTGGCCCGTGTGGCTGGCGGTGTGCGCGAGCGACCGGCTCAGCGCGCCGAGCACCGTGTGCGCCTCGCCGCGGATGTGGATGGTGCGCAGCAGGTCGCCCGGCGCGAGCGAGGCGAGCGCCCCCTCCAGCGCCGACCATCCATCGCGCCAGCGCTGCTCGATGTCGGCGCGTGTCTCGCCCGGCGCGATCACGAACTCGCCGTCGCGGTCGCGGTCGGGCTTCTCGCCGTCGGTGGTGAGGAAGTCGGTGAAGCGCGAGCGCAGGTTGCCGCCCACGTGCTTCAGGTTGATGGCGATGCTGTTGGTCTCCGCGTCGGGCGCGGCGAAGAACCCGTCGTCGCTCACCTGCGCGGCGGCGCGCTCGGAGAGGCGGCGCAGCGCTTGGAAGCGCTCGGCGAGGTCGCGGAGATATTCGGTGGCGAGGTCCATGTCGGATCTTTTTGACGGAGGAAGGTGGACGACTACGCCTTGCGTACCGGGTAGCGCAGGTGGGTAACGCCGACGCCCGCGATCACCGTCGGGTTGCCGAGGACGGCCGGCGTGCCGGCGAGGTGGTCGAAGAGGCGGACGCCGGAGCCGAGAAGAACCGCCGCGACGTCGACGTGGATCTCGTCGAGGAGGCCGGCATTCAGGAGCTGCTGGATGGTGTCGGCGCCGTGGACCCCGACGTTCTTCCCGGCGGCGGCGGCCCTGGCTTGGCTCACGGCGCTTTCGATGCCGTCGGTCACGAAGTGGACCGTCGAGCCGGGTCGCGGCCATCCGTCGGGAACGTGGTGGGTAAGCACGAACGCGGGTCCCCAGGCGTGGTTCCCACCCCAGCCCTGGGCGACCTCGAAGGTGCGCCGGCCGGTAAGCACGGCACCGAGCTCGGACCAGAGACCGCGAAGGTGCTCGGCGCTCGGCCCGGACACCTTGAACGTCATGGGGTCCGACCCTCCGGTGTCGAATTCGACGTCCCCCGAGTTGAAGTACCAGTCGAACACTTCGGCCACGCCATCGTTTTGGTCGGCGACGTAGCCGTCGAGCGACATCGACATGAGTGCGACGACCTTCGACATTGCGAGGTTCCTTTCGAGGGGACGGAGGAAAGTGGATGAGTGCGGCGGGAATGCCCCCTCGTGCTGCCACTCATGTTACGCGGGCTTGCGGGAATCCCCCGCAGATTACGCGGACACGGCTGAACGCAGCAAGATGCGCACGTGACCCCAGGAAAAGATTCGTCTCACGCAGAGACGCAGAGGCATAGAGAGAACCACTCCCCGTGGCTCTGCGTCTCCGCGTGAGAAGCTCCGCCCGAACGGCGGGCGTGCCTCTACGGTTCAGCGCGTGTAGACGTGACGGTAGATCGGAGCGGGGTGGTCGGTGATGCCGTCGCTCCCGTCGAACACGATGTTGGCCACCTCGCCGCTCGTGGCAGTCTCGCCCAATTTGGCGCGCGCCACCGTCCAGCTCCTGACGCCCGTCGTCCCACCCGTCGTCGAAATGGTGGCGATCAGCGTCCAGTTCCAGCCGCCGCCGGCGTTACGGTACAGCTGGTTGTTCTCGATCATGTAGTCCGCGCCGATGCCTGCGTAGGCATAGCCGGTGGCGGCGTTCGTATCCGTGTCGATGTACACGTGCTTGTACGCGTACGCCGACGCGAAGTTCGCCTGGTAGTACACGTTGCTCGCGTCGTTCTCCGCGAAGTACCCGGTGATGGGTCCGCTCGACGGGGTGTACACGTGCTCGTAGCGCCCCGTGTTCTCGACGGGACCGCCGATCGTCTCCGCCTCGAACGAGAGGCTCGCGCTGTTCGGATAGGCCGTTTCCCCGATCGTCGCGCGCGGCACGGTCCAGTCGACCGAAGTCGCCGTCATCACCTGGCTCACGCTACCGATTTGTGTCCAGTTCCACCCCGCGGCTCCGTGCGCGTACAGCAGATCGTCCTCGATCAGGTAGTCGGCGCCGATGCCCGCCACGGCGTACCCCGTCGCCGCCGAGTGATCGCTGTCGATGTAGACGCGGTAGTACTCGAACGGATGGCTGAAGTGCAGCGTGTAGTGCTCGTTCACGCCGTCGTTCGACCCGCGCCAGCGCGAGAGCGCCGTCGTGCCGCCGCTTCCCCCGAACGACGCGTTGAAGGCGTCGACATCGTCCGCCTCGGAATGGAAGTACGACGGCAGCGCGCCGTAGGTGTTCTGGGTTTCTGTGAAGCTGGTGACGAACACGTATCCTGCGTTGCGCGCTCGGCTGAGCTGGAGCGCGGTGCTCCATTGCGACGAGCTCGCGGTGTGCACGATGTGCCAGATCCGCGCTGCGTTGGCCGGCGTTTCCCAGTCGCGGCCCGACGTGGACCAGGCGTTCTGGTACTCGGCGAACGAGCTCTCAAACGTGACCACGATGTCCGACACGCTCAGATAGCAGGAATTCACCCAGGTTCCCGGGTTGATGATGACCGTCGCGGCCGGGTGCGCGCCCTTGATGTAATCGTGGAGGGGCAGATAATAGGACTGGGCGTGCGCGCAGTCGGAACCGGCGGTCACCTCGTCCAGGAAGATGCCATCCAGGTCCGGGTAGAGGCTGTAGTACCGATCGATGTCGGCCTCGACCGCGGCGATTGTTCGATCGTAGGCGCCGTTGGGGTCGTGCAGTGAATCGGGCACGGTATTGGCCCACCTGGTATAGACGTATCCGATCACGCGAGCCCCTCTGGCGTGCGCGGCGCTGACCTGCGACGTGTAGCCGGGATCGGGCCCGTCGTTCGGATTGAGGATGATGAGGTTGGCGGGCGGAGCGTCCGTGAGCATCGAGCTCCAGTCTTCGAAGTACGCGGGCACCGCGATCTCCTGGTGCGTGATCAGCACGGACGCGCGTCTGCCCGCGGGTTGTCTCTCCGCGGGCTCGGGGAAGTCAGTGCTGCTGCATGCAGCCACCACTGCACACGCCACGACCAACATCGTGGCGAACGCACACCGCGCCCTTGCATGACTGATCATGATGGATCTCTCCTTCCCCTCGGGGGCACTCCTCGGTGCACCCACTCCCAACGTTCGAGCCGTCGCAGCAGAAACTGCGTAGCTCGTGCGAACGAGCAGCCGCGACGCATTGAGCGTGCCTGCGCAACGGCCTGAAAAAAGCGGCCCGAGTCAGCCGACAACCAGAACTGACGGCCGAGGGAAGACGCTGGCGAAGTCATCCGAGCGCTCTCCGTGCTTCTGTGTCTCCGTGTAACATGCCTTGACGGGGCTGGACGCGACCCCTAGCCTTGCCAAACCGGTTCAGCTGTTTGTTTCTCCTCGCCCGATCCCTTGAACATGCCCGGACGCCCGACGATCAACGACGTGGCCCGCGAGGCCGGCGTCTCCAAGGCGAGCGTCTCGGCCGTCATCAACCACAAGCCGGGGGTGAGCGAGCGCACGCGGGCGCGCATCCAGGCGGTGATGGAGCGCCTCAACTACCGCCCCAGCGGCGCCGCGGTGACGCGCGGCCCCGGGCGGAAGCGGCGCTCCATCGGGCTGGTGATCAAGGAGATGGACAACCCGTACTACACCGAGGTCGCGACCGGCGCGCTGGCGGAGGGGCGGAAGCACGGCTACACGGTGCTCGTGGCCAGCAGCGAGGGCGACTACGAGGCGGAAAAGGAGGCCGTCGAGCTGATGCGGGAGCAGGGGGTGGACGGGATCATCATCACCCCCGTGCTGGACGAGCATGCCGACCTCTCCCACCTCTTCGAGCTGAAGCGCCGCAACTTCCCCTTCGTGCTGCTGGAGGAGATTCGCGGGGTGCGGGCCAGCCTGGTCGACATCGAGAACACCGAGGCGTCGCGCCGCGCGGTGGAGCACCTGATCGAGGGCGGCCACACCCGCATCGTGCACTTCGCGGGGCCGGAGTACTCGATGCACTCGCGCGAGCGCGTGGAGGGCGTCTACCGCGCCTTCAGCCGCTCCCCCGGCGTGTTCGCGGAGGACGCGATCGTTCCCGCCGGCGCGCACCTGGAGGACGGGCACCGCGCGGGGCTGGCGTACTTCCGCGGGCGGCCGGCGGAGGAGCGGGCGACGGGGGTCACCTGCTACAACGACCTGGTGGCGATGGGGGTGATGCGGGCGCTGGCGGAGCTCGGCATCCGCGTGCCGGACCAGGTGTCGGTGATCGGCTTCGACGACCTGCAGGTGGTGGACTACCTCGCCGTGCCGCTCAGCTCCGTGCGCGTCCCCAAGCACGAGATGGGGCGCCGCGCCGCCGAGATCCTCATCCGCCACGTGGAGGCGGACGAGGCGCTCCCGCCCACGAAGGAGTACCTCGCCGGCGAGCTGGTGCTGCGCGCCTCTACGCGGTCGGCGACACGCTGAGCCCCTCACCCTGGCGCTGCGCGCCGCTTCGCTCGCGGCTCGTCACAGCGTGTTTGCCATCCCGTCCGCGCCATCACAGTATGCGGGCATCCCGGATGGTCCCATACCTCACGCCGAGGCGTCCCATGACTCGTCTTGCCCTGCTGCTCTGCGCCCTGTTCGTCGCAACCGCCTTCGCCGCTCCCGCCCGCGCCCGGGCGCAGGGGAACGCCGAGGCCGAGGTGCGCGCCGTGATCGACCGGATGTTCGACGCCATGCGCCGCGGCGACGGACCGGCGCTGGGGGCCCTCTTCCACCCCACCGCGCGCCTGCAGAGCGTGGGCGTGTCGCGCCAGAGCGGCCAGCCCGAGATCCGCGTCGACTCCATCGCCGCCTTCGTCCGCGCGGTCGGCACGCCGCACACGGAGGTGTGGGACGAGCGCATCAGCGACGTGCAGATCCGCGTGGACGGCAACCTGGCTACGGCGTGGATGAACTACACCTTCTACGTCGTCGCCAACGGCGCCGACCGGCTCAGCCACTGCGGCGTCAACGCCTTCCAGCTCTTCAAGGGCTCCGACGGCTGGAAGGTGATCCAGATCACCGACACCCGCCGCCGCGAGAACTGCCCCCCGCTCCCCGCCACGGCGCGGTAGAGGGGGGAATCCAAACGCGGTTAAACCGCGTCCACAAAAGACGTCATCCTGAGCGGTGCCGCTGCGCGGTCGTATCACCACGAGCAGGTGCCTGGCGGCACCCGAAGGATCTATAGCATCGGCATGAACGTGACCCGGAGGCGCGCGCCAGCCGCGCCTCCGGTCGCGCCTGGATTGCTGGATCAGAACGGTCTGGAACCTTCATCGGCCGCGAGATCACGCCACGTCGGGTTCGCCGACGCCACCAGCTTCACCTTCTTCGCGCGGTTCCACCGCTTCAGCTCCTTCTCCCGCGCAATCGCCGCCTGGGGATGCGGCGTCTCCTCGAAGTACACGAGCTGCGTGACGTTGTACTTCGCCGTGAAGCCGGGAACCACCTTGTTCTTGTGCTCCCGGACACGGCGCGCGAGGTCGTTCGTCACGCCGATGTACAGCGTGCGGCTCGCGTTGGAGAGGATGTAGACGTAGTACCGTTTGTCCGACGACATGGCGTTTGGTTCCGTGTGGGTCGCACAGTGTGTTGACAGCATGCTATAGATCCTTCGGGTGCCGCCAGAGATTCGTGAGCGCGAGGACTCGACGCAGCGGCACCGCTCAGGATGACGTCTGGTGGGGACGAGGTGTTTGCGTGCGAATCGACGTGGCTGGGCTGACGTCGGTGCTGAAGCGACACACACAACGCGTTAGTGCTTGACCACTCCGCAATCAAATACTAGTTTCGGTTTGGCACTGACTGAACCGGTTCGGCAATTTGACGTACATTCTTGACGCAGGTACTGGAGTCACCGTCGCTGTGCTCGACTACGGCGCGATCGTGCAGTCGATCCGCGTGCCTGACCGCGATGGGCGCATCGCGGACGTGGTGCTGGGCTACGACACGGTGGCCGAGTACGAGCGAGACCGCTTCTACCTCGGCACCGTGGTCGGGCGCTACGCGGGACGGATCGGGGGCGCGGCGTTCACGCTGGACGGGATGCGCCACGCGCTCTCGGCGAACGACCCGCCGAACCACCTGCACGGGGGATTTCGCGGGTTCGGCAAGGTGACCTGGCGCGCGCGCGAGCTCGAGGACGGCGGCCGCGCCGGCGTGGTGCTGGAGCACACCAGCCCGGCCGGCAGCGAGGGATATCCCGGCAACCTCGACGTGCGCGTCACCTGCACGCTGTCGCCCGACCACGTCTTCGCCGTCGAGTACCGCGCCGTCGCCGATCGGCCCACGCCGGTGAACCTCACGCAGCACTCGTACTTCAACCTCGCGGGCGAAGGATCGGGCGACGTGCTGGACCACGAGCTGACGATCCACGCGAAGTCGTTCACCCCGCTTGACGCGCGCCTCCTCCCGACCGGCGAGATCGCGCCCGTCGCGGGCACGCCGCTGGACTTCCGCGCGCCGCGCCGCGTCGGCGAGCGGATCGGCGCGGACGACGAGCAGCTCCGGATCGCGGGGGGATACGACCACAACTTCGTGATCGACGGAGAGCCGGGCGCGCTCCGGCCGGCGGCGCGGCTGGCGGATGCGGCGTCGGGGCGGGTGCTGGAGGTGTTCACCACCGAGCCGGGGATGCAGCTCTACACCGGCAACTTCCTCGACGGGACCGCCGGGAAGCACGGCCATCGCTACGGCCCGCGCGCCGGCCTCTGCCTGGAGACGCAGCACTTCCCCGACTCGCCGAACCAGCCGGGCTTCCCCTCGACCATCCTGCGCCCCGGCGCGGAATACCGCTCGCGGACGGAATTCCGGTTTTCGGTGGAGGGGTGACTGGAGAGTTCGTCGCACGGCGCGGCCGCGGCGCCCTCTCCCTTGCGCCTTAGAGCGCAATTCCCTCTCCCGTACCGGGAGAGGGGGGCGAACGCGGCGTCCGCGGCGCCTGCTGCCGGTGTTGCCACCACAAATGCAGCGCGGCCGGTGTGGTTAGCGCAGGCGCCCGGACATCAACCTCTCCCGGAACGGGAGAGGTGGCGAGTCCAAGCGAGCCGGAGAGGGCGCTGAGCCGGCGGCAGCGACATAGTCGAGTCACGCGCGAGCCTCGGCTATAGATCCTTCGGGCTGCCAACGGTTTTGCGGCACGCGGTGACGGTGAGGCCGCCCTCAGGATGACGTCTGTTGGGGTTCGTGTGAGGGGTTGGCGCAAACGCCCACGTTGGTGCCGTTGATGTCCGCGAAGGCGGACAGCGTGCCGTTGTAGCGGCGAGTTCACTCGCATATTCCATGTAGGATGACCGACCTGCAGCTCGACGCGCACCCGCACCGCCGGCTGAACCCGCTCACGGGGGAGTGGACGCTGGTGTCGCCGCACCGGGCGCGGCGTCCCTGGCAGGGGATGACGGAGACGGTGCACGCCGGGCGGGGGCCGGCGCACGATCCCGGGTGCTACCTCTGCCCAGGCAACGAGCGGGCGGGCGGCGCCAGGAACCCGGACTACGCCGGCGTCTTCGTCTTCGACAACGACTTCGCCGCGCTCCGCCCCGACACGCCCGACGCGGGGATGAACGTGGGCGACCTGCTGGTGGCGCGCGGCGAGCCGGGCGTCTGCCGGGTGGTCTGCTTCTCGCCGCGGCACGACCTGTCGCTGGGGGAGCTGGAGCCCGCGGCCGTGCGCGCCGTGGTGGACGCCTGGGCCGAGGAGTACGCCACGCTCGGCGCGCGCCCCGACATCGGCCACGTGCAGATCTTCGAGAACCGCGGCGAGGTGGTGGGGTGCAGCAATCCCCATCCGCACGGGCAGATCTGGGCGCAGCGCTCGGTGCCCCTCCTCCCGCAGCGCGAGGGCGAGCGGCAGGCCGAGTACCTGGCCTGGCACGGCCGCACCCTGCTGGCGGACTACTTGGCGCTGGAGGAAGAGCGCGGGGAGCGGATCGTCTTCGGCAACGACCACTTCGTGGCGCTGGTGCCGTTCTGGGCGACGTGGCCCTTCGAGACGCTGGTGGTGAGCCGCCGCCCCGTCGCCGACCTCACCGCGCTCGACGACGCGGCGCGCGACGGGCTGGGCGACGCGCTCCGCCGGCTCGCGACGCGCTACGACCGCGTCTTCGGCGTCCCCTTCCCGTACTCCGCCGGGATCCACCAGGCGCCCACCGACGGCGCCCCGCACCCGGAGTGGCACCTGCACCTGCACTTCCTGCCGCCGCTGCTGCGCTCCGCCACCGTGCGCAAGTTCATGGTCGGCTACGAGATGCTCGCCGAGCCGCAGCGCGACGTCACCCCCGAGAGCGCCGCCGAGCGCCTCCGCGCCATCCCCGACACCCGCGAGGAGGCCGCGTGACTCTCTCCGTGTCTCTGCGTCTCTGCGTGAGATGGTCTTTTTCCCGATGAGAGTCCTGGTCACCGGAGGCGCCGGCTACATCGGCAGCGAGGCCGTGGCGCAGCTCTGCGACGCGGGGCACGAGGTCGTGGTGCTCGACAGCCTCTTCCAGGGCCACCGTGCCGCCGTCGACACGCGCGCCGAGCTCGTCGAGGGCGACCTGGCCGACCGCGCGGCGCTGCAGCGCACCTTCGCGGCGCACCGGCCGGAAGCGGTGATGCACTTCGCCTCGCAGACGCTGGTCGGCGAAAGCATGGAGAAGCCCTTCCTGCACCTGGGCGACAACGTGCGCAACGGGCTGAACCTGCTGGAGACCGCGGTGGAGCAGGGGACCCGGCGGTTCATCCTCTCCTCCACCGCCAACCTCTTCGGCCTCCCCGAGCGCGTGCCGATCGACGAGACGGCGCGCATCGACCCCGGCAGCCCCTACGGCGAGAGCAAGCTCATCCTGGAGCGGATGCTCCGCTGGATGGACGACCGCTTCGCGATGCGCTACGCCGCGCTCCGCTACTTCAACGCGGCCGGCGCCGCATCCGTCGACCGCGGCGAGGACCACGACCCCGAGACGCACCTGGTCCCCATCGTCCTGCAGGTGGCGCTGGGGCAGCGCGAGCGCGTCACCATCCACGGCGACGACTACGACACGCCCGACGGCACCTGCGTGCGCGACTACATCCACGTGGTGGACCTGGCCGACGCGCACGTGCGCGCGCTGCACGCGCTGGAGCAGGGGAGCCGCACCTACAACCTGGGGAACGGGCAGGGCTACAGCGTGCGCGAGGTGATCGAGGTGGCGCGCGAGGTCACCGGCCACCCCATCCCCGCCGTCGTCGGCCCGCGGCGCCCGGGCGATCCCGCGGTGCTGGTGGCGAGCAGCGGCCGCATCCGCGCCGATCTGGGGTGGACGCCGCGCTACGGCGACCTGCGGTCGATCATCCGGAGCGCGTGGGAGTGGCACCGGAATCACCCGCACGGCTACGACGATTGATGATGACGATGGAGAGGGAGAGGCCGCCCGCCGCGTCCGCCGGCCTCGAGGAGGCCGTCGTCCGCGCGTTCGAGGCGCGCTTCGGCGAGGCGCCGGCGTGGGTCGCGCGCGCGCCGGGGCGGGTGAACCTGATCGGCGAGCACACGGACTACAACGACGGCTTCGTGCTGCCGATGGCCATCGAGCGCGCCGTCCGGATCGCGCTGCGGCCGCGGACGGACGGCGTGGTCTCGGTGCACTCCCTGGACTTCGGCGAGACGGCGGAGTTCGCGCTGCAGCCGCTGGAGCGCGGCGGGCCGGAGTGGAGCGAGTACCTGAAGGGCACCGCGTGGGCGCTGGCGGAGGCGGGGCACCGGCTGGCGGGGTGGGAGGGGGTGATGGCGAGCGACGTGCCCATCGGCGCCGGCCTCTCCTCCAGCGCGGCGCTGGAGCTGGCGGCGGCGCGCGCCTTCGCGGCGGTGTCGGGGCTCGCGTGGGAGCCGGGGGCGATGGCGCGCCTGGCCCAGCTCGCGGAGAACCGCTGGGTGGGGGTGAACTGCGGGATCATGGACCAGATGATCTCGGCCGCGGGCGAGGAGGGGCACGCGGTGCTGATCGACTGCCGCTCGCTGAAGACGCGCGCCGTCCCGCTGCCGAAGGGTACCGTGGTGGTGATCCTCGACACCGCCACGCGCCGTGGGCTGGTCGATTCCGCCTACAACGAGCGGCGGCGGCAGTGCGAGGCCGCGGCGGCCTTCTTCGGCGTCCCCACGCTGCGCGACGTGGCGCCGGGCGCCTTCGCCGGGGCGGCCGCGGGGCTCGACGCGGACACCGCGCGCCGCGCCCGCCACGTCATCACCGAGAACGCCCGCACCCTGGTCGCCGCCGAGGCGATGCGGGCGGGGAATGCCGGCGCGCTCGGCGCGCTGATGAACGCCAGCCACGACTCCCTGCGCGACGACTTCGAGGTCTCCTCCCCCGCGCTCGACGCGATGGTGGAGATCGCGCGGGCCCAGCGCGGCTGCCACGGCGCGCGGATGACCGGCGCCGGCTTCGGCGGGTGCGCGGTCGCGCTGGTGGATGCCGCGCACAGCACCGCCTTCGTCCGCGACGTGGCCGCCGCGTACGAGCGGCGTACCGGGCTGGCGCCGCAGATCTACGTCACCGGCGCGAGTGAAGGTGCAGGGCTGAGAGCGTGTTGAGCGTCGCCGAGTCACGCTCGGGCCTCGGCTACAGATCCTTCGGGCTGCGGACGGTGGTGTGAACGCGGTGACGGTGCGTCCGCCCTCAGGATGACATGTTGGGGGGCGTGCAAAAAGCGAAATGTCATCCTGAGGGAGCCGCCGCACCGTCCTGGCGGTAGCGACACGTCCCGGCGGCGACCGAAGGATCTATCGAGCGGTTTTTCTCCTCGGTCCGGAGTTCGTCGTGCATCCGCGGCCGCGGCGCCCTCTCCCTGCGCCTGAGAGCGCAAACCCTCTCCCGTACCGGGAGAGGGGGGTGGCCGCGGCGGAGGCGAGGCCTGCGACGGAGCGTGTGAATGCAGATGCAGCGCCGCCGGCCGGGGACACGCCAGGGCCGCGGCATAGTCCGCGAAGGCGGACTTCGTGCCGTTCCAGCGGCGGGTTTCCAACCCGTCGGCTCCGGAGTGTTGCGCAATCCGCTCTAGCCGGCACAACGACATAACCGGCGCAGCGCCGAGGTGGTGTCGTTGATGTCCGCGAAGGCGGACAGCGTGATGTTGTAGCGGCGAGTTTACTCGCATCGTCACGAGAGAAAGCATCGTATGGCGCGCCCCGCTCGCGCCTCTACGCCGGCCCGGTCGCCGGCGCCAGCCAGGTGCGCGCGGCGCTGGTCGCGCGGGGACGCGTCGTCGCCACGCTGGACGGGCGCGCGCCGAAGGTCCGCATCCCCGCCAGCGCCCCGCCCGACGCGCGGGAGCCCTTCCGCCACGCACGATGACGACTCCCGCCGGAGTTCTCTCCGTGTCTCCGCGTCTCTGCGTGAGACGTGCTGTTCGTGTTGATCCGACTCGCGCCAGGAGCATGGGCGCCCACCTTCCAAGTGTAACCGTTTCCATGTCGTTACGCGCAAAATCGCTGTTGACACGGAAAGTTCACGTGATTACGATACCCGCGATCCCAGCCCCACATCGCGCACTCGCCGTAGTCCCGTCCCGCACCCCGAGACGCTCTCGCCGGACCACCGGCGTACCTGCCTGGCAACCTCGTCCGCGTGGATTTGTCGGGTTTGTTGACAAAGAGGAAATCGCCCACCCTCGCGACCCCTGACCGGGCGGAGGGAAAATCGTCGGCGAGAATTTGTTGGGAGTCTTGACAAAGTGGGACGGCCGGGCCGCAGAGGGAGCGGCGCCCGGCGTCCCATCCGGCGCACCACCGCCCTTCACGCAGCCCGCGCGGGCTGCCCGACTCACCCCCCTTCGGAGACGCATGATGAGGCGCACAGTACTCGTGAGCATGCTGGCCGCGCTGTTCGCAGCGGGTCCGCTCTACGCACAGACGGGGCAGGTCACCGGCACCGTCACCTCGTCGGAGGGGGGGCGGCCCCTGGCGGGCGCCACGGTGTCGGTGGTCGGGAGCAGCCAGCGCGCGGTGACCGACGCCGCCGGGCGCTACACCCTGAACGGGGTGGGCGCCGGTGCGCGCCGCCTCTCGGCCACCACCATCGGCCATGCCACCGCCAGCGCCGACGTCATGGTGCGCTCCGACGTGGCGGCCACGCAGAACTTCGTGCTCCAGCCGATGGCGGTAGCGCTGCAGGGCGTGGTGGCCATCGGCTACGGCGAGCGCCGCGTGCGCGACGTGACCGGCTCGGTGCAGGCTGTGGGCGAGGAGCAGTTCAACACCGGCCGCGTGGTGAACCCCTCGCAGCTCATCATGGGGAAGGTGGCCGGCGTGCAGGTAGTGGACAACGGCGAGCCGGGTGGCAGCACCAGCATCAAGATCCGCGGCGGCACCTCGGTGACCGCCAGCAACGACCCGCTCTTCGTGGTGGACGGGATCCCGCTGCAGCCGGGCGGCGGGCTGTCGGCCGGGCGCAACCCGCTGAACTTCATCAACCCCCACGACATCCTGCGGGTGACCGTGCTCAAGGATGCCGCGTCTACGGCCATCTACGGCTCGCGCGGCGCCAACGGCGTGATCATCGTAGAGACCAAGAGCGGGTCGGCGCGCGAGCCCGCGCTCACCTACAGCAACTCGGTGTCGACCTCGAACGCGATCCGCGACCCCGACATGCTCTCGGCCGAGCAGTTCCGCGCGGCGGTGACCGCGCGCGCGCCCGGGCGCGTGCAGTTCCTGGGGAACACCAGCACCGACTGGCGGGGCGCCATCGAGCGCCGGGGCTTTGGCCAGGAGCACGCGCTCGCGTTCGCCGGGGCGGGCGGCCCGGGCATGAACTACCGCCTCTCGCTGAACTACCTGGAGCAGGCCGGGGTGGTGCGCGGCTCCGAGACCGACCGCCTCTCGGCGGCGCTCAACTACACCAACCGGCTCTTCGGCGACCGCCTGAACCTGCGCGGCTCGATCCGCGCGGCGCGTACGCGCGACGAGTTCACTCCCATCGGCGTGGTGGGCGCGGCCACGGTGTACGACCCCACCGTGCCGACCACCACGGCGGACGGGTTCTTCGAGGAGCCCTTCCAGCTCGCCCCCGACAACCCGCTGGCGCAGCTCGCCGGCATCGTGGAGACCGGCAACACCTTCCGCAGCATCGGCAACCTCGAGGGGCGCTACCGGATGCCCTTCCTGGAGGCGCTAACCGGCACGCTGCGCCTGGGGTACGACTACGCCCGCACCGAGCGGCGCAGCTTCACCCCCACCACCCTGCACTCACAGTCGAGCAGCAGCACCCCGGGGTCGGCCTACCGCTCGAACCCGTCGGAGCAGACCGGGGTGGTCGACGCCTTCCTGAACTACGCCCGGCGCCTCGGCGCCCACGAGGTCGACGCTACGGCGGGGTACTCGTACGAGGAGACCCGGGGGCAGTACACCTCGTTCACCGCGCGCGGGCTGGACTCGGACCTGCTCGGCGACAACGGCGTGCCCACGGCGACCATCGTGGTGCCCTTCGACTCGATCCGCGACAGCCGGCTGGCCTCGTTCTTCGGACGCGTGAACTACACCCTGCGCGACCGCTACCTGCTCACCCTGAGCCTGCGCCGAGACGGCTCGTCGCGCTTCGGGCCCGACCGGCACTGGGGGAACTTCCCCGCCGCGGCGCTGGGGTGGCGGGTGAACGAGGAGCCGTGGTTCCCCTCGGGGACCCCGCTCTCGGAGCTCAAGGTGCGCGGCTCGTGGGGCGTGAACGGCAACCAGTCGTTCCAGGACTACCTCTGGATCTCCACCTACCGCTACGGCGACGCGCTCTCGCAGGTGCAGTTCGGCGATGACTTCGTCACCACCATCCGCCCCACCCCGGTGGACCCCAACATCAAGTGGGAGGAGACCACCTCCTGGAACGTGGGCTTCGACTACGGCCTCTTCGACGACCGGGTCACCGGGGCGGTGGACTACTACGTCAAGGACACCGACGACATGATCTTCCGCGTGCCGGTGGCGGCGGGGTCGAACCTGGGGAACTACGTGACCACCAACATCGGCAGCATGCGCAACCGCGGGCTGGAACTGAGCGTGAACGGCGAGGTGCTGCGCGGGCGGGGCGGCGGCCTGTCGTGGACG
>JBJMPM010000310.1:0-2540 GCA_045803205.1 Longimicrobiaceae bacterium
GGAGAGGTAGGCCGTCCCCAGCGCCTGGGCCAAGCCGAAGGCGTCGGCGTCGTGCGAGGTGAGGGGGAAGCCGCTGCCGGTGGCGCTCAGCGTGAACCCGGAGCGGTGGTAGACGGTGGAGTCGGTGCGGTCCAGCACCACCCCGGCGCGCCCGCCGACCGCCAGGTAGTCGCCGATACCGCGTGGGTTCTCGAGGTCCGAGGGCGAGCCGGGGACGGGCTCGGCATCAGTGAAGCGCCCGGTGAGGCCGCCCACCAGCCAGGCCCCCCGGCCGATCCCCCACCACCGCTGCGCGTCGGCCAGCATCTGCCGCTCGAAGACGGTGAAGTGGTCGTGCGTCAGCCCGCCGGTCACCGTCGCGTTGCCGAAGCCGAAGAAGCGCGACGCCTCCATCTCCGAGACGCGCACGAGCGCCTCGGTGCGGTCCATCGGCCGGCCGACCACGCGGAAGTCGCCCTTGTACTCGGCGCCGAAGCGCCCGTGCTGCACCAGCCACATGAAGCGGAAGCTCTGCTTCACCGCGTAGGGCTCGCGGCGGAAGCCGTAGCGCGTCCACGACGGCCCGATCGCCAGGTACGGCCCGGTCCCCGCGTGGTGCCATCCCCCCGACGGCGCGAAGGCCGAGGCCTTGAACCCCCAGTCGCGCGCCGGGAACTTCCCGCCCCCCGGCGTCCACTTCGGCGTGGCCCAGCCCCGCTCGTCGACCTTCGTATGCGGCCGGCGCGTGTACCGGTTCCGGCCCGCATCGTCGTAGAAGGCGGTGTGGTGGCCGGCGCGCCCCTCGTCGGCCAGGTCGTCGTCGCCGGACCCGCCGATCACCCGCACGATCACCTGCTCCTGCCCGGTGCCGGAGACGCGCGCGCGGTCGCCGCCGCCGTGCAGGTAGACGCGCACCTCGCGCGACTCCACCCAGCTCAGCTCGCGCCGGTAGAGGGGCTCGCCGCCGTCCGCGGAGCGCACCGTCACCCGCACGTTCCCGCCCGGGAGCCGCTCCACCTCGGCGAGGTCCGCCGCGTCCGTCCCGTGCGCCTCCACCTCGCGGGCGATGGTGCGGTAGAAGTCCCGCGAGACGCGGGAGAGGTCGTCGCGCCGGGCGCGCAGCAGTGCGGCCAGGCGGGCGCCCTCGCGCTCCCGCCACTCCGGCGGGAGCGCGGCGATCGCGGAGTCGAGCCGGGCATCGGTCAGCCTCGCGACCACCGCGCGGGTCACCGAGTCCCACGCGGCGTGGTCGACGTTGCCGAGCAGGCGGTGGTCGAGCGGCGCGGCATTCAGCAGGAGCGGGTGCAGGTCGATCCGGCCCCGGTAGCGCGGCGTGTTGGGGATGAAGCCGCGCGCGAAGGAGAGCAGCAGGCCGTCGTAGTCCACAAAGGCATAGTCGCGGTCGCGCGGGAACACCCGCCAGAGGTGCCCGCCCGGCCGGGAGAAGCGCAGCCACTCGTACTGCCCGCCGTGCCGGTCCCAGTCGCCCAGCACGAAGTCCACCAGCCGCGCGGCCAGGTAGCCGCGGTCGTCCAGCCGCTCGCCGGGCCCGCTCTCCAGCGCGGCCAGCATGGTGTCGGTGTCGACCACCGTCTCCGCGCCCAGCGTGCGGGCGGACACCTCGGGGCGCTCCTCCAGCGTCCCCAGCATCCCCGCGAAGCGCGCGCGGAACTCGCCCAGGCGCGGGTCGTCGGGCATCAGGAAGAGGCGCTCGGTGGTGTGCGCGAGCCCCGCGGCCGCCTCGACCCCGTGCGCCGCCACCCCCGCCGCGGGGACCAGCGAGGAGACCTGGTCCTGGTCCACGCGCGAGACCAGGGTGCGCTGCAGGTCGCGGGGAAGCGACTGCGTGGGATCCTTGTCGACCGAGCGGAAGGCGAACTCGCGCCCGTCGCCCGAGCGGAAGTGGAGCGCGTGCGTCTGCAGCCCGCCGCCCAGCCGCGTCGGCGTGAGCCCGCCGACGTAGGTGGAGAGGTCGAGCACCGGCACCCGCACCGGCGCCGTCCACAGGCCGCGGTACGAGCTCCCCCAGAGGAAGCGCTTGAAGGCGGAGGCGTGGTAGCGCTCCCCCGCCACCACCACCGTGTCGCGCTGCGCCGGCGTCGGCGTGGCGGACAGGGCCAGGACCGCCGTCGCCAGCGCGGTCGCGCGGAGGCGGCTCACGGGTGCGCCCCGGCCGGCGGGGGCGCGGGGGGTGCGGGCGGAGGAGGGGGCGCGGGCATGGTCGGCGCGGGAGTGGGGGTGGGCGCAGCCGAGGAGTCGGGGATGGCGACGGCCGAGTCGGCCGCGGGGGGACGGATCAGCGGCGGCGTGTCGAGCCACATCGAGAACTCTTCCTTGAACGTACCGTCGGCGTTCACGGTACGATAGGCGACGCGGACGCGGCCGTCGCGCAGGAAGGCGACGGTGGTCCAGCCGCTGGCGCGGCGGGCGTAGAGCGTGCCCTGGATGGCGCGCGTGGGGGTGGTGTGGTTGTAGATCCCGCCTCCGCTCACCACCTGGTAGTGCGCCCCCACCCCCCGCAGGAGCTGCAGGTTGTGCTCGTGCCCGGCCGCGTGGACGAG
>JBJMPM010000102.1:0-24913 GCA_045803205.1 Longimicrobiaceae bacterium
AACCCCCTGCGTCCTCCCGGTTCCCCCGCGTCTCTGCGTGAGACGTTCGGTTGCGTCAGTTGTCCGGATCGAGGATCTCGTCGATCCGGTGCTCCGCGCCCTGCAGGTGGAGCTGCGTCTCGCGGTTGGCCGCGCGCGGGATGGCGGCGCGGATCGCGGCGCGCAGGGAGATCAGCTCACCCCGCAGCATGGCCTTGGCGTCTTCCGAGAGCGGCGGCTGCGGCGGGCCGAACTGGAAGGGCGCCGGCGCGTCGTCGTCCTCCCTGGGGTTCAGCTTCTCGTTCATGCGGGTGAGGAAGACGTTCTGCAGCCCGCGGCGGTAGGGGTCGATCGACACCCGCCCCCCCTGCAGCTCCGAGAAGATCCCCCGGCGCAGGTCGTCGAGCATGTCGGCCAGCGAGTACACCGTCTGCGGGTCGCTCACCAGCGCCTGGTTCTCGATCAGCCGGTTGAGCCGCTGGTCCTCCAGCAGCCGCGCCAGCACCCGGCCCTGCGCGCCGTTGATGCGGGTGATCATCCCCCCCGCCTCGATGCGCCGCGCGATGTCGGGGCGGATCAGGTAGGTGGGGGTGCGGAACACCTGCTCGTTCAGGAAGCGCACCGCCTCGGCCTGGCGCGCGCGGATGAGCGGCACGTACACCGGGCCCGGCTGGCTCCCCGACTTGTACTGCACGCTGGCGCCGCCCACCACGGTGGCCACGTGCCCCGCCTCGGTGGCCCACTGGTTCACCGTGCGGTCGTAGAGCTCGCGCAGGTCGCTGTTGTCCTCGCCGCGCTGGATGGCCGCGCCGGGGATGTAGCTCACCACCCGCTCGATGTTGCGGAAGCCGAGCGTGGTGCTCCGCACCGGGTCGGCGTCGCCCACCGCCTCGTTCAGCGTGCCGTACCCGCCGAACTCGTTGTTGGCCGAGAAGCGGTACCAGGGCACGGTGTCCTGCATCATCGCCCAGCGGTCCAGGGTGGGCCGCTCCTCGGCGGGGTTGCGCGCGCCGGGGATCGGCTTGTACCCCCACATGATGGCGTACTTGTCGTACGGCCCCACCCGCGGAACGATGTCTTCCAGCGGGATGCGGTCTTCCGGCTGCGCCACGTAGTTGAAGCGCGAGTAGTCCATGATGCTGGGCGAGTGCCCCATCCGGGCCACCCAGGTGGGGCTGCGCACGCTGTCGGCGGGGTAGGTGCTGCTGCCGATCTGGTCGTGCTGCAGGCCGATGGTGTGGCCGATCTCGTGCGCCACCACGAACTGCAGCAGGCGCCCCATCAGCGAGTCGGGCATGGGGAGGCGCCGGGCGCGCGGGTCGAGCTGCGAGGCCTGGGTGAAGTACCAGGCGCGCTGCAGGTTGAGCACGTTCTGGAACATCCGCACCGAGCCGTTCAGGATCTCGCCGGTGCGCGGGTCGTGCACGTGCGGCCCCACCGCGTTCTCCACCGTGGAGGGGAGCCAGCGGATCATGGTGTGGCGGATGTCCTCGGGCGACCAGTCGGGGTCGTTGGCCGGCGGGTCGGCGGCGATGATCCCGTCCTTGAACCCGGCCGCCTCGAAGGCGGGCTGCCACTCCAGGATGGCGCGCCGCACCCAGGGCTTCCACTGGTCCGGGGTGTTCGGGTCCACGTAGTAGACGATGGGCTTCTTCGGATAGCAGAGGTCGCCCACGCGCCGCTCCGAGCACTCCAGCCGGTAGCGGGTGATGTACTCGCGCGGCGCGGCGCGCTGCTCCTCGCCGAACTCCACCTGGCGGATGGAGAAGAAGCCCACGCGCTCGTCGGCGCGGCGGGGCATCATCGGCACCTCGGGGAGGCGCACGATGCTCCAGTGCGCCAGCACGCTGCGCGCGGTCTGCGGGGCGCCGCCCGCCGCGGGGGCGCGCGCGGCGGCGCCGGTCGGCGCCGGGGTGCCGGTCTGCGCGGCCTCGACCTCCACGTTGTCGGGGAAGGCCAGGGCGCGCTCGATGTAGCTGCGCCGCTCGTCGATGGTGCCGCGGATGGCGGCGAACTCGGGAATGCTGGTGGTGAAGAGCCGCGTCACGTCGATCACCGCCGCGCTGTCGGCCCCGTAGGCCTCCACGTTGAAGACGGCGATGATGGGCGGGAAGTTCGAGGTCTGCACCGCGCGGTACACCGAGAGCGAGGTGTCGGCCGTCATGGCGAACGACGGCGAGCGGAGGATCACGCGGTTGCCGGTGCGCTCCCAACGCAGGGTGCGCTCGCCGAACTGGTCGCCGCCGTACTCGGGGAACTGCCCCGGCTGCGGGGTGGGCGTGGGCGCCGAGGCGCGGGCGAAGCGGCCCACCACGAGCATGTCCTTGTTCAGCTCGCGGGAGGGGATCTCGAAGTAGAGCTTCTCGCCCACCTGGTGCACCGCGAACATCCCCCGGCGGGTGCGGGCCTCGGAGGTGATCACGCGGGCGTAGGGCCGGGGCCGCGCGGCGCCGCCGCCCGTGGGGCCGGTGGTGTCGCTCGCGGGCGCCGCCGTGCCCGGCGCGCCGCCGGTCCGGGTGGGTCCGCCGGTGCGCGCCGCCTGGGCGGCGGGGCCGTTGCCCGCCGTCCTCGGCGTGGCGGGAGGTGGGTTCTGTGTGCAGCCCGCCAGGAGCAGCAGGGCCGCGCTCGCGTACAGGAGTCTCATCACACGCGCCGGGGTCGCAGGTTCACCGAATGGGAGCGGAAGTGAATTACATCGGGGAAACAGGAGTGTCAACGGCAGGGACGGAAGTGCCAAGTGCCTAGTGCCTAGTGCCCTGTAGCGCGGCGAGGGCCGCGGCACCAGTGCTGAGTGCTGGGTGCTGAGTGCTGGCCCGGGCCGTTCCTTGGCACTAGGCACTAGGCACTAGGCACTTCTGTTCCTTGGCACACTTGGCACTTCTGTTCTTCGGCGCGTACGTTGCCGGGCCTGCGGATTGCATCCGCCGCGGGCGAAGAATCCCCGCCACATGCGCCTTCCTATCTGGAGACGGGACGGTTCGGTGAATCGAGAGCATCATCGCTGGTTCAGCCCCTCCCTCGGCCGCGACATGGACCTGCTGGTGTTCGGGCACCACGGCGCGCGCCTGCTGGTGTTCCCCACGTCGATGGGGCGCTTCTTCGAGTGGGAGGACCGCGGGATGATGCAGGCGCTGGGCGAGCACATCGACCGCGGCTGGCTGCAGGTCTTCTGCGTCGACAGCGTCGACGACGAGAGCTGGTACGCCAGGTGGAAGCATCCGCACGACCGGGCCGTGCGGCAGGGGCAGTACGAGGACTACGTGGTGCGCGAGGTGCTCCCCTTCAGCGAGTCCAGGAACGGCAATCCCTACCTGATCGCCACCGGCGCCAGCTTCGGCGCCTACCACGCCGTGAACATGGGGCTGCGCAACCCGCACCTGTTCAACCGGGTGTTGGGGATGAGCGGCCTGTACGACATCCGCGAGCAGACCGACGGCTACTACGACGACACCATCGCCGCTCAGAACCCGTCGCACTACGTCAGCCTGGTCGACGACCCCGGCCGGCTGGAGGCGATGCGGCGGATGGACATCGTCCTGGCCACCGGCCGCGACGACTCGTTCGTCGGCAACAACGAGTACCTCTCCCGCGCGCTCTGGGAGCGGGGAATCGGCAACGCCCTGCGCCTGTGGGACGGCTGGGCGCACGACTGGCCCTGGTGGAAGGACATGATCCGGATGTACGTGGGCGGAAGTGATTAACGGCAGTGCCTAGTGCCTAGTGCCTAGGAACGGCGAACAGCACTTAGCACTTAGCACTCAGCACTTGGCACTCAGCACTTTCGGACGCGCACGGCCCTCGACCGGCGAGGGCTACTGGGCACTAGGGACTAGGCACTAGGCACTTATTTTCGGAGGTTCTGATGACGCTGAAGGTCGGCCTGATCGTGGGGCGCGAGTGGAGCTTTCCCCCCGCGTTCATCGAGGAGGTGAACCGGCGGGACGAAGGCGTGGTGGCCGAGTACGTGAAGCTCGGCGCCCCGCGCATGGACGACCCGTCCGAGTACGCGGTGATCATCGACCGCATCTCGCACGAGGTGCCCTTCTACCGCACCTACCTCAAGCAGGCGGCGCTGATGGGGTGCGCGGTGGTCAACAACCCCTTCATGTGGACCGCCGACGACAAGTTCTTCGGCGCCGCGCTCGCCACCAGCCTGGGGATCGCGCACCCGAAGACGGTGGTGCTCCCCAACAAGGAGTACATCCCCGGCGTGGTGCACGAGGAGTCGCTGCGCAACCTCCAGTACCCGCTCGACTGGCAGGGCGTGGCCGACTACATCGGCATGCCGTGCATCCTCAAGGACGCGCACGGCGGCGGGTGGAAGGACGTGTACGTCTGCCGCTCGCTCGACGAGCTGATCCACCACTACGACACCAGCGGCCTGCTCACGATGATCGTGCAGGAGTTCATCGAGTGGGACCAGTTCATCCGCTGCATCTGCATCGGGCAGGACAAGGTCATGCCCATCAAGTACGACCCGAAGGAGCGGCGCTACCACGTGGAGCACGACCACCTGGGCCCCGAGCTCGGCGCGCGCGTGGTCGCCGACTCGCTCAAGCTGGTGCGCGCGCTGGGGTACGACATGAACTCGATGGAGTGGGCCGTGCGCGACGGCATCCCCTACGCCATCGACTTCATGAACCCCGCGCCGGACATGGACATCTACTCGCTCACCCCGCACTACTTCGAGTGGGCGGTGCAGTCCATGGCCGACATGGCGATCTCGCTGGCCAGGAACCCGCGCCGCCAAGTCCGCGACCTCCGCTGGGACGCGCTCTTCATCGGCTCCCGCGACACCGGCGAGGGCGGGGACACCGGTACCGCCGGCTCGGCGAGTGCGGAGTTCGCCGGTGGCGGCCAGCAGGGCAGCGGCACCGGCGGGCGCACTGCTTCGGTCGCCGGCGAGGGGCAGCACGGCAGCGGCACCGGCGGCCGCGCGGCCCTGGATGAAGGGGGACTCGCCAGCGGAACCGGCGGACGGTCCGATGCGGCGCCCTCCGCCTCCGAGGGCGGGCAGGTCGGCAGCTCCGGGCGTTGGGAGGGTGGCGCGGCCGACGCTGCGACCACGCCGGTGGGAGGCGGCCAGCAGGGCAGCGGCACCGGCGGACGGTCCGATGCGGCGGCCACGGCATCGGAAGGCGGACAGGTCGGCAGCTCTGGACGTTCCGAGGGTGGCGCGGCCGACACTGGGTCGAGCTCGGCAGATACAGGCCCGATCGGCAGCGGCGGGCGCATCGCCCCGGCCGCGGATGAAGGCCAGCACGGGAGCGGATCGGGCGGACGGTCGGATGCACCAGCCTCTGCCGCCGAGACGGGCCAGGTGGGCAGCTCCGGCGGACGCGGCGAGGGTGGGGGGACTCCCTCCGCAGATGACGACCTCGTCGGCAGCGGCAGCGGCGGGCGCACCGCCTCGGCGGACGAAGGCCAGCATGGCAGCGGCAGCGGCGGGCGCGACGCAGCGGAGCAGCTCGATGCCGCGACGTCCTCGGGCGGGCCCACGGCGGCGCTGAACCAGCAGATCCAGGTGTCGACGTTCTCCAGCTCGTCAGCCGCCGGCAGCACGCCGATCCACCCGGAGGCGCCGGGGAGCTACGTGGACGAGTCGCCCGCGGCGGACCTGGAGCCGCCGGTGGACGCGCAGACGCAGCGCGGCTCCCCGGGCATTTACGTCGACGAGCTGCCGGGGCGGCACGCTTCGCCGCCGACGTCCGGCTCGGACGCCCAGGGAGGCGCCGGCGCGTCCGGCTCGGCCGAGGGGTCGCCGGGGGCGGAGGGGCAGGGCGGAGGGAGCCAGGGTTGAGCGCGGAGACCCTGCGCCGGGCCATCGAGACCTGGCACGGGCTGCTCGACGACCCGGCGCTCGCGGCCGACTGCGCGGAGCGGATGGACGAGGAGCACCGCCGCCGGGGGATGTTCTTCGGCGAGCGGCCGCTCTGCAGCGTGCTCCGCCCGCGCTTCCTCACCCCGGAGCAGTACCGCTGGATCTGCGGCGAGGTGGCGGTGCTGATGTCCGCCTTCCGCCGCGCGCACGAGGCGGCGATGGCCGATCCGCGGCTCCTCGCGCAGTTCCGCCTGCTGGACTGGGAGGCGGAGCTGATCGAGGCGGACCCGGGCTTCGCCTCGCCCGCGCCCACCTCGCGGCTCGACGCCTTCTTCGATCCGGAGCAGCGGACGCTCCGCTTCACCGAGTACAACGCCGAGACCCCCGCGGGCCCGGCGTACATGGACGAGCTCTCCGACGCCTTCCTGGCGCTCCCCGCCACCGGCGAGTTCCTGCGCACGCACACCATGCAGCCGCTCCCCGCGCGGCACGGGGTGCTGCACGCGCTGCTGCGCGCGCACGCGGAGTGGGGCGGACGCCGGGAGCTCCCGAACATCGGCATCCTGGACTGGAGCGAGGTCCCCACCTACAGCGAGTTCGTCTTCTTCCGCGACTACTTCCGCTCGCACGGCATCGCCTGCGAGATCGCGGACCCGCGCTCGCTGGAGTACCGCGGCGGCAGGCTGATGGCGGGCGACTTCCCCATCACCCTGATCTACAAGCGGGTGCTGATCGACGAGCTGGTGCTGCGGATGGGGATCGACAACCCCGTGGTGCGGGCCGTGCGCGACGGCGCCGTCTGCATGGTGAACCCCTTCCGCTGCAAGGTGCTGTACAAGAAGGCCTCGCTGGCGGTGCTGGGCGACGAGCGGAACGCCCACCTCTTCACCGACGGGCAGCGGGCGGCGGTGGAGGCGCACGTCCCCTTCACCCGCATCGTGGAGGAGCGGCGGACGCGCTTCCACGGCGACGAGGTCGACCTGCTGCCCTGGGCCGAGGCGAACCGCGAGCGGCTGGTGCTGAAGCCGAACGACGATTACGGCGGGCGGGGGATCGTGCTCGGCTGGCTGGTCTCGGCGGAGGAGTGGGGCGAGGCGCTGAAGTCGGCGCTGGAGACGCCGTACGTGGTGCAGGAGCGCATCGTGCTCCCGAAGGAGCCCTACCCGAGCTGGGTCGACGGGCGGCTGGAGACGTACGACCGCATGGTCGACATCGCCCCCTTCGTGAGCCACGCCGCGCACGTCGACGGCGCGCTCACCCGCATCGCCACCGACCCGCTGCTGAACGTCACCGCGGGCGGCGGCTCGTCGATCGCGACCATGCTGGTGGAGGAACGGTAGGTGGGAAGTGCCTAGTGCCTAGGAACTTCACCACCTTCGTAGCACTTAGCACTACACCTCGTGAGGTCGATTCGCATGATGAAGGCTCCATCGCTCACCCTCGGGATCGAGGAAGAGTACCAGATCATCGACCCGGTGACGCGCGAGCTGCGCTCGTACATCACCGAGATCCTGGACCACGACCACCTGATCCTGGGCGAGATCAAGCCCGAACTGCACCAGAGCATCGTGGAGGTGGGGAGCCCCATCTGCCAGTCGCCCAACGAGGTGAAGGTCGAGCTGATCCGGCTGCGGCGGATGGTGATGGAGCTGGCCGCGAAGAAGGAGCTGAAGGTGGTGGCGGCCGGGACGCACCCCTTCAGCAGCTGGATGACGCAGGAGATCACGCCGCTGGAGCGCTACCTGGGCGTGAAGCAGGACATGCAGGACCTGGCGCAGCAGCTCCTGATCTTCGGCACGCACGTGCACGTGGGGATCGAGGACCGCGAGTTCATGATCGACGCCATGAACGTGGCCCGCTACTTCCTCCCCCACATCCTCTGCCTCTGCAGCAGCTCGCCCTTCTGGATGGGGCGCAACACGGGGCTCAAGAGCTACCGCAGCGTGATCTTCCGCAACTTCCCGCGCACCGGGGTGCCGCGGGTGCTGCGCGACTGGCGCGAGTTCGAGTCGCTCAGCAACACGCTGGTGGAGACGGGGTGCATCCCGGACGGGAGCAAGATCTACTGGGACGTGCGGCCGCACCACAAGTTCCCCACGCTGGAGTTCCGCTTCCTGGACGTCTGCACCCGCGTGGACGAGGCGGTGTGCGTGGCGGCGCTGCTGCAGGCGGTGGTGCTCAAGCTCTGGAAGCTGCGGCGCGACAACATGACCTTCCGCGTGTACGCGCACGACCTGATCGAGGAGAACAAGTGGCGCGCGGTGCGCTACGGCTTCGACGGCAACCTGATCGACTTCGGGAAGAAGGCCGAGTGCCCGGCGCGCGACCTGATCCGCGAGATGCTGGAGTGGTTCCTGGACGACGTGGTGGACGAGCTGGGGAGCCGCCGCGAGGTGGAGTACGCCTTCCGCATCATGGACGAGGGCTCCAGCGCCGACCGCCAGCTCGCCGTCTACGAGCGCACCGGCGACTTCAATGCCGTGGTCGACCACCTCATCGCCGAGACCGAGGAGGGCGTGTTCGTCGATCCCGTTGCGGCGACCGGCTCTTGAAGACCGGGTCTCACGCAGAGCCGCGGAGGAACAACGGAGAGGGCGCGGCAGGAGCCCGTATCGTGAGTGGACGCGGCGGCGGAGGACGCCCGGATGTACCCAGACGCGTCCGGAAACTCGTTGACCGGGCGTTGTTTCAGGGTCCGCTGCGTATCCGGCCGACCTCATCCCGCGCACCGCCATGCGTATCCTGCGTTCCGCCGTCCTGCTGCTGGTCGCCGCCACGCCCCTGGCCGCGCAGAGCAGCCGCTTCAGCCTCACCCCCCTCGCGGGGTGGTCCGGAAGCAGCCCGTTGCTCCAGCATACCGTCCGCATCAATGAGGGCACATTCGCCTACACCAGCGAGGAGCGGGTGACCCTGGGCAGCGCGCTGAACCTGGGCGCGCGCCTGGGGGTGCAACTCTCCCCGGGATGGACGCTCTACCTGCAGGGGACCTCCGCCCGCTCGCGGTTCACCTATCGCGATTTCACCACCGAGCGCGATGCTTCGGGGGTGGAAAGCGCCGGCACGCGCCGGCGCACGGACGACGCCACCTCTTCCACCGCCACGCTCGAGCTGGCTCGCAGCTTTGCCCTGGCGCCCGGTGGAGCCGACCTGGAGCTGAGCGTGGGCGGAGGGCTGCAGCACATCTCTCTCGCCCTCGGGGAGCCGCCGTGCGAAATGGAGGAAACTCCGTGCCTCGTGCAATTGCCCTCGCCCGTGCTAGCCCCCCTCGACGTACCCAGCGTGGTGGCCGGGTTGGCGCTGCGGCAGCCGATTGGGCGGGCACTATCCGCCGAGGTCCGCAGCACCCTGCTGCTGGGTCGGTTGAACACCGAGGGCTTCCAAACGGTTTGGGAGCATGAGGCGCCCGCGCATCAGATGGTGCGGCGCCTGCAGGCCAGCTTCGGGCTTTCCTGGCGACCGTAGTCGCTTGAGGATCGACCCGCCGTTGCAGTTTGAAAGGTAGGGAACCCGGCGCGGGCTGCGTCGTATCAGGACCGTTGCCGCCCCATGGCCGCCCGGCTATCTTGTCTGCCGGTCCCGTTCTTGCTCCGCAGGCGGGACCCTTTTCGTATCCATCCCATTGGGGTTCCAGAGGATGCAGCAGCGCCCGGTGATCGGGATCACCACGCAGAACCTGAAGTCCATCGACCGCATTCCGGAGGACCTCCCGGACTCGTGGCTGATGAACCAGCGGTACTTCCACGCCTGCATCGCGGTGGGGGCGATCCCCTGGATGGTGCCGCTGCTGGAAGACGACCCCGAGACGCTGCGCGCCATCTACGAACGGCTGGACGGGATCTTCCTCCCCGGCGGGGTGGACATGGACCCGACGAGCTACCGCTGCGACCGCCACGACCTCTGTGGCCGCACCGACCCCCCGCGCGACACGGTGGAGCTGATGCTCGCCCGCTGGGCCAACGAGGACGCCAAGCCGGTGCTGGGCGTCTGCCGCGGGATGCAGGTGGTGAACGTGGCCGCGGGGGGCACGCTGGTGCAGGACTGCGGCGAGCTCTGGTCCGGCTCCATCAAGCACGACTACTTCCCCGGCGCGGGGTGGGCGCGCGACTACCTGGCGCACCAGGTCCGCATCGCCGAGGGGTCGCGGCTGCACCAGGCGTTCGGCGCGCTGGAGGCGCCGGTGAACTCCATGCACCACCAGGGGCTCTGCGAGCTGGGCGAGGGGCTGGCGGCCACCGCCTGGGCGCCGGACGGGCTGATCGAGGCCGTGGAGTCGGCGCGCGAGGACCACTTCCTGGTCGGCGTGCAGTGGCACCCGGAGATGCTGATCGACGACCACGCGGGGACGCGCCGGCTCTTCGAGGGCTTCATCGAGGCCGCCAACCAGTTCCACGCGGCCGCCGCCCTGGCATAAGGGCGCTTCGCGCGAGACGCAGAGAAAAAGAGAGAACGCAGAGGGCTCCACGGGACCCTCTGCGTTCTCTCTGTTTCTCTGCGTCTCGCGAAGCCCTCATACCAAATCCGCCTGGTCACCTGCTGTTGACGCAACCCAACCCGACGACGTCATCCTGAGGCCGGCCAAGCTGTAACCAATTTCTGCAGAATAACTTGCAGGCCGAAGGATCTATAATCGCATCAACACGTGAGTCGGCGAGATGCACCAACGCTATCCCCGAATTTGATATCAGGGGTTCTCGAGGATGATCTGGATGCGCCGGTTCTTCGCGCGCTCGGCGGGCGTGTCGTTGGAGTAGGCGGGGCGCGTTTCGCCGAGGCCCTGCGCGGTGATCCGCGACGCGGGCACGCCGTGCTGGGTGAGCCAGCGCACCACCGCCTGCGCCCGAGCCTCGGAGAGCCGCTGGTTGTCGGCGTCGGCGCCCACGTTGTCGGTGTGCCCCTCCACCGTGATCCGGCCGGCCGGGTGCGGGTCGATCATCGCGCTCTTCAGCTCCTCCAGCGCCACTACGGCCTGCGGCTTCAGCTCGGCGCTGTTGGTGTCGAAGAGCACCGAGCCGCCCAGCTCCGCCTCCAGGCGGTTCCCCCGCTGGCGGAAGCGCGCCGCGCCGTAGCGCGCGAAGTCCATCGGCTCGTACTCGCCGTCCGGCGGGGCGATCTCCAGCACCAGCGCCACCTCGGTACGCGGCCCCTGGAAGTACTGCACCTCGATCGCGTGCACCCCCTCCGCCAGCTCCGCCGAGCCTTCCGCCTGCACCTCGCCGTGGATTCCGTCGTTGTCGATCACCTGGCGCCCGTCGATCAGCAGCCGCGAGCCGTCGTCCGACAGGAGCCGGAAGCGGTACGTCCCCGCCGCAGGCACCGCGAAGGCGCCGCGGTAGTCCAGCGCGAACCACTCGAAGCGGTCGGTGACGCCGGGGAAGCCCTGCTCGAAGCTCTGCAGCGGCACGTTCAGCATGGTGGTGGAGATGGTGCCCTGCGGCCGGAGCTGCGAGAAGTCGGGGAGGTGGTCGGCGCCCTCGTCCAGGTAGTAGACCTGTCCGCGGAGTTGAAAGGGCGTGCTCCCGGCCGTGCCGAAGTTCGCCTGCGCCACCAGCGGGGTGGCCGCGAGCGCGGCGAGAGCGGCGAGAGCGGCGAGAGCGGCGAGTGCGGCGATTTCTGGAACTTTCATGGGTTCTCCGCAAGGATGAGGTGAGGAGATGGTCGTGGGTTCCAATAGATCTGTATCTCGGCTGCAAAAAGAATGTCTCACGCAGAGGCGCGGAGAGAGCGCGGCAGGTCTCTCCGTGCCTCTGCTTCTCCGCGTGAGATTGCTGTCACGCCCGGTGCTGCCAGGTGCGTAGATAGTCCGCAGGATAGTCTTCCGGATAGCGGTCTATCAATCGGTGATGGGTGGGACAGAGTGCCAGGAAGTTGTCAGGAGCCGTCAAAGTCGAAGAGTTGAGGTCAGCGTCGTAACGCGGTCCTTGGTCCAATGTTGAGTTGATTGCGGCGATCTCTCCGATTCTCTCGAGATCCACGCCACAACCGGGAAAAGCGCACCGATTGCGATGACGGGTGAACACGGCAGATCGTACCGCTGCAGTAGGCCGTGAAACGCGCGCACGAATAATTCTGGTTCCTGTCGAGTCTTCAGGATCGGGTGGCTCTTCTGCTAGGGTAGGAAGAAGAGCGCACGCGTCTTCTGCCAGAATCTCCCACAACAAGAGGAGATCGTGTGGTGGAATCGTATGCGGCCCGCCGCGACCAATCAATCGAGCGTTGACAAGGGTATGTAAATGTTCCGTCGCAATGGATTCCCGTCGACGCGCGCGGACCAAGTACAGTACGTAGTCGAATCCCTCGAGCAAGTCGGTACGTTCCTCAGGGTTTCGCGAACGTCCGTCTCGGCACCGCAGAGCATAACTGACCTGCGCCGCACAACGCATCAAATCCTTGGGCAGCGGATCAGCAGAGTCGAACGGAACTAGCCCGCCGTTTCCATTCGGGCTGAGTGATAGTGCCTTGTTCCGCAGCTTTTGCACACCACGGATCGCGCTCAATGCTCCTTCAATCTCAGGGCTGATGCGATGATGAATGGCACTGAGGAGAACAGGCTCTCGCGTGGTGACAGAGATGAACCGGTTCGCCGGAAAAAAGTCATCGACTCCATCTTTATGTAGCCCCGCCGTCAGTTCCGTCGTCGTGAGGGGCACGATGCTGACGATCGGCTGCGATGCGTCGGCTCGGCGAAACAGCTGCATCAACGTCGCATTCAGAGATATCGTAGCTTCAAAAGCGTTTTCAACGATCACCGCACGAGAAGCGTAGTCTGTCGTTCGGCCGAACACGCACACCACATCGATGTCGCTTCTGCGCGGGTCGAATTGAAATCCCCCGCGGTGGATCAGGCTGCCGAACAGATACACATCCGGAAAACGCGTCTGGCTCTGCCAGTCGGCCAGAGCGTCACATACTTGGTGAACCAGTCTCACTGCAGGCTCGTGGGAATCCATCGAATGTACAGGTCCGAGATGAGTATTCTAGGGCGTCAGCCGCCAGGGGTACGGGTGTATCAAAGCTGCGAGTAGATCCGCGCCGGGATGGGGCGGGGCGGCGCGCCGAGGAGGAAGCGCAGGGTGTGGCGGAGGCGGCGCGCCCAGGCCCGCTCGTTGTGACGCCCGCCCATCTCCACGAAGAAGAGCAGGTCCCGCCCCGTGCGGTACCCCTTCTCCTCCAGCAGCGCCTTCATCCGCCGCGCGTCGTTCAGCGCCTCGTGCCCCTCGTTGGTGCCGATGTCCAGGTAGATGCGCCCCGGCACGTGCGGCCGGCTCCGCACGTAGTCGAAGATCCCCCGCTGGCCGAACCAGAGCGCGGGGCTCATCACCCCCGCGAAGCCGAAGGTGTCGGAACGGCTGAAGAAGGCGTAGAGGCTGATCAGCCCGCCCATCGACGACCCCGCGATCCCCGTGGCGGCACGCTCGGGGCGGGTGCGGAAGTCGCGGTCGACGATCGGCTTCACCGTGTGGACGATGAAGTCGAGGTAGTCGTCGCCGCGGCCGCCCTGCTTGTGCCCGCGGTCGTGGAAGGGGCTGTACTCGTCCAGTCGGTCGCCGGTGTTGGGGATGCCGACCACGATGGTCTCCAGCCCCTCGCCGCTCGCCGCCTCCAGCGTCTGGTCGACCTCCCACTCCTCGCCGAAGCTGGTGGCGCGGTCGAACAGGTTCTGCCCGTCGTGCATGTAGATCACGGGGTAGCGCCGGTCGCCGCGCCCGTACGAGGCGGGGAGGTACACCAGCAGGTCGCGCCGGTTGCCGAGCTGCGGGCTCTCCACCCCCTCCAGCACCTTGACCGTGCCGACGACGGTGTGCCCCTCCTCGGCCACCATGTGGTAGTCCTTCCACGCCGCCGGGGCCTTTTCCTGCTTCTCCGTCATCGCTCTCAGCACCATCTCGCGAACGCGCGCGTCACCTCCGCCGGCCGGGCGAACACCCAGTCCGGGGCGAAGGGCTCCACCTTCTTCACGAAGCGTTCCGCCTCGCCCTCAGCCGTCTTCGGCCAGAGCACCGCGGCCGTCCGCATCCCCGCCGCGCGCCCGGCCTCGAGGTCGCCGGCCGAGTCGCCCAGGTAGACGATCTCGCCCGGCGGCAGGCCGAGGGCGCGGGCGGCCGCCAGCAGCCCCTCGGGGTCGGGCTTGGGCGCGGCGACGTCGTCGTCCGTCACCACCACGTCGAAGGCGCCGAGGCCCATCTCCCGCTCGGTGACGGTCCAGGCGTGGCGCCCCTTGCCGGTGACCACGCCGAGCGGGTAGCCGGCGGCGCGGAGCGCGGCGAGCATCTCGGGGACGCCGTCGTAGATCCCCTCGTGCAGGGCGCCGTGCAGCTCCTCGTAGTGCCGCCCGAAGTCGGCGTGGCAGCGCTCACCGGCCTCCCGGCCCAGCCAGCCGAGGAGGAAGCTGCGCTCCGAGCCGGGGCCGCGGGCGAGCATCTCCTCCCACGAGGGTTCGCGGCCCAGGTAGGGCGTGAGGGCCCGCCGGAAGCTTTCTCCGTACAGGCGATAGGTGTCGATCAGCGTCCCGTCCAGGTCGAACAGGATCGCGCGGGGCGGCGCTGCGTCGGTCATGCGTCGTCGGTCTCGATGGGGCCGGGAAGAGGACAAGCTACGCCGCCGCGGCGGCCGCTGCGAGTGGCGGCGGAGCCTTGCCGCGCGTCCGCCGACGCACGCATGTTCCGCCCGCGTCGCCCACCCTTCCAGCCGCGCCTCCGATGACCCTCCTCCGAGCCCTTCTCGCCGCCACCCTCGCCCTCGCACCGGCGAACGCGGCCCTCCGCGCCCAGGACGCCACGGTGATCCGCCCCGGGAGTCGCGAGGTGGACGGATCGCGCGTGGCCGCCCGCACGGACACCTTCGCGGTGATGGTGCTTCGCGACGGGCGCGAGATCCCCATGGCGTACCTGGAGCTGCGCACCACCCTCGTCACCGCCGCCGGGGCGCCCGCCGTGTCGCGGGTGGAGCGGATGAGGATGCTCGACGGCATGGAGGTCTCGGTCGACTCGTTCGCGCTCGCGGCCGCCACGCTGGCGCCGCTCTCGTACGTCGTTCGCGCCGGGACGGAGGAGGCGAGCCTCGCCTTCGCGGGCCTCGACGTCAGCGGCACCCGCTCGGACGACGGGAAGAGCGAGCCGGTCTCGGTGCGTCTCGCCGCCCCCGTGTTCCTGAGCAACTCGATGGACGTGATCCTCTCCGCCCTCCCCCTCGCGGAGGGGCGTGCGTTCCGCTGGGAGCGGCTGCGCGAGGACGATGCCCGGGTCGACTCGGTGGAGGTCCGCGTCGCCGGGCGGGAGACCGTCCGCACCACCTCGGGTGGATCGTGCACTGCCTGGCGGGTGGAAACGCGGTCGGGCGGCCGCGCCGCCGTCTACTGGGTGGAGAGGGAGACGGGGGAGCTGCTGCAGTACGCGGACGAAGACCAGCGCTTCGTCATCCTCCGCCACCGCACCTGTCCGGCCGGCGACGATGCCGTGCGCGCCTAGCACCGCGAGGGAGGTGAAACCCATCCGGCGCGGGTCCCGTAGACCCCATCACCCGGTCGTTTCCCCCTCCCGCAGGAAGATCCATCCATGAAGCTCCCCGTGCTGGCGCTTTCCGCGCTCCTGCTCGTCCCGGCGCACCCGGCCTTCGCGCAGGGCCACGGCATCCACATCGAGATCGACAACCACGACCACGACTCGGACCACTCGCCGGTGCGCCCCGGTCCGCGGCGCGACCTGCGCGACGCCGAGTTCGCGATGACCACCACCAACGACGTCGCCTCGCTGCTGCTGACGCGCCGGGTGGTGGCCCTGCAGCTCACCGAGCGCGCCCTCGCCCGCATCGGCCACGACATGGACGACGACGAGGACGATGGTGATCACGGGATGGTCGCCCGCTTCGTGGCGTCGGTGGTGCGCAGCAGCGTGCGCGGGGTGCTGCGGCACAGCATCCAGATCCCCATCGACGAGGTGCGGAGCGTGGACTACCGCGGCGGGCGCCTGCTGATCACCACCGAAGACGGCGACCGCGTGTTCGAAGAGGTGGAGATCAACGACACCGACGTGATGGAGAGCTTCTCCCGCCGCGACGCCGAGGAGTTCGTCCGCCGCTTCCGCGCGCTGAAGGCCGCCCGGCGGTAACGGATCGGGTCTCACGCAGAGACACGGAGGCACGGAGAGACGCGGTGGCCCTCTCCGTGCCTCCGTTTTCTGTGTGAAATCACTTCAGGGAGGATGGAAATGGGAGAGATGGCCGGCCGCGTCAGCGTGGTGACGGGCGCGAGCGGGGGGATCGGCAAGGCGGCAGCGACGGGATTGGCGGCGCGCGGCGCCACGGTCGTGCTGGTGGTGCGCAGCCGCGAGCGCGGCGAGGCCGCGCGCGACGAGATCGCCCGCGCCACCGGGAGCCGCGATCTGCACGTCGTTCTGGCGGACCTCTCGCGCCAGGCGGACGTGCGCCGCGCGGCGGATGAGATCCGGGCGCGGTTCGGCGCGGTGCACGTGCTGCTGAACAACGCCGCCACCTTCACCGCCCGGCGGAAGGAGACGGAGGACGGGATCGAGCTGCAGTGGGCGGTGAACCACCTCGCGCCCTTCCTGCTGACCAACCTGCTCCTTCCGGCGCTTGCCGCCGCCCGCCCCGCGCGCGTGGTGACCGTGAGCTCCGACGCGCACCGCTCGGCCGCGCTGCGCTGGGGCGACGTGCAGATGCGGCGCGGCTTCTACCGCGGTTTCCGGCAGTACAGCAACACCAAGCTCGCCAACATCCTTTTCACCCGCGAGCTCGCCCGCCGCGCCGCGCCCGACGGCGTGACGGCGAACGCGCTGCACCCCGGCGTCGTCGCGACCGAGCTGCTGCTGGGCGGCTTCCCCCCGCTCCGCCTGGCGCGCCGCTGGCTGCGCACCCCCGAGCAGGGCGCCGCCACCGCCGTCTACCTCGCCGCCGACCCCGCCGTCGCCGAGGTCACGGGCGAGTACTTCATCGATAACCTCCCCGTTCCCCCCAGCCCCGCCGCCACCGACGACGAATCCGCCCGCCGGCTCTGGCAGATCAGCGAGGAGATGGTGGGATTGAAGTAGAAACAGCATCTCTCACGGAGACACAGAACCTCTGGTCCGTGAGAGATGCTGTTTATCGAGCATTTCCAGCGAGATGACTACTTTTTTGGGAAATAGTGGACGTCCGGAAGACCATCGAAGTCGGCGTCCTGGGTCCAGAGCGTTGCCTGGTAAGCCCGAGCAGTCGCGAGGATGATGCTGTCGGCGAGTGGCAGCTTGTTCTCTACGCCGAGCTTTCCTGCGTTGGCCGCGAGGGTGAAATCGAGATCTACGACGAGTCCGCGTCGCATCAGCGAAACGGCCTGTACCGCCTCCGCCTCCGTGCGTTGCTGATACACCCTGCGGAACACCTCGACGATCGTGATCGACGGTACGATCAACCGCCCCACATCCTCGACCGCAGGTGCGAAGGTGCCGGCGTTCGGGCCGTTGGCCATGTACTCCAGCCACCCGGAGGAGTCGACGACGTTCACACCCGGTCCGGGTCGCGGTCGACGGAGGTGTCGATCCCGCTCAGGAACCCACGCATCTCGCGCGGGCTGCGCACCAGCACGAACTCGATTCGCCCATCGTACTCGAACACATCCAGCTTCTGTCCCGGCTTGATGCCGAGCGACTCACGCACCCCCTGCGGGATCACGACCTGGTATTTCGGAGAAACCGTCACCGTTTTCACGTCTGCCTCCATCGATTGAGAGTTCGTAATACGGTCTGGAAGATAATCAGCCTCTACGAGACGTTGCAATGGCGGAGCCGGACGATGAGAAGATAATCTATCCTGTTCAGGTACATGATGTTGCATATGAGAGAGATGCACCTCCTCCGTGTCTCTGGGTGAGGCGCGGCTCAGGCAGCCGTCGCGCCGCCGCAGCTGGAGCCGGCGCCGGCGGTGCAGCCGAAGCAGTGGGGGCCGAGCACGATCTCGCGCCGCGCCAGCGCCTCCAGGTCGAAGTCGAAGATGGTGCGGGGCGCGCGCGACTCGACCGGGAGCTCCAGCATCTGGTTGAAGTCGCAGTCGTAGAGGGCGCCGTCCCAGCCGACCGAGAGGGTGTTGCGGCACATCACGCCCGCGGCGGCGGCGGGGTTGAAGGCGGTCACCAGCCGCTCCAGGTACTCCGCGAGCTGAGCCGTCTCCTCCAGGAACTCGAGGAAGCGGGCGATGGGCATGTTGGTGATGGTGTACAGCGCGTTGAACTCGATCCCGTACAGCCGCAGGAGCTGCCGCTTCCACTCCGCCTCCAGCGCCTTCTGGCTCCCCGGCAGGAAGGTCCCCACCGGGTTCGTCACCAGGTCCAGCACCAGCCCCGTCCCCGGCTTCCCGTACCCCAGCGCGTTCAGCCGCCGCAGCGCGGTGACGGACTCCTCGAAGACGCCGTCGCCGCGCTGCGTGTCCGTGCCCTTCTGGCGGTAGTGCGGGAGCGACGCCACCACGTGCACGCCGTGGTCGGCGAAGAACCGCGGGAGATAGGCGTAGTTGGGGAGGAGGGTGATGGTGAGGTTGCAGCGGTCGATCACCTGCTTCCCCGCGGCCCGCGCGCGGGCGACGAGCTCGCGCCAGCGCGGGTGCAGCTCGGGAGCGCCGCCGGTGATGTCGACGGTGGGGATGTCGGTGGACTTGATCACCTCGAGGCAGCGGTCGACCACCGCGTCCGGCATCATCTCGGTGCGGTCCGGGCCCGCGTCCACGTGGCAGTGGCGGCAGGTCTGGTTGCACTTGCGGCCGACGTTGAGCTGCAGGATCTCGATCCCCGTGGCGCGCAGCGGGTAGAGCCCGGCCCCGTCCAGCGCGTCCGCGAAGCTCCGTGCGACCGGGACGCGGTCCAGCAGCGCGCGCTGCTCCGCCGCGGCCGCGAGGGGTGCGTGGCGCTTCTGCAGGGTCGGCAGCACCCGATGCTTCGTCAATATCACTCACACAGAGGCGCAGAGGAACGGAGAGCCTTCGCCATCCCTACATCCCCAGCCGGTCGGCGTGGTTGCGCATCTGGATGCCGTGCACCAGCGAGGCCCCCCCGCGGATGGCGGCGGCCACGTGCACCGCCTCCGTCATCTGCTCCACGTCGGAGCCCTTGCGCAGGCAGTCCTGCGCGTAGGCGTCGATGCAGTACGGGCACTGCACCGCGTGGGCGACGGCGAGCGCGATCAGGCTCTTCTCCCGCTCGGTCAGCGCCCCCTCGGCGAAGACGGCGTTGTACCAGTCGAAGAACTTCTCCGCCAGCGCCGGGGCGTCCTTGCCGATCTCGCCGAAGCGCGGCAGGTCGTGCGAATCGTAGTAGTGCGCGTGCATCGTCTCCCTACTCCGGGAGCCGCTCGGACGCCGGCTCAGCGCCCTCTCCGGCTCGCTTGGGCTCGCCACCTCTCCCGTACCGGGAGAGGTTGAATTCTCCAGCGTCTACGCGGATCTGCACCGGTCACGCGGAGGTTTATCCCGCGCGGTGGCTTGCAGGCTTCGCCGCGGCCGCGGCTTCCCCCCTCTCCCGGTACGGGAGAGGGTTTGCGCTCTCAGGCGCAGGGATGAGGGCCTCGCGGTCGGCACCTACTGCTCGTCCGCCACCTTCTCGCGGTTCTCGGCCTTCAGCTTCTCGACGTACTTGCGGATGCGGGCGGCGTTCATCCCCACGTCGCTCCCGCCCACGCGGCTGATGGAGCGGATGTCCACCTTCGAGATCCCCGACGCGGGGCTCACCCGGATCGACACGTCGTCCTTGAAGCCGTACCACTTCGTCACGTCCACCGCCTCGATGCGGCGCGCCGCCGGGTCCTCCAGCAGGATCTCCCACCCCATGTCGCGCGCGGCCCGCAGCGCCGCCCGGTAGGCGTCGTCCGTCGCCATCGCCAGCATCACCGGCTCGATGTCGGGGTAGGCCCGCCGCTGCTGCTTCGCGATGGTGTCGCCCTCGTACACCCAGGAGTTCATCCCCTGCGTGGTGTCGCGCAGCGCCCGCGAGGCGGTGACCTCGGGCGGGTTCAGGAAGTCGGTGGTGATGTCGTGGATGGCGGGGACGCTCTGCGCGTGCCGCCGAAAGCTCCAGGGGAGGTAGAAGGCCGCCCCGCCCAGCAGCAGCCCCAGCGTGGCGACGGCGACCATCGCCCGCGGCGTGCCCCGCCGCGCGCTGGCGCCGAGCACCAGCAGCACGAGCAGCGCCACGGCCGCCAGCACCGCGGCGGCGATGCCCAGCCAGGCGCCGTACTTCATCAGCTTGAAGCCGGTGCGGAAGTGCCACCAGCCGAAGCGCGTGCCCGGCCCGCCGATGCCGATCAGCAGCAGGGCGAGGGCGCCCAGGCCCAGCGCCAGGAGCGCCAGCGGCCGGCCGGCGCCGGGAGAGGTGCGGTCGAGTGCCTCGTTCATGCGGCAGCTCCGGAATGGGTGCGGTGGCGGAACTTCCTCCAGGCGACCGGGGCCAGCGACAGCACGGCCAGCATCCCCAGCGCCACCAGCCAGCGGGGGTCGCGGTACACGTCCGAGAGCGAGCGCAGCGTGGAGAGCCGCGCGCCCAGGTAGCAGTACACGAAGCTCCCCGGGACGATGCCGATGGCCGTGGCGGCGACGTAGGTGCGCGTCCCCAGCGGCGTGAGCGCCGGCGCCAGGTTCACCAGCCAGAAGGGGAAGACGGGCACCAGCCGCAGGAAGAGCATGTAGCTGAACCCGTCCGCCTCGAAGCCCGCGGCGAGCCTGCGCAGCCGCGGCCCCATCTTCCGCCGCGCGGCGTCCGCGAAAACGTAGCGGGCGCCCAGGAAGGCCAGGGTGGCGCCCACCGTCGCGCCGGCCACCACCACCGCGGTGCCCACCCAGGGTCCGAAGAGGAACCCCGCCGCCAGCGTGAGCACCACCGCCCCGGGAAAGCTCAGCGCCGTTACCGCCGCGTAGACCAGCGCCGCGCCGACCAGCACCGCGGCGTAGTGCTCGCCGGTGAAGGCCGACAGCCGCTCGCGGTTGGCCTGCAGCGCCTCCAGGCTCAGCCAGCGGGGCCCGCCCAGCAGGAAGAAGGCCGCCAGGGCGGCGGCGACGGCGAGCACGAGCGCGATCCTCCGCCAGCCGGGCCCGCGCGCGGGCGGGGGCGGAGGATCGCCCGGCTCGCTCACGCCGGGGCGCCCGGCCGGATCTCCCGGAAGCGCACCACCGGCGAGGCGTCCCCCTCCGCGGGCGGCGGGGCGGGCGCGGCGGGCTCCTGCGCGCCGCCCTTGAGCAGCTCGAACATCTTGCCGCCCAGGTTGGAGAGCTCCTTCACGCTCGCGGCCACCCCCTCCAGCGAGGAGAGCTGCTGGGCGGTGGCGGCGGCGGTCTCCTCGGCCACGGCGGCGTTGGCCTCGCTGATGTCGGTGGCGCGGGTCACGGCGCCGGCGATGGTCTCGTTCTGCTCCTGCGCGCCGGCGGTGAGGTGCGCGACCTCGGCGATCTCCGCGCGCAGGCGCGCCACCTGGGTGATGCTCTCGCGCAGCGCCCCCGCGGCGCGGTCGGCGCCCTCGGCCCCCTCGACGATGGCCTCGCGGGTGCCGCCGACCGCCCCGGCCACGCCGGCGATCTGCCCCAGCACCTTCTCTACCAGCACGCCGATGCGCTCGGCGCTCCCGGCGCTGGTCTCGGCCAGCTTGCGCACCTCGTCGGCGACCACCGCGAAGCCGCGGCCGTGCTCGCCGGCGCGCGCGGCCTCGATGGCGGCGTTCAGCGCCAGCAGGTTGGTCTGCTCGGCCACCTCGCGGATGGCGTCGGAGATGGAGCCGATCTCGCCGCTCCGCTCCCGCAGCGAGGTCACCTCGTCGGCGACGGTGGAGAGTCGCTGGGCGCCCTCCTTCACCCGCGCCACCAGCATCTCCACGTCCGTTCCCGCCTGCTCGGAGCGCTCCAGCGTCTCCCCGCCGAAGCGGTCGGCGCTGGCCAGCCGCGTGGCGATCTCCTTGCTCGCTGCGCGCAGCCCGGCGATGGCGTCGGCGATGCGGCGGAAGTCCTCGGTCTGCCGCGTGGACCCCAGGCTCACCTCCTGCACCGCGGCGGTCACGCTCTCGCCGGTGAGGCGCAGCTCGGCGGCGACCTCGTCGACCTCGCGCGCCAGGGCGGTGAGCTCCTCGGCGGCCACGCGCACCCGCTCGTCCACCCTGCGCAGGTGCAGGGCGAGGGCGAGCTGCGGCTCCACCATCGCCAGGTAGCTGCGGTGCCCGTCCTCGAAAGGCTCGCCGAAGGCGCGCTCCAGCCAGAGCGCGGCCTCCACCCCGCCGCGGTAGCGGAGGGGGTAGACCAGGGTCGACGGCGCCGCGGCCGCCTCGCCGCCCTTCAGCACCCGTTCCACCGCGGCCGTGTCGCCGGCTTCCGCGTCGCCGCCCACGCGCGCGGGGATGCCGGCGTCGTCCAGCGTCCACACCGAGGCGGAGGCCAGGTCGAAGTCCTGGTGCAGCGCCTCGGTGGCGGCGCGGGCGACCTCGTCGACGTTGCCGGAGCGCAGCAGCTCCAGCGACACCTCCTGCGCCCGCGCGCGCAGCCGCCCCTCGTCGAAGAGGTTGTAGCGGACGATGGCGTACGCCATCCCCAGCGGCATCAGCACCCAGAAGAGCGCGTCGACGGTGAGGCCGGGGAGCGCCTGCGCGGTGAGCGCGTCGCGGAGCCCCGGTACGCTGCGCAGCCAGCCGGGACCGAGTCCCACGGCGACGGCCCCCATCGCCCAGCCGAGCTGCCGGCGGATGCGCGGCACCCGCGTGCGCGCGATCCCGGCCGCCAGCAGCGCCAGCGAGCCCCAGAAGGCGACGAAGTCGAGCCCATGCTTGCGCACCCCCACGTCGAGCGTGCGCGCCACCCCCTCCGCGCCGCCGAAGGCCGCGGCGATGGCGGCGGCGGCCAGCAGCAGCGCCGCCGCGTACGCCGCGGAGAAGGCGCCCAGCCAGCGGTGCACGGCGCGCGGGAAGGCGAGCGCCGCGGCGAAGTGGAGGAGCGAGACGCCGTTGAGGAAGGCGCCGAGCGCGTAGACCGCGTACCAGGCGGCGGGCTGCGGGCCGGCGGCGTTCCAGCGCGCCACCTCGGGGAGGAGGAGCGCCCAGGTGGAGGCGTGGATCAGGAAGGCGGGGCCCGCCGCCACGTGGCTGGAGCGCTGGTACGCCCACCACCCCACCATGACGTAGATGTAGGCGATGGCGGCGTAGGCGAGCACCGACACCGCCTGCCCGCTCCCGCCGGTGCCGAGGAGCGCGGCGACGGTGGAGAGCACCAGCGCGACCAGCGCGAGGCCGGCGAGCACCCTTGCGGCGTCGCGGAAGAAAGATTTCATTCGCAGGCTCGCCGGGTTTCCGAGCGGAGCGGACACCCTGTCAGGGATGAGGAGGATGTGGAAAGAATCTAGCGCGCACGCGCGGCGCCGAAAAGCATACGCGCCCGCCCCGCCGAGCGGATCTCGGCGATGACGAGCGAGAGCAGCGAGCGCCACCACCGGCTGGCGGAGGAGGGGCGCGGGCCCGTCCCCATCGCCGTGGTCACCGTCAGCGACTCGCGCACGGAGAAGACGGACACCAACGGCCGCTGGCTGCGCGAGGCGATCGCCGCCGCGGGGCACCAGGCGGCCGGCTACCGTGTGATCCGCGACGAGCCGGCCGAGGTGTCCGCGGCGCTGGAGGAGATGGCGGCCGGCCGCGCGCGCCTGGTCCTCTTCAACGGGGGGACGGGGATCGCGCCGCGCGACACCACCTACGACGTGCTCGCGCGGATGATCGAGAAGCCGCTCCCCGGCTTCGGTGAGCTCTTCCGCATGCTGAGCTGGGAGCAGGTGGGCGCCGCGGCTATGCTCTCCCGGGCGACGGCGGGCGTGTACCGCGGCCGCGTCGTCTTCTCCATGCCCGGCTCCCCCGCGGCCGTCCGCATGGCGTGGGAGAAGCTCATCGCGCCCGAGGTCGACCACCTCGCCTGGCTGGTGGAGGGACCCTCTCCGGTGACCTGAACCTTCCGCGAACGTCCTCTCGTATACACATTCCATCCGAGGTGCACGATTCTCGCGGAACCGTCCGGGGCTGTACCCGGACGAACCGCACCCCGCAGCAACCGCAGGAACGATGGACAAGCATCTCCTCCGCCGGGCGCCGGCCTTGCTGCTCGCGCTCGTGCTCGCCGCCCCCCTCGCCGCGCAGGGCCCCGAGGCCGCGCGCGCCGACACCGGCGGCGTCAACGGCTCGTCGGGCGAGCAGCCGCGCGGGCTGGTCACGCGCGAAGAGCTGATCGTCGACCGGCTGCGCCTGATGGGGATCGAGAGCCCCGACCCCGCGCCGCGCAAGCCAAAGGACCACGCCGACTCCCTCGCCTGGAACCGCCACCGCCGCGCCGCCGACGCCATCGAGGGGCGCAAGATCGTGGTGTCGATCTACGACCGCCGCCTCTGGCTGATCGACGAGAACGGCGACACGCTCATCTCGACGCGCGCCGGCGTGGGGATGGGCGCCGTCACCGCGCCCTCGGGGCGCGTCTACGACTTCTCCACCCCGCGCGGGCTGCGCCGGGTGCTGCTGAAGGAGGAGGAGCCGCTCTGGAACCCGCCCGACTGGCACTTCTACTCGCTGGGGCAGCGGGTGCGGCAGTTCCCCGAAGGCGGGCTCACGCTGGAGGACGGCCGCCGCGTGGTGCGCCGCGGCGAGTGGATCGGCTACCTGGCGGACGGCGAGTTCACGCCCATCCCGCAGGCGGAGTCGCTCTTCTTCAACGGCACCCTCTACATCCCGCCGTTCGGGACGCAGAACCGCAAGATCCCCGAGGTGCTGGGCCACTACAAGCTCGACACCGGCGGCGGGATCATGATCCACGGGACGAACGACCCGCTGGCGATCGGCTTCCCCGCAACGCACGGGTGCATCCGCCTGGACGACGAGCCGCTGGAGCAGCTCTACAGCGAGGTCAGGGTCGGCACGCCGGTCTACATCTACTGAAAACAACGTCTCACGCAGAGACGCAGAGGAACTGATACCAAATCCGGGGATAGCGTTGACGCATCTCACCGACTCACGTGCTGACGCGGTTATAGATCCTTCGGCCTGCAAGTTATTCCGCAGACGATGGTTACAGCATGGACGGCCTCAGGATGACGTCGTTTGTTTGAGGTGCGTTCAACACCAGGTGTTCAGGCGGATT
>JBJMPM010000392.1:0-15161 GCA_045803205.1 Longimicrobiaceae bacterium
GGAGAGGCGGGGTGGTCCTCTCCGTGTCTCCGCGTCTCTGCGTGAGGCGCTGTTCCGGCTGCGGCTGAAACTTTCATCGTACCCGCGGCGTGGAGCATGCGTGAACGCAGGCGAGATCAGGCCCGAACCGACGCACAGGACCGTTGATGGAGACGCCCGGCCCCCGCCCCGACCCTGCCGCGCCCGACGACGCCGCCGCCCCGGCGGAAGCGGACTTCGAGCCGCGCTGGCAGGAAGAGGTCGAGGCGGTCGAGGAAGAGGCGAAGCGCGCGAAGCCCACGAAGTGGGTGCGCTGGATCTTCATCCTGGGGCTGCTCGGCCTCGCGGTGCACCTCATCATCCCCCAGCTCGGCGATCTGCAGGAGCAGGCCAGGGTGCTGCGGACCTTCCGCGGGTGGGCCGTGGGGCTCGCCATCGTCTCGGAGATCCTCAGCTACGTGGCGCTGGGCTACATGATGCGGCGCATCGTGGGGCTCACCGGCCAGGTGCTCACCCTGCACCGGGGGTTCGGCGTGACGCTGGCGGCGGGTTCGGTGGGGCTGGTGGCGGGGGGGCTGGTGGGGATCGGCGGGTCGAGCTTCCGCTGGCTGCGCGACGCGGGGATCCGCGCGGAGGGGGCGCTGCTCGCCGGGTGGCTGCCGGCGCTGCTGAACGCCAGCACCATCGCCGTCTTCGCTATGCTGGGGATGGTGCAGCTCGTGATCGCGCAGTCGCTCACGCCGGCGCTCTGGATCGCATTCAGCCTGTCGCTGGCGCTGCTGATGGTGGTGGGCGGGGCGCTCTTCTGGGCCTCGGGCCACCGCGAGAAGGCCAAGAGAATCCTCAGCCGCTGGCAGCAGAAGTGGGCGCGGCTGCGGAAGAAGGAGGCCGACCCGGAGCACCTGGGGGCCACGGTCGACCGCCTTTTCGATGCCTTCTACGTGCTCAAGACGCGCGGCTGGAAGGCGCCCGCCGTCGCCGCCGCGCTGGGCGTCGTGCTCGACATGGGCGCCATGTACTGGCTCTTCGTGGCGGCGGGGCACCAGCTCACGCCGGGGAAGGTGCTCTCGGGGTACGCGCTGCCGCTGCTGATCGGGAAGGTGGCGGTGATCCCCGGCGGCATCGGGGTGGTGGAGGGGACGATGATCCTGCTCTACCACGGCTTCGGCGTGCCCACGGCCACGGCAGTGCTGGTGGTGCTCGCCTACCGGGTGATCGCCTTCTGGATGCCGAACCTGCTCGGCTTCGGCATCATCCCGCTCATGCAGATCCCCACCCGCCGCACCGGCTCCGACATCGGGCCCGGCCACCACCGCACGGACCTGGTCGAGCGCTGAAACTGCAATCTCACGCGGAGACGCAGAGAGCCGCTGCGCATCACAGGTCGAACAACTCGATCAGCGCCCGGTCCACCCTCTCCATGGTCGTGTCGTCCACCAGCGCGCCAGTCCAGCCGTCGATGTCGCGCGAGTGAAAGACCGACTGCACGTCCGGCACGGCGACTAGAACTCCCCTCTCCGACGATAGGGGCCGTAACCAATCTCCCTCCATCACCTCGACGTCTCCCGGCCCCGGCTCGAACTCCTGCAAGTCTTCGATGGGAACGATCGTCTGGTAACGCTGGCGTGAGGAATAGCGTGACTCGGTGACCACGATCGCGTGTCCGTAGCCGATCGCCTGGCGACGGGAGCGACTCAGGCGGACCACCCTCCCGCGCCAGCTCGAGGAATCTTCGTCGGGCGCGACACCCGTCCCGATTCCCAGCGCCTCCTTGAGCACGAGCCGCAGCTGCGCCATCTCCTCCACCAGGCGTCCGGTCATCCTCAGGAGGTATTCCGATGTCGCGGGGACCAGCCGGCTGGGGTAGACGTAGCTCGGCCGCGAGAACCCGCAGCGGGAGAACCCGCTGGTGGCAGGGTCCACGAGCAGGAATCCCGCGCCGAAGCGTGCTTCCGTGGACTGGGTGCTCGCGTAGGCGAGAACGCAGATGTCGCCCGAGTGATCGCAGGGCGTCAGCAGGACGTGGCGGCGGCCCTTCGGATCACCGCCCTCCTCCGCCTCCGGCGGGAGGAACCAGACCTCACCGGGATGATGCCGCATCGGGCCATTCGAAAGAGCGGTGGAAAACAAAAAGCTGGACCCGAACAGGTCCAGCCAGTTGTAACCCTGCATCCCGCGCCAGCTACTTCTTCCGGCGCCGCTTCTCTCTCCGCTCGCGGATCGCCCGCAGCCCATCCGCCGACGCCTCCACGAAGCCTTCGTGGTCGGGCGGAGGCGTGAGGTCGAGCGGCTGCCGAGGGGACTCCGGTAGAGCCGCAGTTCCGCCGCGTGGCTGCCCCTTCGAAACGTGCATGGTATCTCCCAGCAGAAGCTTCCTTCCTTGTCCAGTATGCACTTTTCGGAGCGGCGTGTCAAGCTCCGCGAGTCCTCTCTGCGCCTCCGCGTCTCTGCGTGAGACGCAGTTTCAGGCAGGGACAGGAGCGCCCTTCTCGATCGGACGCCCGGCGGCCCTCCAGCCGGCGAAGTCGCCCGAGACGTGCACCACGTCGTCGAAGCCGCGGGCGCGGAGGAGGGAGATGGCCACGCCGGCGCGCGCCCCGCTCTGGCAGTGCACCGCCAGCACCCGGTCGCGCGGGAGCTCGCCCAGGCGCTCCGCCAGCCGGCCGAGCGGGAGGTTCACCGCGCCGGGAAGGTGGCCCGCGTCGAACTCGGACCCATTGCGAACGTCCACCACCTCGATCGTCCCCGTGGGGCGGCGGGACTCCAGCTCGTCGGGGGAGAGGTCGGCCGCGCGGCCGGCGGGGCCGCGCGCGCGCACCCAGGCATCCACCGCCTCGGGCGAGAACACGCCCTCGCACTGGTCCAGCCCGATCATCGCCAAATCGCGGATGGCCTCGGCGGCGCACTCCTCCTCCACGATCAGCGAGAAGGTGCGGCCGAAGGGAACCACCGAGCCCGCCCAGGTGGTGAACGACTTCCCCAGCGGCACGCTCAGGGTGCCGGGGACGTGGCGCGCGGCCCAGGCGTCGCCGCGGCGCGTGTCGACCACGGTGCCGGTGGAGGCGAGCTCGCCCAGCATCTCGTCGGGGAGGCGGCGCGGCGCGCGGAAGCCGCCCAGCACGGCCGGGCCGTCGCGGTTGATGCGCTTCATCTCGGCGAAGTACATCGGCGGGTCCGGCTGGCCGGCGAGCACGGCGCGCACGAAGGCCTCTTCGTCCGTCTCCGCCAATCCCCAGTTGAAGAGCTTCTCGTAGCCCAGCGTGGTCTGCGGCACCGCGCCGAGCGCCTTGCCGCAGGCGGAGCCGGCGCCGTGCGCGGGCCAGAGCTGCACCCAGTCCGGCAGCGCCCCGGCGAAGCGGCGCAGCGAGCGGAAGAGGGTGCGCGCGCCGCCCTCCATCGTCCCCGCCTGGTTGGCGGCGCGCTCCAGCAGGTCCGGCCGCCCCACGTCGCCCACGAACACGAAGTCGCCGCTGAACACGCCCATCGGCCGGTCGGCCGCGGCGGTGTCGGTGACCACGAAGCAGAGGTGCTCGGGGGTGTGCCCCGGCGTGTGCATCACGTCGATGCGCACGTTGCCCACGCTGAAGCGGTCGCCGTCGCGCAGCGGCACCGCCTTCTCCTCGTCTCCCCAGCCGTACCGCCAGTCGTCGCCGCCCTCGGCGGAGAGGTGCGGCACCGCGCCGGTGCGCCGCGCCAGCTCGCGGGTTCCGGAGACGAAGTCGGCGTGGATGTGCGTCTCGGTGACGTGCGTCACGCGCAGCCCCTCGCGCTGCGCCGCCGCCACGTACTGCTCCACGTCGCGGTTGGGGTCGACCACCAGCGCCTCGCCGGTGGCGGAGCACCCCACCAGCCAACTCGCCTGCGCGAGCTTGTCGTCGTAGAAGCGCTTGAGAAGCATGGCTAGATCTGCGGAGGTGCGAGAGTGCGAAAGCAGGGGCCGCGCGCAAAGGTCGACCCGGCGGCAGGCGGCGTCAAGTCGGGTGATGGCGTGCTTCGTCGCCTGCTACCGAACGGTGTCGCATCGCCGGCCACAGGTTCTTCGGCCGCCACCATGCATCGGCGTGACCGAAGGTAGCGACCAGCGGCGGCGCTCAGGATGACATTCCAACGGGGCAGGATCGTCGCGGCCGTTGATGTCCGTGAAGGCGGACAGCGTGCCGTCGTAGCGGCGAGGCGGCGAGCTCACTCGCATCGTCGCTACATCCGACGGCAACAGCGGTTTGCGTAACGCCCCGTATCTTCTTCAGCCGCGCCGCGTCGTCAAAGGCCCGAGGATGCAAAAGGCTTGTTGATCCTTCGGACCCCCGGCGGTATCCTTCATCTTCCGCCGCACCCGTCCCGCCCGTCTCCGCTCCCGATGAGCCAGCTCCCGGACCGCCTCGCCACGCTCTCTCCGGCCAAGCGCGCCCTGCTGGAAAGCCTGCGCGCGCGCGGCGAGGGCATCCCGCGCGCGCCCGAGGGGCCGGTGCCGCTCACCTTCGAGCAACGGCGCATCTGGTACCTGCACCGGCTGGCACCCGGGGCGGCGCACTACACCATCCCCCTCGGCTGGCGGCTGCGCGGCCCGCTGGACGCGGCGGCGCTGGAGGCCGCCCTGCGCGCGTTCGCCGCCCGGCACGACGCGCTGCGGATGATGGTATCGGAGCACGACGGCGAGCCGGTGCAGGCGCCGTCGCCGGAGCCTCGGCTCGGGTGGGAGGTAGAGGACGTCGAGGACGCCGCGGACGCGGAGCGCGAGGCGAAGCGCCGGGTCGCCGCCTTCCTGGCGCGGCCGTTCGACCTCGCGCGCGGGCCGCTGCTGCGCGCGCTCCTCCTGCGCCTCGGGGCGGACGAGCACTTCCTCGCCATCGCCATCCACCACGTCGCGGGCGACGGCTGGTCCACCGGCATCCTGCGGCGCGAGCTGGGGGCGCTGTACGCGGCGCGGCTCGCCGGGCGCGACGCCGGCCTTCCGCCCCTCCCCGCCGACTATCGTGACTACGCCGCCTGGCAGCGGCAGGCGCTCGACGGCTCCGCGCTCGCCAACGATGCGGCGTACTGGCGCGAGGAGCTGGCGGGCGCGCCGCAGGTGTTCGAGCTCCCGCCCGACCATCCGCGCCCACCCACGCAGGGCACGGCGGGCTTCAAGGTGGCGCTCGACCTCGGCCCCGCGCTGACCGTGGAGGTGCGCGCCCTCGCCCGCGCGGAGTCGACCACCGCCTTCGCGGTCCTCGCCGCGGCGTGGGGCGCGGTGCTGCAGCGGCACGCGGGGGAGGACGACTTCCTGCTCGGCACGGTGGAGGCGAACCGCCGCGACGCGCGCACCGAGGGGATCTTCGGCTTCTTCGCCAACACCGTCCCGCTGCGCTTCCGGCTGGGCGGCGACCCCACCGTGCGCGAGGCGATCCGCCGCACCCACCGCGCGGTGCTCGGCGCGCGGGAGCACGCGCGCTTCCCCTTCGACCGCATCGTGGAGCTCGCCGGCACGCACCGGGATCCCTCCCGGCCGCCGCTGGTGCAGACGCTGATCACGTTCACCGACGCGGCGGGCGGGCTCGCCCTCCCCGGGATCGAGGCCGCGGTGGAGGTGGTGGACTCGGGGAGCTCCGCCTTCGACCTGACGCTGCAGCTCGAGGACGGGGGGACGACGGTGCGGACGGAGCTCATCGCCTCGTCCGAGCTGTACGAGCCGGCGACGGCGTGGCGGCTGCTGCGCCGGCTGCAGGCGATGCTCGCCGGCTTCGCCGCAGACCCGGCGCGCGCGCTGGCGGAGGTGCCGCTGGCGGACGAAGCCGAGGCGCTGCGGTGGATGGCGGACGGGGAGAGCGACGGTACGCCGCCGCACCCCGCGACGCTTCACTACCTGTTCGAGCGCCAGGCGCGCATCCGCCCGGACGCGGTGGCGATCGCGCACGGCAGCTGGGAGATGCGGTATGCGGTGCTGAACGCGCGCGCCAACCGCATCGCCCACCGCCTGCGCCGCCTCGGCGCGCGGCCGGAGGCGCGGGTCGGCGTCTGCATGCGGCGCACGCCGGACATGGTCGCCGCGCTGCTGGGCATCCTCAAGTCCGGCGCGGCGTATGTGCCGCTCGACCCCGCGCATCCCCCCGCGCGCATCGAGGCCGTGCTGCGCGCCGCCCGCGCCACGGCGGTGCTCACCGATACCGCCTCGCGCGCCGCGGTGCCGGACGCCGGGGGGATGATGGTGATCGACCTGGACGAGGCCGAGCTGGGCGGCGAGAGCGCGGCCGACCCGGAGTGGGGCGCCATCGCGGCGAACCTGGCATACATCATCACCACCTCCGGCTCCACCGGCGGCCCCAAGGGGGTGGAGATCGCGCACGGCGGCGCCGCCTCGCTCCTGCACTGGGTGCGCGCCGCGCTGGACGAGGAGGAGCGCGGGTGCTCGCTCGCCGCCACCAGCATCTGTTTCGACGCCTCCATCCCCGAGATCTTCGGCCCGCTGTCGTGGGGCGGCACGGTGGCGCTGGTGGAGAACCCGCTGTCGCCGGTCCCGCCCTCCGCGCGGCCGCGGTTCACGACGATGGTGCCGAGCGTGGCCGCGGAGCTGCTGCGCGAAGGGTGCCTGCCGCCGAGCCTGACGACGCTGTTCGTGGGCGGCGAGGTGCTGACGCCGGCGCTGGCGCGCGCGCTGCACGCCGACGGCACGGTCACGCGCCTGCTGCACGTCTACGGGCCCTCGGAAGACACCACCTACTCCACCTGCACCCCCCTCCCCCGCGACGCGCGGCGCACCCCCATCGGCCGCTCGATCGCCCGGCGGCGCTCGTACGTGCTCGACGCGCGCCTGCGCCCTGCCGCCATCGGCGTGCCGGGGGAGATCTGGGTGGCGGGGGACGGAGTCGCGCGCGGCTATTCGGGGCGGCCGGGGCTCACCGCGTCGTGCTTCCTTCCCGACCCCTGGGGGCCGCCCGGGGCGCGGATGTACCGCACGCTCGACCTGGGCCGCCGGCTGGAAGACGGCTCGCTCGAGTTCCTGGGGCGGCGCGACGCGCAGATGAAGGTGCGCGGCGTGCGCATCGAGGCGGGCGAGGTGGAGGCCACGCTCGTCCTCCACCCCTCCGTGGCCGAGGCCGCGGTGGACGCGCGCGGCGACGGGCAGGGCGGGAAGCGGCTGGTGGCGTGGCTGGTGGGCGACGGCGGCGACCGGCCGGGTCCCGCGGCGCTGCGCGATCACCTGCGCGCGCGGCTGCCGGAGGCGATGGTCCCCTCCGCCTTCGCCTGGGTGGGCGCGATCCCGCGGACCAGCGGCGGCAAGGCCGACCGGCGCGCGCTCCCCGACCCCGCCGCCGAGCCGGCCGCCGCGGAGCCGGTCGCGCCGCGCACGGAGCTGGAGGCGAAGCTGGCGGAGATCTGGGCCGACGTGCTGGGGGTGGAGCGGGTGGGGGTGGAGGACGACTTCTTCGACCTGGGCGGGCAGTCGCTGGTGGCCACGCGGCTCGCGGCGCGCATCCGCGCGGAGCTGGGGCGCGAGCTGCCGCTGGCGCTGCTGCTGCGCGCGTCCACGGTAGCGCGGCTGGCGGCGTCGCTCGCGGCGGGGCGCGAGGAGGTGCGGCCGCCGCTCATCCCCCTGCACCCGCACGGCGTGGCGCGGCCCCTCTTCCTGGGGCCGCCGGGGGGCGGACACGTGGTGTGCTACCGCCGGCTGGCGGAGAAGCTCGCGCCCGGCATCCCCGTGTTCGGGCTGCAGGCGCGCGGCATCGACGACGGCCAGGCGCCGATGCGCACCGTGGCGGAGATCGCGGCGTACTTCGTCGCGGCCGTGCGCGAGGCGCAGCCGGAGGGGCCGTACCACCTGGGGGGATGGTCGTTCGGGGGGATGATCGCCTTCGAGATGGCCCGCCAGCTCTCCGCGGCCGGGGCGGAGGTGGGGCTGGTGGCGATGCTCGACACCTCCATCCCCACCCCGCGCGGGAAGGTGGAGGACACGCTGGACCACGCGCGGGTGATGCAGCGGATCGTGGCCGACCTGGTGGGATGGGCGGCGGCGTCTTCGGTGCGCGTGGAGGCGATCCGCCACCTGCCGCCGCGGGAGCAGGCGATCGAGGCCATACGCCAGGTGCGCGTCAAGTCGCTCCCCGAGTCGCGCGTGGACGAGGTCCTGGCGCTCACCGCCGTGCGCCAGTGCAACCTGCGCGCGCTGGTGACCTACGAGCCCGGCATCTACGAAGGCGAGCTGACCTACTTCCGCACGGCGGCCTCGGAGCGGGCGCTGCCGCGGGACGGGGCGGTGGAGTTCTGGGGATCGAAGGCGCTGGGGGGGATGAAGCTGCACCGCATCGCCGGGAGCCACGGGAGCATCCTGGAGATGCCGTACGTGGTGGACGTCGCGGCGCACATCCAGACTGCCATCTCACACGGAGACACGGAGGCGCGGAGAGGGCACGGCGGCTCTCTGCGTCTCCGCGTCTCCGTGTGAGGTTGCGGCCACAAAACAAGGCTGCTAATATGTGAATCCCTCTCGCGGCGGACACCCCCACGGAAGGAAAGCGGCCCATGCGCAAGCTCAAGCTCGAAATCGACTCGCTCGACGTGCAGTCGTTCAAGACGGACGACGGCGACGACACGCCCGGAACGGTGCACGGGGCTTCCGGCGTCTGCCAAAGCACCTACTACGGATGCACCTACACGGACTTCGAGAGCTGCGCTACCTGCAACACCTGCGGCGATCAGAACACCTGCGAGCTTTGGTCCTGCACCTGCTGGACCTACGAGGACTCGACCTGCGTGCACGCTTGTAACTAACAACGGCTTCTCACTGGATGCGCAGGAGGCCGCGCGGAGTGCCGGAATTCGCTTGGCCACGCGTGAGGCTGCTGACCGGAAGGGGGTTCGCGGAAAGCACTGCGGCCTCGGAGCGGGGGACGTCGCCGGCTCGCAGAGACGCGGAGGCGCGGAGAGAACACCGTGGCTCTCCGTGCCTCCGCGTGAGATCGCTGTTTCCGGTTCAGCGCCGCGGGCGAGAGGCGCGGTTGGCCGGGAGCGTGGGCGGCGGGAAGAGGCGGGCGTACTGGCCGTACCCCTCCGCCTGCAGCCGCTCGGCGGGGATGAAGCGCAGCGCCGCCGAGTTGATGCAGTAGCGCAGCCCCGTCGGCGCCGGGCCGTCGTCGAACAGGTGGCCGAGGTGCGAGTCCGCGTGGGCGGAGCGCACCTCGGTCCGCACGCCGTACGAGCGGTCGACGCGGCGGCGGATGTTCGCCGGCTCCAGCGGGCGCGTGAAGCTGGGCCAGCCGGTGCCCGAGTCGAACTTGTCGGTGGAGCTGAACAGCGGCTCCCCCGAGACGACGTCGACGTAGATCCCCGGCCGGTGGTTGTTCCAGTACTCGTTGCGGAACGGGTACTCGGTGTCGCTGCGCTGCGTCACCGAGTACTGCAGCGGCGTGAGGACGCGGCGCAGCTCGGCGTCGCTCTTCTTCACGTACGCGGTCCCCGCCGCCGGCCGCGCTCCCTGCTGCCGCGGCGCCTGCGCCATCGCCGCCGGCGCGATCCCCCCGAGCAGCGCCGCCGCGACGGCGATCGTGCGAATCTTCATCATCCCCCGCTCCCTTCAGTTTCGATTCTCCGCTTGTGCCTCGGCGCAGCCTCCGGCTCAGCGCCCTCTCCGGCTCGCTCAGGCTCGCCACCTCTCCCGTACCGGGAGAGGTTGAATTCTCAACCACTTGCGCTCACCCGCACCGGTCGCGCGGAGGCTGCTTCCGCATTACTCCTCGCAAGCGTCGCCGCTACCGCGGTCACCTCCTCTCCCGGTACGGGAGAGGGCTTGCGCTCTCAGGCGCAGGGAGAGGGCGCGCACCGGGGCTGGCCCGGGCGCGATCAGTGCTGCCCGCCGGCGGCGTCGCCCCAGAGCTCGCGGAGACGGCGGTCCCGGCCGCACCCGATCCGGTACGCGTTGTAGTGCCCCGGGTTCCGGTCGGCGAAGTCCTGGTGGTACTCCTCCGCCGCGTAGAACGGCATCGCGGCGGCGACCTGCGTGGTCACCGGGCGCGTGAAGCGCGCCTGCACCGTCCGCTTCGACGCCTCGGCCAGCCGGCGCTGCTCCGCCCCCCGCGTGAAGACGATCGCGCGGTACTCCGGCCCATGGTCGCAGAACTGGCCGTTGGTGGAGGTGGGATCGATGCTGTGCCAGTACACGTCCAGCAGCCGCGCGTAGCTGGTGCGCGCCGGATCGAACACCACCTGCACCGACTCGGCGTGCCCGGTGCGCCCGGTCCCCACGTCCTCGTACCGGGGATTGGCCACGGTGCCGCCCGAATACCCCGAGGTGGCGGAGACCACGCCCGGCTGGTGCTCGAACGCCTTCTCCATCGACCAGAAGCACCCGCCGGCGAACACCGCCGTGTCCGTGGCGCCGGTGAAGGCGCGCGGCGCGGCGGGCGCGGCCCGGGTGCCCCGCGGCAGGAAGGTGCCCGCCGTGAGCGCCAGCGCCGCGGCCGCGAGGGTGCCGGAGAGCAGACGAACGAAGGTAGAGCGCATATCGATCCTGTTGCTCGGGTGAGTCCGCAGGAGGATACGAATACACCGCAGGCCGCGGATGCATCCGTCGATCGATTGGAGTGCGTTGCGGGCGCGCGGGTTACAGCAAAAAGCAACTCACGCGAGACGCGGAGGCGCAGAGAGGCACGGTGGCTCTCTCTGCGCCTCCGCATGAGCCAGCCGGTCGTCAGCTGGACGTACCGCGGAGGGTGCGCAGCGCCTGCCCGGCGTGCGCCGCGGCGGTGGTGCCGGCGTGGCGCAGGCGGATGCGCTCCAGCTCCGCCTCGGCGCGGGCGGGGTCGTCGAGCGGACCCAGGTAGAGGTCGATCAGCCGGTTGGTGGCGCGGTAGTCCTGCTCGGGGGACGCGCCCTCCATCTCCCGCACGCGGCTGAACAGCCGCTCCGCCTTCGCGGGGTTGCGCCCTTCGCGCGCGTACGCGTCGGCGGCGAAGAGGCAGAGGGCGGGGTCGTCCGGGTTGTTCGCCAGGCGCACGTCGAGCGCGAGGAGCGCCTCGTCGGCCTTGCCGCGCGCGAGCAGCGCCTTCTCGTACGAGTAGTCGTCCGGCGACGGCGTGCTGCCGCCGCTCGGGGCGATGAAGCTCATCACCCCGCGCGTGTAGTTGTGCGCCAGGATCAGCGCGATGAACCCCATCCCCCCCGCCGTCCCGACGAACACCAGCAGCGCGCCCATGAGCGCCACCAGGAACCCGTCGCGCAGGAGCACGGCGAACGCGAGGACGCTCGTCAGCACCGCCGGCTGGAGCGACAGCGTGAACGCCTTCGCGTCGTGCAGGTTCTCGAAGTCGAGAAACTTCGGGCGATGGATGCTGAACCGGATCTTCATTCAAGAAGGAGAAAGGGCGTACGAGTACCAGCGTCCACGGCCAAACCTATGGCGTCGCCCGGCTCCGCCCAAGAGCCGCTTTACCGCGACAGTCCTTCGCCGGTGACGAAACGCTGCAGGCCAACCGAGATGTGCTCGCGGAAGAAGTCGAGGCCGTGCTGACGTGGCAGGGATCGGGAAAGCCCGCAGAGCTGCAGCGCCTCGGACAGGCACACCGCGCGCTCCGCAATCCCGAGCATCGCCACCGCTTCGAGCGCGGACGCGTCGGAGCTGACAAAGCGCACATCCTCATCATTCTGCTTCGTCAGATACGCGAGTGCCTCCGCCTCACCCGCGTCCAGCCGCGTGCGGAAGCTCGCATCGAAACGTGCGCGCAAACCCGCGATTTCTTCGGGGGATGCAGTGACTTCGACGATCCTGCCCTCCCGCGCGGCGCGGGCGAGATCGAGCTCCATGCGTTTGCCGGTCTCGCGCGAGACGTAGAACAGCGCTTCATGGTGAACGACCGTGGTCGGCACCACGACCTCGTACGCGGCGCAGAGCCCCTCCCACGCACCGTACCGAAACGCCGCGAAGACTGCGTTCGCGTCAAGCAGGAGGAGCCGCGGCCGTCTCACCAAGCTCCGACTCCTCGATCAGCGCGTACACCTCGCCGATGCTGGTCTCCAGGAATTCAGCCAGGCGGCTGAGAGACAGCCGGTCCTTCTCGTACGCCAGCAGTGCGAGCCGCAGGTAGCGCTCCGGGAACGGCACGTCGGGGTGGCTCCAGCGGGTACTCATGGTCAGCCGGTCGCGACGGCGGAAGTCGGCGTCGGCCAGCAGCCCCCGCGCCCACTCGGCGTCGCGGCGGCCCAGGTTCACCAGCCGCCACGCGAGCGCCTCGGTCGAGACGTCGAACTCGCGTGCCATGGCGATCACGTCCGTCCCTTCCAGCTCCCGCCCATCGGCGATGCGCGCGTCGAGCTGCGCGGTCACCTCGGCGGCGGGAAGGAGGAGGTGCGACGCGAACACGTCGGCGAGCAGCTCCAGCCGCTCGGACCACTCGGGTTCCCCCGCCGCCGGCCAGGCCGACTCGACCGCGCTCCACGTGACCAGGTGGAAGATCTCGTGCGCGAGGCTGAAGTTCCGCCGCCAGGGCGCCTGCGCGGCGTTCATCAGCACGGTGGCGCCGAATGCCCCGCGCGCGCACGCCGCCGATTCGTCGCCCCCGAACTCTTCGTAGAACACCTTCAGCCGGAAGCGCTCCTCCAGCACGCGGAGCAGCGACGCGGCCGGGCGGCTGCCCAGGTCGAGCGTGCGCGAGACGGCGAGCGCCAGCCGCTCGGCGTCGGCGAAGGTGGCGCGGCGAGGGTCGAACGTGAGCTCCGGGAGAGGCTCGGCGGGGGGAAGGTCACACCATTCCTCGAGCAGCGCGAACCGCTCGGCGCGCTCGCGGAGCTGCGCCTCGCGGAGGGCGGAGATCCCAGCGCTCCCGCGGCGCCAGAACACCCTCGCCTCAGCCGGCTCGTCGAGTCCGAGCAGCACGTCGATGGAGGTGTGGAGCGCACGAGCGAGCTTCACCAGCTCCCACGCCTTCACCTCGCGCTGACCTGTCTCGATGGCCGATACAATCTGCAGCGAGGCAAATCCCGTCGCAGAAGCCAGCGCCGCCTGCGTGATCCCCAGCGCCTCGCGCGCCGACCGCACCGCAGCCCCAAGCCGCTGTCTGGTATCCATCGGCATCCTTTCGGTTTGTTCCCGAAAGATAAGCAGATCGGTTCGCGGATTCAAGATTATCTTGAACAGCTTCGGGTTACGCTGTGTCTTCAGCTATGCCGCTGCGTCGGCTATAGATCCTTCTGCCGCCGCCAGAGTATCGTGTCGCCGAGGTTCTGGCGGAGCGGCGGCGCTCAGGATGACATCGTGGAGAGGTTCGCGATAAATGAGAGGATTATGCCGTCACAGCTTCGGTGACGTACGCCTCCAGCTCCTCGGCGCGGTGCGCGGCGGTGTGGGCGGCGAGGATGCGCTGGCGGGCGGCGGCGCCGATGGCGCGGCGGTCGTCGGGGTGGGTGGCGCGGAGGATGTCGACGACCTCCTCCGTGCTCTCGGGGAGCAGGATCTCGGAGCCGGGGGTGAAGAAGCGGTCCAGGCCGTCCCACCGGTCGCTGATCATCGCGGCGCCGCAGGCGGCGGCCTCGAAGAGGCGGACGCTGGGGGACCAGCCGGCGGCCACCATGTCCGCCCGCGTGGCGTTGAGCTGCCAGGCGGCGCTGCTGTAGAAGGCCGGGTGCCGCTCCGGCGGCAGGTGCGTCACGTGGCGCACGTTTCCGGGCCAGAGCAGGTCGCGCGGGTACTGCGGCCCCGCCACGACGAAGCGCTTCCGTGGCATCCGCTCCGCCACGTCGAGCAGAAATCTTTCGACCACCGGCTGGCGGTCGGGCGCGTAGGTGCCCATGTACGCCAGCTCGCACGCGAGCTCCGGGTCCGACTCGGTGGGATGGTACCGCTCCCCATCCACCGAGCAGTAGAGCGGCACCGCCTCGCGTGCGCCCAGCTCGCCCTCCACCACCTCGCGCAGGAAGGGGCCGCCGGTGAACGACAGGTAGCGCGTGAAGAGCGGCACCTGGTCGGTGCGCAGGTACTCGGCACCGCCGCCGCGCAGCGCCGCGACGGTGACGGGGGTGTCGATGTCGTAGAAGAAGAGCGGGTCCACGCCGGCCGCGGCCAGGTCGTCGATCACCCGCGGGCCGTCGTGCACGTAGCTGCCGACGATGGTGGCGTCGGCGTCGCGCGCCTCGGCGAGGGCGGCGGCGCGGACGTCATCCCAATCCTTCCAGAGCTTGAGCGTCACGTACGAGGGCCGCGGATGGTCGCGGCTCTCGGCGTACCAAGGCGCATCCCACTCGTAGAAGGTGACCTGGTGGCCGCGCGCGGCGAAGGCCCGCAGCAGCGCGCGATACGTGGTCGCGTGCCCGTTCCCCCAGCTCGACGAGATCGACAGGCCGAAGACGACCAGCTTCATGCGACGCTCTCCACCGGCGCGCGGAGGATGGCGTCCATCCGCTCGGCGCGCTGGGCGTAGGTGTGGTCCGCGAGCGCGCGGCGGCGCCCCGCCTCGCCGATGCGGCGCGCGTCGGCGTCGGTGACGGCGGCGACGATGCGGGCCACGGCGGCGCCGTCCTCCGCCACCAGGATCTCCTCGCCGGGGGTGAAGAAGTCCTCGATCCCCGGCATGGCGTCGGTCACCTGGCAGCTCCCGGCGCCGGCGGCCTCGAACATCCGCGTGGCAGGGCTCCACCCGTTCTCCACCATCGATTCGCGGTGGACGTTGAGCACCAGCCGCGCGGAGGCGTTCACCGCGTTGTGCCGGTGCGTGGGGACGTGGCCGAGCCAGGTCACGTTGGACGGCATCGCACGGTCCCCCCATCCCTCGCCGCCCAGGACGAAGCTGCGGCCGGGGGAGAGCTCGGCGGCGCGGAAGAAGAACTCGTCCACGCGCGCCTCGCGGTCGGGGAGGCGGTTGCCCATGAAGAGCAGGTCGAACTCGGGGTGCGCGGCCATCTCCAGCGGCCGGTGCTCCTCGGGGTCGAGGCCGTTGTAGATGCAGGTGCACGCCTGCGCCCCCCACGCCGTGTACGCCGCGATCACCGGCGGCCCGCCGCCGTAGGTGAGCACGTGGTCGTAGCGGGGGATGCACGCGCGGAACGGGTCCGCCGCGTCCGCGGCGATGCGGGCGAGCGTGGCGGGCGCGTCCACGTCGAGGAACGCGGTCCGCACCTCGCCGCCCGAACGCCCGGCGACGGCGGCCTCGAGCTCCGCGTCCCACACGCCCACGCCGCTGCACTTGATCACCCAGTCGGACGAGGCGAAGGCGCGCTCGACC
>JBJMPM010000401.1:0-20101 GCA_045803205.1 Longimicrobiaceae bacterium
CGCTCGGAGGAGCTCTTCTGGGATCAGAAGGGCGACCGCGTGTGGAGCGAGAAGGAGACCACCATCGAGGAGAATGGGCAGACGCTGATCACCGACGGCTTCACCTCCAACGCCGCCTTCACCAACGTCCAGGGCACCAACGGACGGGTGAAGGGGGTGAAGGTGGGCGAGGGAGGGATACGCTTCTGAGCGCCCGCCTCCGCCTGCTGCCGGCACTCGCCATCCTCGCGCTGTACGCGCCGCGCGCGGCGGCGCAGGCCAACAGCTGCGAGCTGGTCTATCAGCGCGGCCCCTGGTCGTCGGTGGGTGACCCGGCCAGCCGCGTGATCTCGGCCAACGGCCCGCTGCTGGTGCGCTGCGCCAACGGCGAGGAGCTGCGCGCCGACAGCGCGGTGATCTACCAGGCCAGCAACGAGGTGCAGCTCTTCCGCCGCGTGGACTACCAGGACCCCACGCGCTCGCTGACCTCCGACCAGGCGACCTACAACTCGCAGACGGGGCGGCTCTACGCCACCGGCAACGTGGTGTTCGTCGACAAGCAGAAGGGCTCCACGCTGCGCGGCCCGGAGCTGGAGTACTACCGCGCCATGGCCGGCCGCCCCGAGTCGCAGATGACGGCCACGCAGCGCCCGCACGTGACCGTGCGCCCGCGCAACAGCGGCAGCACGTCGGGCGCGAACGCCAGCCGCCGCCGCGATCCGATGGAGATCGACGCCGACCGCGTGACCTCGGTGGGCGACCGGCTGCTCACCGCCATCGGCAACGTCGTCATCAACGACAACGGCACCCGCTCCACCGCCGAGGAGGCCTTCTACGACCAGGCCGCCGAGCACGTGGAGCTGCGCCGCAACGCGCACGTCGACAACGAGAAGTACAAGCTGCAGGGGGAGCTGATCGTCTCGGACCTGAAGGACGGCTCGGTGTCGAAGGTGGTGGCGCAGACCAACGCGCGGCTGGTGAGCGAGCGGCTGACGGTGAACGGGCCGCAGCTCCAGCTCTTCTTCGAGCGCGACCTGCTGCAGCGCATGGTGAGCGGCCAGGTCCCCGGCGCCGCTCCCCCGCGCGACACGGCCCGCGCCGTGGCGGCTCCCGATTCGGCGGCGCGCACGCAGCCCGCGCGCCCCGCGGCGGCTCCGCCCGCCGCGCCGCCCGCGGCCGCGCCCGGCCGTCCCCCCGTGGTGATCGGCCGCGCGCCGGGAGACACCTCCACCACGAACCCCACGCGGCCGGTGCAGGTCGGAGACAGCGCGGCGCGGGCGGAGCGGCCGCCGCTCCCGCCGGGGTTCCGCTCCGTCGCGGTGGCGAAGGGCTTCCGCATGGAGGCCGACTCGCTGGAGGCCATTCTCCCCGAGCAGCGGCTGCGGCGGGTGAACGCCGTCGGCTCGGCGCGCGGGGAGAGCTGGGACACGGTGGTCGTGCGCACGGTGCGCGCGGACTCCGGCGGGGCCGCGGGCGTCGCCCCGCGCCCCCTCACGGAGCCGCCGACGGCGCTGCACGAGAAGGACATTCTCACGGCCGACACCATCATCGCCTTCTTCCGCGACTCCACGGCCGCGGCCGACAGCGCGCGCCGCGCCGCGCAGCCGCGCGACAGCGTGCGCCTGGCGGGCCGCCCCGCCACGCCGCCCCCGGCGCCCAGCGACACCACGAACACGGAGCTGGAGCGGCTGCTGGCCATCGGCAACGCGCACTCCCTCTACCGGATGCGCAACGACTCCACCCGCCCCGACCAGCGGCAGGGGATCAACTACCTGATCGGCGACCGCATCGACCTGACCTTCAAGGCCAGCGAGGTGGAGCTGGCGCACGTGATGGGACTCAAACAGGGCATGTATCTCGACCCGGACAACAATCCGCCCGCCGACTCCGCCGCGGCGGACACCTCGGCGGCCGGACGGAGGGCTGCCGCGGGCGCCCGCGGAGCCGCCGGCCGCCCCGCGGCGCAGCCCGCCACGCGCCCCGGCGCCGCGCCGGCGACGAGGCCTACGTCGCCGCCGCCGGCTCCGGCTCCGGCTCCGGCTCCGCCTCCTCCGCCGTCGCAGCCGCGGCCGGAGCGGCCGCTGCCGCGGGCTTCGGCGCCCGCCCGTGCATCGGCGCCGCTCGCATCCCGCGCGGCCCCGTCACCCGGGGGGCGCACTTGACCGAGCGGAGGCTGGAACGGATCGTCAGCGCCACCGGGCCCGGCGGCGTCTCGGCGCTGATCGCGCTGCGCGCGCTGGCGGCGGCCGACGACGGCGCCCACGCGGTGGACCGCGCCCGCTGGCTCACCGGCGTGCGCGAGGAGTACCGCCGCTGGTACGACGGCGACGGCGGGGCGCCGCAGAACTTCGCCGCGCCCGAGACGGAGCGGTACCTGGCCGAGCAGGTGGTGCAGCAGCTCGCCCAGGCCGGCGTGGCCGAGTTCCTGGTGGACCCCGACGGCGACCCCGTCTCGCCCAACGGCGGCGCGCCCTGGGAGGCGGTGCGCCTCTCCCCCTGGGCGCTGGCCGAGGTGCAGGAGGTGGGGGCGGCCGAGACGCTGGCGCACATCGACGCGCGCATCCAGGCCATTCTGGCGGAGCGCCACGCGGAGGACGGAGACGGGTCGCCGGCCGCCGTGGCGGAGACGCCCGCGGAGGGGGGCGAGGCCGAGCACCCGCACCGGCGCCGGTCGATGCTGGTTCCCGGGGGGCTGACGCTCTCGGCCAGGGGGCTGATGAAGAGCTACCGCGGCCGCAAGGTCGTGAACGACGTGGACGTCCACGTGTCGCAGGGCGAGATCGTGGGGCTGCTGGGGCCCAACGGGGCGGGGAAGACCACCAGCTTCTACATGATCGTGGGGCTCATCCGCCCCGACCGCGGCAAGGTGTTCATCGGCCAGCGCGACCTGACCGGCGTGCCCATGTACAGGCGGGCGCGCGCGGGGATCGGGTACCTGGCGCAGGAGCCCTCCATCTTCCGCCGCCTGACGGTGGAGGAGAACGTGATGGCCATCCTGCAGATGATGAAGCTCACCCGCGCCGAGCGGAAGCGCCGGCTGGAGGAGCTGCTGGACGAGCTGGGGATCAAGCATCTGCGGAAGACGAAGGCGTACGCCCTCTCCGGGGGCGAGCGGCGCCGGCTGGAGATCACCCGCGCGCTGGTCAGCCAGCCGCGCTTCATGCTGCTGGACGAGCCCTTCGCGGGGGTCGACCCCATCGCGGTGCACGACATCCAGCAGATCGTGAGCGACCTGCGGCGGCGGGGGATCGGGGTGCTGATCTCCGACCACAACGTGGAGCAGACGCTGGACATCGTGGACCGCGCCTACATCATGTACGAGGGGCGCGTACGCGTGAGCGGCACGGTGAGCGAGCTCGTCTGGAACGACGAGGTCGCCGAGATCTACCTGGGCCCCACGCTCACCGCGCGCATGCGCGAGCGGTACGACCACCCTGAATCGGAAGACGCGGCATGAAGACGGGCCTGTACCAGGGGACCACCCTCAAGCAGGAGATGAAGATCAACCCTCGCCTCTACCAGGCGATGGATCTCCTGTACATGCCGCTCCTGGACCTGCAGCAGCACCTCAAGCAGGAGCTCCTCAACAACCCGTTCCTCGACATGGTCGAGGGCGACGTGGAGGAGCAGCAGGAGGAGCGCAAGGAGGAGAAGGAGCAGGAGAACGACGACGAGATCGACTGGGAGGAGATCCTCCTGAACGGCTTCGAGACCGGCGGCCGCCGCGAGGAGTACGAGGAGCGCGAGTACTACGAGCCGGTGAGCGTGGACACCCGCGAGCTGGGCGACCACCTGCACGACCAGCTCACCCTGCTCCGCCTCTCCGAGCGCGAGCTGCTGCTGGGAGAGGAGATCATCGGCAACGTCTCCGACGAGGGGTACCTGGAGTGCTCCCTCGACGACATCGTGCAGTCGCTCAACGACGTGCTGAAGGAGGGCGACGGCTGGAGCGGCGAGCCGCCGTACGCCACGGCCGAGGCCGAGCGGATGCTCCGGGTGATCCAGGCCTTCGACCCGCCGGGGATCGCCGCGCGCGACCTGCGCGAGTGCATCCTCCTGCAACTGCGCGACGGCGTCGTCCAGGAGCTGGTGAAGGAGACCGGCGAGGGCGAGCCTCCCCTGGAGGAGGTGGAGGAGCGGCTGCGGGCGAGCCTGGCCTACCGCATCGTGGAGCAGTACTTCGACCAGCTCATCAACCACCGCTGGAGCGAGATCAGCAAGGAGCTCTCGATCACCCCGCGCGACGTGCAGGACGCGGCCGACGAGGTGGCCAAGCTCGACCCCAAGCCGGGGCTCAAGTACGCCTCCAGCGGCGACAACTACATCATCCCCGACCTGATCGTGGAGAAGATCGAGGGCGAGTACCTGGTCTTCCTGAACGACACCTCGCTCCCGCGGCTCAAGCTGAGCCGCACCTACCGCGACATCGCCAAGGACAAGAAGAAGTTCCAGGGCGAGAACAAGGAGTTCATCAGCAACAAGCTGAACAGCGCCAACTGGATGATCCAGGCCATCGAGCAGCGCCGGCAGACGATGCTCAAGGTGATGAACTTCATCGTCGACCGGCAGCGCGACTTCTTCGACAAGGGGGTGCAGTACCTGAAGCCCCTCACCCTGCGCGAGGTGGCCGAGGTGATCGACATGCACGAGTCGACGGTCAGCCGCGTGACCAACGAGAAGTTCGTGCAGACGCCGCGGGGCGTGTTCCCGCTCAAGTTCTTCTTCTCCTCCGGCCTCTCGACCACCAGCGGCGAGGACGTGTCGGCGCGCGGGATCAAGGCGCAGATCGAGAAGCTGGTGGCCGACGAGGACCCGGCGCACCCGCTCACCGACCAGGCCATCGTGAACATCCTGAAGGACGAGGGGATCCAGATCGCCCGGCGCACCGTGGCCAAGTACCGCGACCAGCTCGGCGTGCTCTCCGCCCGCATGCGCAAGCGCGTGTGAACGACAGGGGAGAGGGGACAGGGGACAGGGGACAGGGGGGCTCCACGGTGGACGTCCCCCTCGCCGCGCGCGCGGCGTCACCGGAGCCACCGGGCACCGGGCACCTGGCACCTGGCACTTCCGTTCCCGAGGCGCTTCGCCGCAACTTCGCGGTGCTCGTTCCCGCCTTCGACGAGGTGGAGAACATCCCGGCGCTCTTCCGCGAGCTGCGCCAGACCTTCGAGCGGCACGACCTGGCGGGCGAGCTGATCATCGTCGACGACGGGTCGACGGACGGGACCTACGAGGCGGCGCTGCGCGAGGCGGAGCGCTTCCCGCGCGCCAAGGTGCTGCGCCACCGCCGCAACCTGGGGAAGACGGAGGCGATGGTCACCGGCGCGCGCGCCGCCGAGACCGACTACCTGATCCTCTTCGACGCCGACCTGCAGCACGGCACGGAAGAGGTCCCGCGCTTCCTGGAGAAGCTGGGCGAGGGGTACGACATCGTCTGCGGGCGGAAGGTGGGGCAGTACGAGAAGGCGGCGGTGAGCACCATCTACAACCGCCTGGCGCAGCGCCTCTTCCACATCCCGGTGCGCGACCTGAACGCGATGAAGGCGTTCCGCACCGAGATCCTGCGCGAGATCCCGCTGCGCCACGACTGGCACCGCTTCTTCGTGGTGCTGGCGCACGCGGAAGGGTACAGCGTGACGGAGCTGGACATCACGCTCTTCCCGCGGCGCGCCGGGGTGGCCAAGTACAGCGGGAAGCGCCGGGTGCTGGTGGGGGTGGGAGATCTCGTCGTCGTCTGGTTCTACCTGAAGTTCAGCGAGAAGCCGATGCAGTTCTTCGGCGGCACGGGGCTCGTGCTGATCGCGCTGGGGCTGCTGGTGGGGCTGGTGACGACGGTGCTGCGCATCGGCCACTGGATGCCGCCCTTCGGCTTCCGCCCGCTGCTCACGCTGGTGGGGCTGCTGGAGACGATCGGCTTCCTGCTCTTCGGCTTCGGCTTCATCGCCGAGCTCATCGCCACCCTCCGCGCCGAAGTCGACCAGCTCAGGCGGCGCGGGTAGGCGAGGATCCACCACCCCGGCCGGGCGGTTGAAACCGCGGCAACAACGGCCCGAAGTCCGCCTTCGCGGACTCGCACGTCGGCCTTTTCGCTTCACCCTCCGCCCTGCCAGCCGCCTGCCGCACCGACGTCCAGGCCCGGGTCGAATCACGCGATTCTCGGAATGCATCGTCATCCCGGCCGTTGGCCTCGCGCTGGCGTGCGCTGCATCCACCTCCCCTCGACATTCACCCTCACCCATGTCATCCTGAGCGGTGCCGCTGCACCGCATCGTCGTCGGCACAGGTTCCTGGCGGCACCCCGAAGGATCTATAACCGCAGCCACGACACAGCCTTCGAAGCGCACCCTCGACCACGCCGACTACCGTGCGCTCCTTCTACGTCTACATCCTGTCGAATGCCAGTCGCACGCTGTACGTCGGCGTCACGAACGACCTGGTCCGTCGCGTGTGGGAGCACAAGCAGGGCACGGCACCGGGCTTCACGGCCAAGTACCACGACGCAGCTCGTCTGGTTCGAGGAGACTGTGAACGTTGCAGCCGCGATTGCCCGCGAGAAGCAGATCAAGGGCTGGAAGCGCGCGAAGAAGATCGCGCTTGTCACCGCGACCAACCCAGAGTGGAGGGACCTGGCGGAGGAAGAGGGGTTCTTTGCGTCGATCCGATGAGTGGGCTTCCGTTGGCACGGCTGACGGCGCGTGCCGCCGAGTATGTTGTTGCGTCGGCTATGGATCCTTCGGGCGCATCATGATTCCAATCAGACGCAGTCATGGTGCGATGCGCCCTCAGGATGACATTCAAAGGAGTGCGGCAGAGCGGAGAGAAGGTTCCAGCACAGCCCAGTTCGTCCCGCGCCGCGAGTGCAACGCCGATCTTGCGCTGCGCTGATGCCGATCCACAACTACGGCGTGCTGAAGGGGCGAGTGATCCGCGCCCAGCCCGAGCGGCGCCGTCGCACGCCGCACTACCACATCCTGGTGGCGGCGGGTGACCTCTTCCACGTGGCGGTCGGCACGCGCTCCGCCGACGGCGCGCCGGACCTCCTCTACCGCGCCGACGACGATTTCCGCCACCCGTACCTCGACACGCTCGCCGCGCTCCCCGACGGCTTCCACCCGCTCGCGCCGATGCGCGAGAGCGGGGCGCTCGACTACGTGCGCGGCAGCCTGGTGCGCCGCGACCAGATGCGCCCGCTGCCGATGGAGCTCCCCGGCGACGACAACGACCTCAACGAGAAGCTCGGCGCGCTCGTCCGCCGCGCGAAGGCCGACCGCTCGGCGCGCCTGTACGCCTTCGGCGGGCGCTGGGGCCCGGACGCGCACCGCCGCGACGCGGAGTTCGGCTTCGAGCCCGGCAACGGCGTGCACGACATCCACATGAACCAGGGGAACCCGCCCGGCCGCCACGAGCACGACAACGGCCCCTGGCAGGACGGCGCCCTCTTCCTCCACTTTCCGGCCCAGTCCCGCTGGACCGCCCTCTTCCTCGCCTTCCAGACGCAGCGGTGGGAGATGGACGAGGGCTGACCCAGCCGTGCCTGATACCAGACCGGAAAAAGGATTCGTCTCAGAACGGCACGTGCTCCAGCACGAGCTCGAGGTCGGCGAGCGCCACTCCCGTGGTGCCCGTCTGCGCCACCTGCAGCTCGATCACGTCGCCGCGGTTGCACATGGCGGAGTTGGTCACGAGGTTGGTCGCGCTGAACCGCACGGGCGTGTACGCCGCGATCCCGCCGGTGGTGGCGAACGTCGCGAGCGTGATGCCGCGCGTGACGTTCCGCAGCGTCAGGGTAGCGTACTCCGTGGCCGACGCGGCCACGGCCGCCGACACCGTGATCCGCGCGTTCACGATCCACGCGTGGCGCTCCCGCGGAACCACGAAGGGAATCGCCTTCCACGTCGTACCCGTCGCCCCGGCCGGCACGTCGCCGAGCTGTGCGGCGTGCTCCTCTCCCACCACCGTGCCGCCGATATTGAAGTACCGCGATCCCACGCTGGGGATGTCGATCTCCCAGTTCTTCATCACCGTCCAGGTGGCGTTCGGGGCGCTCACGATCGGGTTGCTCACCGCGCCGTTGGCACCGGGACGGATGAAGACGTCTTCCAGGTGCATCCGCCCCAGCACGGCCGAGTCGGCCCGCAGCACGTTCCCGTTGAGCCCGTCGACGCGCAGCCCCACCACGTTGAACTCGTCCACGTCCATCTGCCCGGTGTCGAACTGGATCACGCTCTCGATCGACCGGCCGGGCACGGTCCCGCTGTGGAGCGCGCCGGCGTAGGGATCGGTGTACTCGATGTCGAGCAGCAGCACGTTGCGCAGCGTGAGCTTGTCGGCTTCGCTGGCGCCGCCCTGGATGTAGAAGAGCCGCTGCGCCGCCGAGTGGTCCTTGCACCGCGAGCGCGCCCGCACGCCCGAGATCGTCACGTCGCGGATGGTTCCCCCGTGGTAGGTGATGAACGTGGCCAGCCGGATGAACTTCTCTCCTTCCAGGTCGGTGTGGACCACGTCCGCCACCCGCACGTTCTCCACCGTTCCGAGGCGCCAGTTGTAGGTGGCGGTGTCGCCGGGCGGGTCGGCGACGCCCCCGGGCTTGAGGTTGAGGATCTGCGCCGTGCGGTCGCAGACGATCCCCACCGCCTGCACGTTGCGCACGTAGCGGGCGACGGGCGTCGGGGTGTCGGAGGGCCGGTAGCCGATCTCGCTGCCGATCCCCAGCACGTTGCCGGTTTCGGAGAAGGTGGCGCCCTGCAGGAGGAAGTGCTCGCAGTCGCGGTTGGAGGCCTTCAGGCTGATCCCGTCGTCCAGCCCCTGGAAGAAGCCGCCGCGGACCTCGTTGTACTTGCTCCCCGTGATCACCATGGAGCTGTTCGGCCCCATGGAGATGTCGAGGTCGGTGAACTGGTTGAAGTCGCAGGGGTTGCCGGCGAAGTCCCCGACGTAGACACCGGTGAACGCGGTGGTCGTGATCGACGCGCGGAACCCGCGCACCCGGTTGCGGTTGCCGGACAGGTTGAGCGCCCGGATCCCGCTCGCCGAGACGGTGGAGTCGACCTTCACGTACCCGCCGTCGATCACCACGTCGCGGGCCGCGAGGGCAAAATTCTTCAGCGTGGCGCCCTCCATGGCGAGGTGGCGCACGTTGCGGGCGTCGATGCTGACGACGCTGCCGGGCGCCGGCATCGGCTTGTACTCGCCGGGGTCGAAGTCGGCGCGCAGGGCTTCGGGATCGGTGTCGCCGAGCACGGCGTTGAGTGGCGCGGTGTCGTCGCCGCTGCCTCCGACGGGGGAGAGGTGCAGGAGCATGGGGGCCTCGGGGGGCGAGGGGAGAGGGCCGGCGGCCGGGCGGCCTGCCAGGGGCGGAATGGGTGTGCCGAACGAAGCTGCGGCGCACCGCGTCCACCTGCAATCGGCTCGGCGTCTATGTTCAGATTCGTTTCACGCAGAGGCGCGAAGCCGAGGAGAGCGCGCGGCGAGTTCCCAACCAGGAGAGTACCGAGGGTATCTCATCTTCACGGTTTCGCCTCGACCGACGCCCACGTTCAGAACTCGAATGCTGACTGGCCTTCCAGGGGTTCGCGCCGCGACCGCGCTGGTCGTCGGCTTGGCGGCGTGTGCAGGTACTGGCGAACCGGCGCACGGTCAGCGTCTTCGCGTCCCTCAGAGCGTCTCGGCGGACAGCGCCTTCCGCATCACGGTGGATGGGGTGCGGCCGGGGCAGGCCGTGCTGCTCCGCGCCGCGATGGAGGACTCGCTCGGCCGCCGGTGGGAGTCGTCCGCGAGCTTCCGGGCGGGCCCCACGCGGCGGATCGACCTGACCCGCGACGCGCCGCTCCACGGCAGCTACGGCGGGGTGCAGCCGATGGGGCTGGTCACGGCGATGGAGCCGCCGGGAGACCTCGCCGGCCGGCTGCGTTTCACTCCCGCGCGGCCGGATTCGCTGCCGCTCTTCATCCGCGTGGAAGTCGACGGGGCGACGCTCGATTCGGCGCGCGTGGTACGGTGGCTCCGCCGTCTGGACGTGGAGGTCCGGGAGCTCGGCGGCGGCTTGGCCGGCCGTGTGTTCTACCCGCCGGGACGCGATCGCCGGCCCGCCGTGCTGGTGCTCGGCGGCTCGGAGGGCGGCTTCGGCGGCGGCGACGTGGCCGCGCTGCTGGCGTCGCGCGGATACGTGGCGCTCTCCCTCGCCTACTTCGGGATCGCGCCGCTGCCGGCGTCGCTCGAGCGCATCCCGCTGGAGTACTTCGGCGCCGCCGTCGACTCGCTGCAGGCCGACCCGCGGGTGCGCCGCGGCAGCGTGGCGGTGCTGGGCACCTCCAAGGGCGCGGAGGCGGCGCTGCTGCTCGCGGCGCACGATCCGCGCATCCGCGCCGTCGTCCTGTACGCGCCGAGCGCCGTGGCGTGGTCGTGCATCTGCCCGGACCCGCAGGCCCCGTCGTGGACGCTCGGCGGCCGGCCGGTGCCGTTCATCGCCGGTGGCGCCGATCCCGCCTACCGCCCGCCGCAGGGCTCTCCCATCCATCCCGTGGTCAACTACCGCTACCGGCTGCGCGATTCCGCCGCCGTGCGGCGCGCCGAGATCCCGGTGGAGCGGATCCGCGGCCCCGTGCTGCTCGTCGCCGGGCGTCAGGACGAGCTCTGGCCGTCGGCGTGGTCCGCGGACGCGATCGCGGCCCGCCTGCGCACGCATGGCTTCGCGCACCGCATCGTCCACCTGTCGTACCGGCACGCGGGGCACTTCATCGGCAAAGCATACCTTCCCGCCGGTTCCACCCGCGTAGGCGGCGGGCGTCTCGAGACGGGTGGAACCCCGCAGGCAAACGCCGCCGCCCAGGCCGATGCATGGCCGCGCGTGCTGCGGTTCCTCGCGTCGGCGCTGCGGCCGTAGCCACACCCGGAAACCATGGAGGCGGCGCAGGGAAAGCCGCAGCTTGTACAGCGCCCTCAGGTCGTGCCGGCGTGACTCGGGGCCTCCGCACCAGACGCAGGCGTTCGCGATGCTCGAACAGCTCGCCTTCGAAGGTTTTCACCGCCTCGGCGAAGGTGTGCTGGCGTAGGTCGGCCGGTGCCTGATCTTCCCGCAGGAGGCTCTTGATCGCCCTGCGCAGACCACGGTCGTTCACGTAGCCTGTGGATTGGGCGACGTTGCGCCAGGTGCGCCCCGGTTCCTCCAGGAGGGCGATCGCCAGGAGCACACGCGTCCAGGCGAGAAGTCGGCGGGGCGGAGGAAGCGCCTCCCGGGTGCACCATTCTGACAACGTCCGTTCCGTCACCCCGAAAATTGACGCCAGGTCGGTGCTGAGGCCGCCGTCCGAGCTCACTTCTGCCGCGGCCCGGATGAGCGTAACCGCATTGCCGGAGGTATACCGGGAGAGGCGATCGAGCCGGTGCTTGAACGGCCGAGCGTGTGCGTCGCGGAGGCGGCTGACCAGCGCTTCGGGAGGCGCTTCGAGGGGATGGTCCACCAGTCCGCTCACGCCCCACTCGAGCACGGAGCGAATCCCTTCGACGCACGAAGAGCCGAGGTCGATCCATGCCAGAACTGGTAACAGCGGCGCGACCCGCAGCAACTCGCGTAGCGATGGGTCGGGCGTAAGGGTGTCATCGGCAAAGGGGTTTACCAGCACGGCGGTTGACGGCGCCTCGCGCCTCGCGGCTTCGGTCAGCGCCTCCCAGCTCGGATATGTCCGGGCCTGATAGGGCGCGTCTTGGGACAGGAGAAATCCCAATGGTTGGGACTCCAGGAGGAGGAGCGTCCGCGGCGGGTGGGCCCGGTATACCGTGTTTGGCGGGTCGGGTATGCTCATTTCATGCTGTGTATGTGTTGTCGCTCCGGATGTGGACGGATGATCTTGGGGTGCTTCCGCATCCTCTGATCTCTTTCGCATGGAGTCATCCTCATGTACGTGCAAAGATTTCTTCCGCTCGTGGCGGTGCTTGCTGCGGTGTCGGCGTGCGCCCGGCCGGCACCTACGTTCTCGGACGACTCACTCCCCGCCCTTCGTGCGTCCGCTGATGCATCCGGGATGGAGATCGGCTCGGATTCGACTTCGGGCATTCCGAGCATGGCCACGCTGCCGGCAAACGCAGGAGTCCAGGCGGCGAGTGGGTTGATGTTTGGATCGGGTACCTGAACCACGTGACCGGGTAGTGCCGGCCGGAGCGTCGGGCACCCAAGCGCGGAAGCTGTGCGATGCCGCGGCCAGCACTACCCGGTCATGAAACGGAGTTTGCGACGGGTGGTACCTTTTCCCCCCGCTGGTGCTGCTCGAGTGCATGGACCAGCTGTCCGGCGAACAGGTCCTCCGGGCGGTGACCACTGGGGTGGGCTGCGCGCCGCACCACGTCGAGGGAGTCGCGCCGGCGTAGGTGTTCGAGTGCGTCCGACGCTTTCACGACGACCTCGTTGTCGCCGGCATCCGCGGCACTCTCCAGCGCGAATTTCAGGGCGTGCTCGGCCTCGCCCCAGAGTGCGAGGCTCAATGCACCCATCCCGAGCTCTAGCGCGGCGTTGGCGCGCAGGAGGTTCACGGCGCCCGAATCGATGATGCTGAATGCCTCCGTCCGGTAGCGGTGGAACGTCTCGACGTCGCCGAGTGCTCCGCACGCACGGGCAGCATACCCAAGCACACGCAGCCTGGCGTCCGGCTCTTCGAAGTGGGGCAGCAAGGCCTGGAAGACCAGGAGGGCGCGACTGTGCTGGCCGTGCCGGAACCAGAGGTATGCGACGTCGTGGGCGAGCTTTTGCAGGGCGGGGTGGTTCGGCGGGTAGGCGTTGAATGCGGCTCGCGCATATTCGAAGCCCTTCGCGAATTTTTCCGTGTACACGGCCATCACGAGCAGGTCGTGGTATACGGCTGCCTGGCGTTCACGGAGCCGGGCCCGCTTCGCTGCACGCAGCGCGGCGAGGAGGAGTTCCTCGGCCTCCGCGTAACGCCCCTTAAGCTGTTCGAGATTCCCGAGGCTGTTCAGAGCAATCGAGTGCGCCTCTCGATCGTCATTCCAGACGGCGACGCGCCTGGATCGTTGGAGCCACATTTCGGCTTCGCGCAGGCGGCCGCGATCGCGGTGCATCCGACCAGCGACGTATGCGTACCGTGGGTTCGCCGGCGCAATGAGCGCCGCCGCTTCCGCGAGGCTGGCGGCGGAATCGCGTGCGCCATGCTTGAGAGCCCACTCGACCAGCGTCATGCAGGCGAGCGCGAGCCAGTCCCGGTCGACCGCCTCGGAATTCCGCAGGGCGCTCGCGATTACCGTCAGCGGACTCCAGACGGCGACATCCCAAGCTTCGAACTTCTCGAGGACGTGCTCCTCCCACTGCGCGAGCGCTGCCAGGTCCAGAGTGGCGACCGAGTTACGCACCGCGAACATCAGCACAAGCCGGTACGTGCGCAGCACGGCCAGGGCGTACTCCTGCGGCAACTCGGCCAGGAGGGCTGAATCGGATAGGTCCGGACGGGTTACTGCGAGTGGATGCGCGAACTCTAGCGGCGCTGGGGGGAGGAACGCCGCCTGTGAGGATCTGCCCTTCATGCGCCATCCCTGGTGTCGGCTGCAGTGCAGCGCGGCGTGACCGGAGCGGAGGCGCCTAGTTTAGAGCAATCAGAGTGAACAAGTCTACACCACAAAATGTCGGTAAGCCTGCTGGCCGCTCCCGACTTGACGTGATATGAGCCTGCCTACGCCGCGTCGCCCTTGTCGTCCACCATCTGCGGGAGGGTGACGAGCTCCTTCACCTGCAGCTTGCGCTCGCCACGGGGAAGCTGGAGCGAGACCTTGTCGCCCGGCTTCTTCCCCATCAGCGTCTGGCCCAGCGGACTGGCCACGGAGATCTGGCCGCTGTCGATGTCGATGTAGTCGCCGAAGACCAGGGTGTACGTCTCCTCCTCCTTCGTACGCAGGTCCACCACCGTCACGCGCGAGCCGAAGCCGACGCGGTCGGTGGGGACCTCGGAGAGATCGATCTTCGACAGCTCCCCGTAGCGCCTGGTGAGGTGGTTCAGCCGTGCCTGCACGAACTGCTGCCGCTCCAGCGCGCTCTTGTACTCGCTGTTCTCACGCAGGTCGCCGTGCTCCACCGCCTTCTGGATCGCCTTCGGAAGGGTGACCTGCAGCTCGTGCGTCAGCCGCTCGATCTCCTCGCCCAGCCTGTTCTTCAGCTCTTCGAGCATGTGAGTCCACCGATGATTGTCCGTCCATCCCCGTCCGAATTGGAAAGGAGGGGCGCAATGTAACGAGGGCCGTCGCGCGCGCGCTACGGGTCCGCCGGGGCCGCGTCCGGCGCTACGACGGCCTGCAGCCCGCCGCGCGTGAACGCCAGCACCAGCGCGCCGCCGATCAGCTCCGCGGTCACGCTCCAGAGCCGCGCGGCGATGGAGATCACCCCCGCCACGCCCGCCGGCAGCAGTTGCAGGAGGAGCCGCTGCATCGCCGCCTCGCGCGCGCCCAGGCCGCCGGGGAGCGGCGTGAGCACGCCGGCCACGAAGGCGAGCGCGTTCACCCCGGTCAGCAGGGGAATGGCCGTCGCCGGGACCGGGCCGAGCGAGCGCACGAACAGGTAGTAGGCGACGCCGTAGATGCTCCAGCTCACCGAGCCGAGCACCAGCACCAGGATCCCGTCGAGCCAGGAGCCGTTCCAGCCGATCACGCCGCGCTTGAGCAGCCGCGGGATGGCGCCGATGATCGCGTTCAGCACCCGCGGATGGACGATGAGCACCGCGGCCGCCGTCACCGCCGACGCGATCCACCGCCCCGGCAGGGCGGGGAAGAGGCTCGGCGCGAGCGTCCACGCCGACATCACCACCGCCGCCACCAGCGTGAGCGAGGTGTGCACCAGCAGCGAGGTGAGCATCACCGCCGCCGAGAGCCCGGCCGCGCGGCTGAGTTGCGCGGCCGTCACCAGCGCGAAGACGGAGCCGGGGATGTAGCGCGCGAGGTTGGAGAGGAACCAGATCCGCCACAGCGTGGAGAGCCGCACCGGCGCATGCTCGAAGCGGGTCAGCACGCGGCTCCAGACGAACACCCCCCACGCCAGCATCCCCACCAGCAGGGCGATGCTCGCGCCCAGCAGCAGCGGGTCCACGTGCCAGGGATAGCCGCGGATCTGCCGCCAGTTCCCTTGGATGGTGCGGAACAGGAAGTACGCCGCCGCCGCCACGATGAGCACGGCGGCGGCCTTCTTCCAGGCGGGCGGGAGCCGCCTCATCCCTCCGGGGCCGGCTCGGCCGCGGCGCCGGCGGTGGCAGTCTTTCGCGTCACGGTCGAAGCGGAAAGGGGAATTTCTCCCGGTGGCCCTGCGTCTCTGCCCGAGGCGCCGTCGGGTCACCCCGTCGCAGCGAGGCGCTGCAGGAAGGCGAAGTGGTCCTCGGCCACCTTCTCCCAGCGGAAGCGCTCGGCCGAGGCGCGGGCCGAGGCGGAGAGCGCCTCGCGCGCCGGCGGGTCGGCGAGCAGCCGGTCCACCGCGTCCGCCAGCGCCCGCGCGTCGGCGGGGGGGACGAGCACGCCGCCGCGGGGGGCGTCGACCACCTCGGGGAGCGAACCCGCCGCGGCGGCCACCAGGGGGACGCCGGCGGCCATCGCCTCGGCCGCCACCATCCCGAACCCCTCGAAGCGCGAGGGCATGAGCTGCACCGCCGCGCCCGCGAAGAGCCGCTGCCGCTCCGCCTCGTCCACGGGGCCGAGGAGGCGCACGCTGCCGGCCACGCCCAGCTCGTCCGCCATCGAGCGCACGCGTTCCATGTCCTTTCCGCGCCCGGCGATGCGCAGCTCCACCTCGGGCCGTTTCTCGGCCAGGAGCGCGACTGCCTGCAGGAGGGTGTCGAGCCCCTTCTGGATCACGTCCAGGCGGCCGAAGTAGAGCAGGTACCCCTCGGGGCGGCGCGGCAGGTCGAAAAGCTCGCCGGGGACGCCCGCGTACACAAGGTCGATGGGCACCCCGGGGCCGAGGATCCCGCGCAGCAGTTCGAAGGTGGCCGTCGACGTGGCGGTGATGCGCCGGGCGCGCCGCAGCATCGCGCGCTCCAGCGCGGAGAGGGCGGGGGCCAGCACCGGGCCCCAGCGCTCCCGCGCCGTCGGCCCGGTGAGGTGGTGTACGGTGATGCCGCAGGGACGGTTTCGCGGCATCAGGATGGGGGTGTACGACGAGAAGTCGAAGACCGCCGCGTCGTACGCCGCCCTGCGCAGCAGCCGGTTGGCCGCGGCCGCGTAGCTCGCGCGGCTCCAGGCGTAGGGCCCGCGCGCGCCCAGGCGCAGGTAGCGCACGCCGTCGATGGTCTCGTCGTGCGCGCCGGGAAAGCTCCCGGTGGCCACGGTGGCGTCGACCCGGTCCGTCAGCCGGCGGTAGAGCTCCAGCACGCGCACCGCGCCGCCGCCGGCCACCCACGGGTTCCGCGGGTCGTCGTAGATGACGTGCAACACCCTCAGGCGCAACGCGGCACCATCGTGCTGGGGAGAGGAAAGGCGCGGGCGGCGGGGTGCCGAGTATAACCCTCGCGCGCGCGGGCGTGCAACCGCGCGGGAGCGGCACCGGTGACAGTCCGCACAATGGCTGTTATCATTCACCCGCTACAAACGTTCTTCTTTCCGGGAACTCTCCGACACACCTCTACCGAGCTTCGCATGCATCATCGCAACCTGGCGCGCGCCTGTGCGGCCGCGCTCCTGCTCGCCGCCGTGCCCGCGTGCAAGGGCACGACCGACCCCGACCTGCCGGCCACCATCCACGTCTGCGAAACCAACACCGCCACCCTCTGCGCCGACTGGAAGCTCAGCAGCGGCAGCACCTACGTGGCCGACTGGACGCAGGGCTCGCACGCCACCATCCGCGCCACCGAGTTCGGCGGCAGCGACGTGGTCTTCGTCCGCGACGATCCCTCGGGAACGTCGGTCGGGATGCACGCGGTCTACACCGGCACGGCCGTCGGCAGCACGGTGAGCAATGGCGTGGTCGTGTGGTCCCGCAACGGGGAGACCATCACCGGGGCATGGACGGCGCAATGGTGAGAAGCAAGTCACCTGGCAGGCGCAGGTAAAAGCGTCATCACGCGGAGACACGGAGGCGCAGGGAGAGCCGCGGCTTTCTCCGCGCCTCCGTGTCTCTGCGTGAGACGATTTTGTCAGGCCGCGGGATCGACGCTCACCAGCACGCTGAAGGAGCCCAGCCAGCGCCGCGCGAGCACCGAGTACTTGAGCGCCTCCAGGTCGCCGCGGTAGTAGCGCGCCTTCACCGCGTACCCCGGCCCGGCGGCGCGCTCCACGATGGCGCGCCAGCGCTCGGGCGGCATCAGCCGCTCGTTCCCCACGTCCTGCCGTGGGTAGCGGTCCGAGGGAATGCTGAAGACGACGGAGCGGCAGACGCGGAGCTGCTCGCGCACCAGCCCCGCGATCCCGTCGTCGTCGAAGTGCTCCATCAGCCCCTGCGAGAGCGAGACGCCGTAGGCGCGGTCGCGGAAGGGCATGCGGAAGGCGTCCGCCAGCACGCGCGTGGTCCTGGGGCCGAAGCGCCGGAGGTTCGGGCCCGCGGCCTCCATGATCCGCCGGTCGTTGTCGATGGTCACCACCGGCCGCACCCAGCGCGAAAGGAGCGCGCTCTGCGCCCCGCTCCCCACGCCCACCTCCAGCACGCCGCCGCCGCGCGCCCGCTTGAGCACCGCGCGGATCAGGTCCCAGTGGATCACGTTGCGCTTGACGAACGTGGCCGCCGAGATCGTCTCCACGCGGAAGTTCTCCCAGTCCGCGGGCCTGTGCGCCTCCTCCGCCGGCGGCGAATCCTCTCGTCCGTCCATTCCTCTCCCGTCCTCTCTCCGCGCCTCTGCGTCTCTGCGTGAGCCGCCGTTCACTTCGCCACGGCGTGGTAGATGGCGGCCAGGCGGTCGGCGATCGCGTCCCAGGAGAAGCCCGCCTCCACGTCCTCGCGCCCGTTCAGCCCGAGCCGACGCGCGGCCGCGGGGTCGTCCATCATCCGCCCGATGGCGCCGGCGAGCGCCGCCGCGTCGCCCGGGGGCACGAGGAAGCCGTTGCGCCCGTCGCGCACGATGTCGACGATGCCGCCCGCCGCGCTGGCGATCACGGGGCGCGCGTAGCTCATCGCCTCGATCAGCACCACGCCCAGCCCCTCCGTGTCGCCCTTCGCGTCCACCACGGCGGGGAGGACGAAGGCGTCGCAGGTCGAGAGGCGGCGCTGCAGCTCCTCCTTCGGCACGAAGCCGTGGAACGCCGCGCCGGCGCCCAGGCCCAGCCGCGCCGCCTGCTCCTCGAGCTTCGCCCGGTCCGGCCCGTCGCCGACCACGTGCAGCACCGGCCGCCGCGCCGCGGGAAGGCTCGCGAGCGCGTCCAGCAGCAGGTGCACCCCCTTCCGCTCCACCAGCCGGCCGACGAAGAGGAGCTCGAAGGGCCGCGCGCCGTCGTACGTGTACGGCGGGGGCTCGGGCGGCGCGTCGACCGCGGCGCCGAAGGGGATGATGGCGGGCTCGACGCCGGGCACCTGGCGCGCCAGGCGGCCGGCGGTGTAGCTGCTGATGGCCGTCACCGCGTCGGAGCCGCGCACGATGCGGCGCAGCAGCGGGGCCAGGAAGGGGAACTGCCGCTCCATCCAGGTGAGCTCCACCCCGAAGAAGGTGGAGACCAGCGGGAGCCCCGTCCTGCGCTTCGCGTGCAACCCCGGCACGCCCTGCGGGATCGGCCAGAAGGCGTGCAGCACGTCGAAGCCGCCCTCCCGGGCCACGCGGGCCGCCGCGCGGGAGCCCGCGGCCAGGTAGCCGGGAACGAGCCCCAGGAACCAGGGGCGCTCGCGGATCCGGTCCGGCGCCGTCTGGTCGTGGGTGAGCGTCTCCCAGCCGCGGGGCGCGTAGCGGAAGCGGTGCACGCGCACCCCGTCGACCACCTGGTCATGCAGCCCGCGGTAGGCGGGAGCGAGCACCTCCACCTCCACGCCGCGCGACCGCAGCCGCCGGATGGTCTCCACCAGCCAGGGCGTGATCACGTCGCCGGGGTCGCGGGGATAGGCCGTGACCAGGTACAGGACCTTCACTTGTCGCGGAGGTACGTGCGGGATATGTTGAGCGTCTGGCCCAAGATACGGCCCCCCATCCACCCCTCACAAGCACGCGGACCGGCGGTGACGACAGCCCTGGAGCGCGCCCTCGTCATCGTCCCGACGTACAACGAGCGCGAGAACCTCCCCCGCCTCGTCCCCTCCATCCTCTCCCGCGACGAGCGCCTGGAGATCCTGGTGGTGGACGACGGCTCCCCCGACGGCACGGGCGAGCTCGCCGACGAGATCGCCGCCGGGGAGAAGCGCGTCCACGTGCTGCACCGCACGCTCAAGGAGGGGCTGGGGAAGGCGTACCTGGCCGGCTTCCGCTGGGGGCTGGAGCGCGGCTACGACGTGCTCTTCGAGATGGACGCCGACTTCTCGCACGATCCCCAGCACCTCCCCAAGTTCCTCGAGGCCGTCGAGAGCTACGACGTGGTGCTGGGCTCGCGCTACCTGCACGGCCGGGTGACGGTGGTGAACTGGCCGATCGGGCGGCTGCTGCTCAGCTACTTCGCCAACGTCTACGCCCGCAAGGTCACCGGGCTCCCCATCGCCGACCTCACCGGCGGCTTCAAGTGCTTCCGCCGCGAGGTGCTGGCGGCCATCGACCTGGACCGGGTGGAGAGCAACGGCTACTCCTTCCAGATCGAGATGAGCTTCCGCGCCTGGAAGAAGGGGTTCCGGCTGGGCGAGATCCCCATCATGTTCGTGGACCGCGACGTGGGCGAGAGCAAGATGAGCAAGTCCATCGTGCGCGAGGCGGTGTGGCGCGTATGGCGCCTCCGCTGGCTCTCCGTGACCGGCAGGCTCGACCGCCCCGCACGCCTCGCCCCCTGAGAGAGTGCTCAGAACGTGGTCCCCCGATGACGTCCCTCGGAGGGTGTGGCTGAACGCACACATTCCGCGGCACCCGGGGTGTCATCCTGAGGCCCGGCCACACGGGTCCTGGCGTCAGCGCTGCAGACGGCAGGGCCGTGAGGATCTGGCCGAGGAATGCGCAGGAGCCCGCCGCGGAAGCCCGCACCATCGACGCGTCCACGCCGGCCCTCGTCGATGCCTGGCTTTTCCTGCGTGTGAACGTGAGGCCGTGGCTTC
>JBJMPM010000008.1:0-13915 GCA_045803205.1 Longimicrobiaceae bacterium
TACGCCCTGCCGGGGCCGCTCAACGACACGGACGAGCTCGGCTCCATCGACGACCTGGTGACCCGGCTGGTGCGGATGATCACGAAGGTGCAGCCGGAGGGGCCGTATCGCCTGGCGGGGTGGTCGGCGGGCGGGGTCTTCGCCTACGCGGTGGCCGAACGGCTGGTCGCGACGGGACGGGCGGTGGAGTTCGTCGGGCTGCTGGACGCCTCCCACCCGGCCGTCGTGCAGGACCAGTACTCGCCGTGGGTGCGGAAGCTCACGGTGCTGGAGCAGCTGATCTGGGACAGCGGCGTGACGCCGGCGACCCTCGAGGCGCTCCAGGCGCTGAGGGAGGATACCGAAGGCCAGGAGCTGCCGGCCTTCATCGCCGCGTGCAAGGCGCGGGGGCTCCTTCCCGAAACGGTCACCCTGGCCCGGGCCGAGCAGGTGGACAACCGGATCGCCCTCCTCAAGCGCAGCCATGCGGAGTACGTCCCCGGGCCGCTCCCGCTCCCCGCCTATCTCTTCGCCAGCGACGACGCCACGGCGGAAAACCCACGCCTCGGCTGGCAGGACCTGCCGGGGGGCGCTCCGTTCCGGCTGGTGCGCGTTCCGGGTACGCACCACACCATGTGGAACAGGGGGAACGTGGAGGTGGTGGGAGCGGCGATCTTCCACGCGCTCCGCGCGTCCGCCGCAGGCGGGGGCTGATACCAGATCCGGGGATAGCGTTGGCGCATCTCACCGACTCACGTGCTGACGCGGTTATAGATCCTTCGGCCTGCAAATTATTCCGCAGACGATGGTTACAGCATGGCCGGCCTCAGGATGACGTCGTTTGTTTGAGGTGCGTTCAACACCAGGTGTGCAGGCGGATTGGGTATGAGGCTCGTGAATGACGACGAGCCGCTGGTGCGCGGGCACGCGGCGTGGGCGCTGGGCCGCATCGGCACGGAGGCGGCGCGGCTGGCGCTGGCCGGACGCGCGGAGGTGGAGGAGGACGCGTGGGTGCGGGAGGAGATTTCGCTCGCGCTCACGGGCTGACGCTGGACGCACGCCAGGTGCACGGCGCGAATGCCGGGGCCGCCCCCAGCGCACGACGCGCCGGGGGCGGCTCCCGCGGGACCGTTCCGTTCTCCTCGCGTGAGCGGCCGTGGTTTTCCGTTCAGGCGAGCGAGGGAAAGCGCGAAGGCGCCGTCTCGGAGACGATCTCGTAGACCGCGTCGAAGACGGTCTCCACGTTGGGCTTGGACCAGTAGTCGCCGTCCCGCCCGTAGGCCGCGCGGTGCGCCGCCGCCGCCAGGGTGCGCGGGGCCGCGTCGAGCCAGTGGAACCCGCCCTGCCGCTCCACCACCTCCTGCATCATGTACGCGGTGGCGCCGCCGGGCACGTCCTCGTCCAGGAAGAGCACCTTGCTGGTCTTCTGGAGCGAGCGGACGATGGCGCCGTCCACGTCGAACGGCAGCAGCGACTGCACGTCGATCACCTCCGTGCTGATCCCCACCGACTCCAGCGCCGCCGCGGCCTCCATGGCGATGGCGCAGCACGCGCCGTAGGTGACCACCGTGCAGTCCGTCCCCTCGCGCAGCACCTCCACCACCCCCAGCGGCAGGGTGAAGGTGCCGACGTTGGCGGGAAGCCGCTCCTTCACGCGGTACCCGTTCAGCACCTCGACCACCACGGCCGGGTCGTCCGAGCGCAGGAGCGTGTTGTAGAAGCCCGCCGCCCGGGTCATGTCGCGCGGCACGAGGACGTGCATTCCCCGCAGCGCCCCCAGCATCATCGCCATCGGCGAGCCGGAGTGCCACACGCCCACCAGCCGGTGCCCGCGCGTGCGGATGATGACGGGCGCCTTCTGCCCGCCGGCCGTGCGGTAGCGCAGCGTCGCCAGGTCGTCGGAAAGGATCTGCAGGCCGTAGAGCAGGTAGTCGAGGTACTGGATCTCCGCGATGGGCCGCAGCCCCCGGAGCGCCATCCCGATCGCCTGCCCCATGATGGTGGCCTCGCGGATCCCCGTGTCGCCCACGCGCAGGGTGCCGTAGCGCGCCTGGAGGTCGACGAACCCCTGGTTCACGTCGCCCAGCCGCCCCACGTCCTCGCCGAACGCGATCACCCGCGGGTCGCGCTTCAGCGCCGCGTCGAAGCAGGCGTTGAGCACCTTGTAGCCGTCCACCTCCACCGAGTCGGCCGTGTACGCGGGCGGCAGCACGGGAACGTTCGTGGCCGCCTCGTCGGACTCGGAGAGGAGGTGCGTGTGGTAGCGCTGCGCCATCTCCGCTTCCTGCTCGCGCCGCCAGCGCAGGAGAGGCTCCGCGGCCGGCGTCCCCCGCGCGGCCACCAGGGCCCGGTGCGCCGCCGCCGCCAGGTCGCGCCGGAGCGGCGCCTTGCGGCGGCGCAGGTCGTCACGCTCCGCCTCGAGCCGCGCGCGCGCCTCGCCCGCCCGGGCCAGCGCGCCCTCGATGGTCGCCGCCAGCGCCTCGGCCTCCTGGTCGATCGGCGACTGGTACGCCTGCCACGCGGCGTCGCGCGCGGCGCGGACGTGCTGCACCTCCTCCTTCTCCAGCGCGTCCAGCTCATCGGCCGTGGCCATCCCCTCCTCCACGATCCAGGCCCGCATGCGCGGCAGCGCGTCGTGCTCGCGCTCCCACTGCAGGCGCTCGGCCGACTTGTAGCGCGTGTGGCTGCCGGAGGTGGAGTGCCCCTGCGGCTGCGTGAGCTCCACCACGTGCACCAGCGCGGGAACGTGGTCGCGGCGGACGATCTCCGTCACGCGCTGGTAGGTCTCCACCAGGGCGGGGTAGTCCCACCCCTTCACCACCTCGATCTCGAAGCCCCCGGGGTTCACGGGGGTGCCGCGGAAGCCCTCCAGCAGCTCCGAGATGCTCCCCTTGGCCACCTGGATCTCGTTGGGAACGGAGATGCCGTACCCGTCGTCCCACACGGACATGAGCATGGGCACCTGAAGCACGCCCGCGGCGTTCATCGCCTCCCAGAACACGCCCTCGGCGCACGACGCGTTGCCGATGGTGCCGAACGCCACCTCGTCGCCGCCCCGCGAGAAGTCGGTGAACGGGTGCAGCTCCTCCAGGTTGCGGTAAAGGCTGGAGGCCCACGCCATCCCCAGCAGCCGGGGCATCTGTCCCCCGGTGGGGGAGATGTCGGCGGAGGAGTGGCAGCCCTCCGTGAGCGGAAGCCAGCGCCCCTCGTCGTCCAGCATGCGCGTGGCGAAGTGGGCGTTCATCCCGCGCCCGCCCGAGGCGGGGTCGGCTTCGATGTCGGTGTGCGCGTAGAGCTGCGCGAAGAACTGCTGCACGTCCAGCAGCCCCAGCGCGAACATGAGGGTCTGGTCGCGATAGTAGCCGGCGCGCACGTCGCCGGGGCGGAACGCCCGGGCGAGCGCCACCTGCGCCACCTCCTTGCCGTCGCCGAAGATGCCGAACATGGCGCGGCCGAGCATCACCTCGCCGACCGCGAGCGTGCTTACCTGGCGGCTGCGAAAGGCGATGCGGTAGTCCCTGATGATCTCGTCGGGCGTGAGCAATGAACGTAATCCTGGTTGCGGTACGGGTTCTCGCGGACCGGGCGCGGCAGCCGTCCACGGCCACTTCGATGCCATCGCGATTCAGCGCCGGGCACGCGGGCGTGAAAGTACGCATGCCCGGCTGGACATTCCAGTCGGGCATGCACACGTCTCGTCCCGGACGGGCGCGCCGGCCGGCCGGCGCAAGGAGCGCGGGGCGGATCGGCAGCCCACGCTGCGGTTCAGCGAGCTGAAGCGGCGGGTAGAGGGCACTTCGGAATGTGATGAGTTTTCGAAATTTTTTTCCAGGCACCCTGCCCCGGTGGCGTCGCGGTGCCGAGGCGAGCTCCATCTGATCGAATCCGTTGACGATGCCCGACCCGCATCGATCTCCCCGCAGCGCGGGAAGCCCCCGGTGCTGGCCCGACGCGTCACGTCCCGGGCGAAGATCGTCAACTGATTCGATCAGGGGATGTGGAACACGCCATGAGTACCGCGCCTCCGGCAGACGCGCGAGCGCCGCCTGCGGTCACTCGTCGACGGGATCGGTGCGAGTGTGAGAGACAGGCTGCAACCCAATCGACGAAGAACCCTTTTTCCGGATCTCGCCCGATGCGGCCGCGGCTTCGTGTGACCTGCCCCTCAGCCGAGGGGGACGCCGGTCTGCCGGGCGACGCGCTCCAGCGCCTCCACCACCGGCCCGATGACGGGGATTCCCTCCCGCCGCCGCACCTCTTCCGCGCGGCGGTTGGGATCACCGGGGATCATGGGGCCCGAGGTGCCCGCGGCGGGCCGGGTCGCCCGGAGCGTGCGGATCCAGTCGTCCACCTGGCGTCCGAACTCCGCCGGATCGGCGAACGCGGCCACCTGGAACGCGCCGAACAGGTGCCCCACCCCCTTTCCCACGGTCCGCGCCGGCGGCGGCAGGTGCGCGGGGAAGGGCGGCGCGAAGGGCCCCCAGCTCGCACCCCCCAGGGGTCCGCAGAGCAGGTCCACCATCGCCCCCAGGCAGTACCCCTTGTGCGCGCCGCGCTCGCGGTCGGACCCCAGCGGAAGGAGCGCGCCTCCGTTCAGCATCGCGTGCGGATCGGTGGTCATCCGGCCGTCGCGGTCGATGGCGCACCCTTCCGGGATGGAGGTCCCCCGGCGCGCCGCGTCCTCCACCTTGCCGAAGGCGAATGCGCTGGTGGTGAGGTCGATGACCACCGGCGGCTCCTCCAGCGCGGGGAACGCGATCGCCAGGGGGTTGGTCCCCAGCATCTTCTCGGCGCCCCACAGCGGCGCCACCTGCGGCGGCGAGTTGGTCATCGCCCAGCCGACCAGGCCGCGGGGGAGCGCCTGCAGCGGGTAGTACTCGCCCGCTCCGAAGTGGTTGCTGTTCCCCACGGCCACCCACCCGGTCCCCACCCGCTCCGCCTTCTCCATCGCCAGCTCGTTGGCGCGCGGGCCCACCACCAGCCCCAGCCCGTTGTCTCCGTCCACCGTGGCCGTGGCGGGCGTTTCCCGGACCGTCCGGATGCGCGGGCGCGGGTTGATGCGCCCCTGCGCGAGCATCTCCACGTACTGCGGCAGCCGGGCCACCCCGTGCGTGTCGATGCCGCGCAGGTCCGCGCTGCTCAGCACGCCCGCCGCCAGCTCCGCGTCCTCCGCCGGCACCCCGAACGTCTGCAGCACGCGGGAGGAGAACTCGCGCAGCACCCCGGGCTCGAACGTCTTCTCCGCCGTCGCGGGCGGGAACTCTGGCACTGCGGTCACGTTCACTCTCGTTCTCTCCGGTCCCGCCGCCACCCTGGAGCGCCCGGCGGGCCGGAGCGCGCGGAGCCTCCCGCCGGCCGGCGGCCACGGCGATCGGCCCGTGCACACGTCCGCCGGAGACGCGCGAGCGGCGTACAGGGGAGCAAGGTGGGATTACGTTCCAGGACAGTTAATCAGTTACACGACGGTCGAGCATTCGTCAACCGCTTGCCGGCTGGATCGAGGACCACTCCTCTTCCCGCGTCTTGCCGGCGTCCCCAAAGGTGGTGTTCTCCGGCCGGGCCGCAGCGTGGACCCTGCCCGGATCGCCCCGTGCCGCGGGTCCCGACCGTTCCCGCCGGGACCCGCGTGCTTTCGGCCACCAGGTTCACAGGCGCTCGAAAACGCCTGTGACAGCGGCATTCCGGTGCGATCGGCTCACCCGCGGTCCGTCCCCGGAGGCAGGGTGTCGGGTTGACGAGGGGGAAACGAATTCGTTAGAGTACGTTATCACGGATTCTGGCGGATCACGTAAGGGCATCTTCCACTGCCGCGGCGCGCCGATCCCGCCGCCGGAATCCCGGCACGCCGGTACGCGCACACGTTTCTCCGCGAGGTCCCACCGGGCACGCTGTCCGAGCGCCGCGCGACAGCGCCGCGGCGGAGGGCGAGCCTGCTCGCGGCGCGCGTGCACGCTCATCTACCTGTCAACGGAGGCGGTATGGCAACGCTCGAGCCGGAAGTCATCAAGGTCCCCGCCATCCAGAGCGCGCTGCAGCTGGAGGGCATCGACCACGTGGAGCTGTACGTGGGCAATGCCTACCAGGCGGCGCACTTCTATCGCACCATGTTCGGGTTCCGACCGGTGGCGCGAGCGGGGCTGGAGACCGGCATGCGCGACCGGCTCTCGATCGTCATGGAGCAGGGCGACGTCCGCCTGGTGCTCACCAGCGGGCTGGACCCCGACTCGCCGATCGCCCGGCACGCGGCGCTGCACGGCGACGGCGTGAAGGACGTGGCGTTCCGGGTCAAGGACGTGGACTCCGCCTTCCAGACCGCGGTGCGCCGCGGCGCCCGCCCGGTCGCCGAGCCGCACGTGCACGAGGACGACCAGGGCCGCGTGGTGCGCGCCACCATCGGCGCCCCGGGCGACACCGTGCACTCGCTGGTGGAGCGCCAAGGCTACGCGGGCTCCCTCTTCCCCGGCTTCGAGGCCATCACCGACGCGCCCAAGACCATCCCCACCGGATTCGTGGAGGTGGACCATGTGGCCGTGAGCATGGAGCAGGGGCTGCTGGACGAGTGGATCGAGTTCTACAAGAGCGTGCTGGGCTTCCACCAGTCCCACCAGGAGATGGTCTGGACCAAGCACAGCGCCATGAACAGCAAGGTGGTGGAAGACGCCTCGGGAAAGATCAAGTTCCCCATCGTGGAGCCCGCCCACAACGGCACCAAGAGCCAGGTGCAGGAATACCTGAACTTCAACCATGGCGCCGGCGCGCAGCACGTGGCCTTCCTGTCGCACGACATCCGCGCCACCGTGCGCGCCATCCGCGACAACGGAGTCAAGTTCCTGCGCATCCCCCCCACCTACTACGAGGTGCTGGAGAGCCGCGTGGGCGCCATCGAGCCGCCGCTGATGGCCGAGCTGCAGGAGCTGGGCATCCTGGTGGACTCGGACGACGACGGGCGCCTGCTGCAGATCTTCAGCGAGCCCATCGAGGCTCGCCCCACCATGTTCGTGGAGGTGATCGAGCGGCAGGGCTCCACCGGCTTCGGCTCGGGGAACATCAAGGCGCTGTTCGAGGCGGTGGAGCGCGAGCAGGAACGCCGCGGGAACATCTGATGATCCAGACCGCGACCGGCGCCCCTTCGCTGCGGCTGGCGGAGTGGGCGCAACGCTCGGGCACGTCGGCGCTGCAGACCATGCTCTCGGTGGGCACGCGCCCGGGCACGATCTCGCTGGCGCTGGGGCTTCCCGCGCCGGAGCTGTTCCCCGCCGCGGAGTATGGTCGCGCCTCGGCGGCGGTGCTCTCCGAGAACCCCGCCGCCCTGCAGTACTCGCCGCCGCACGCGCCGCTGCAGGCGCAGGTGGCGGCGCTGATGGCGCAGCGCGGGGTGGTGTGCGCTCCGGAGCAGGTGTTCCTGACCGCGGGGGCGCAGCAGGGGCTCAGCCTGCTCGCCCGGCTGCTGCTGGAGCCGGGCGGGGAGGTCATCGCCGAAACGCTGTGCTACACGGGCTTCCAGCAGGCGGTGGAGCCGTTCTCGCCCCGGCTGCTGACCGTGCCCACCGACCCGGAGACGGGGATGGACGTGGACGCGGTGGAGGCGCTGCTGGCCGGCGGGGCGCGCCCCGCCTTCATCTACACCGTGCCGGACGGGCACAACCCGCTGGCGCTCAGCATGCCGCAGGAGAACCGGGTGCGGCTGGCGGAGCTGGCGCGCCGCTACGGCGTGCCGGTCGTGGAGGACGACCCGTACGGCCTGCTGGCGTACGACGGCCCCCCGGCGCACCCGATCCGGGCGCTGGAGCGCGAGTGGGTGTTCTACGTGGGGTCGTTCTCCAAGGTGCTGGCGCCGGCGCTCCGGCTGGGGTGGCTGGTGGTGCCGGAGCACCTGGTGCCGCTGCTGGCGATCTCGAAGGAGGCCAGCGACATCAACACCGCCACCTTCTCCCAGCGGGCGGCGTCGCGGTACCTGGAGGGCGGGCACCTGCCGGACCACCTGTCCATGCTGCGCCGCGAGTACCGCCGGCGCCGCGACGCGATGCTGGCGGCGCTGGAGAAGCACTTTCCCGCCGGCGCGCGCTGGCGACGTCCCGCGGCCGGCGTGTTCGTGTGGGTGGAGCTCCCGGAGGGGATCGATGCGGGCGAGGTGCTGCGCGTGGCGCTGGAGCAGAGGGTGGCGTTCGTCCCCGGGCACGCCTTCGCCGCGGACGGCAGCCGCACGGGGAGCAACTGCATGCGCCTCAACTTCTCGCACTCCACCCCGGAGATGATCGACGAGGCCGTGTCGCGGCTGGGGCGAGCCCTGCAGACCGCGGCGGCCTGAGCGCCGCACGCCCGGCGGCGCGACCCGCCTCGTGCACCGGGGCTTCGCAGGGATCCAGGCACCATCGAATGTATGGCGTGTGCTTCCGTCCGAAGGGCCATCCGGCTGCTTCGCGCGGGGTACACGCCATTTTCTCACCTCTTCAGCGCAGGATGCGGCCTCGGCCGCAACGCGGAGGACATATTCCCGCAGGCAGCATTTAATGGTAAATTACGTTAGTATCACGGGACTCCGACGTCGGTTTCTCCGCAGGGCATGCGCGATGTGTGGCATGCACTACGGCGCATACCGGACGCTGATCCGGTCGCGCTGATCGAGCCTGCCCTCCTTTTCCGAGGAGAAGGGGAACAACGGCGACGGCCAGATCCGAAGAAAGTCCCGTCCGGCTCTCGATCCCGCGGAAGCCTGCTCGCTTTCGCGTCACCGTCTCGCTCTTCCCCGCATGTCGACGATCGAAGGACAGGAAGCCCTCCCGAGCGCAGGAGCCATCCGCGTGCCCGCGCTGGCTGATCCGGCGCTTCGCCCCCGCGACGCCGACCTCCCCCCCGACGCGTGCCTCCACGAGCTGTTCGCGGCGCAGGCGGCGCGCACGCCGGACGCGGCCGCGCTCGTCTTCGAAGACGAGGCGCTGAGCTACGCGGAGCTGAACGCGCGGGCGAACCGGCTGGCGCACCACCTCCGTGCCCTGGGCGTGGGACCGGAGGCGCGGGTGGGGATCTGCGTGGAGCGGAGCCTGGAGATGGTGGTGGGGGTGCTGGGGGTGCTCAAGGCGGGCGGCGCGTACGTGCCGCTGGACCCGGGCTACCCGGCGGAGCGCCTGGCGTACACGCTGGCCGACAGCGCCCCGGCGGCGGTGCTCGTGCAGGCGCATCTGCGCGATCGGGTGGAGAGCGCGGACGTCCCGGTGCTCGAGCTGGACGCCGCGGCGCCGGCGTGGGCTTCGCTCTCCGCGACGGACCCGGGGCGCGGCGGGCTCACGCCGGAGCACCTGGCGTACGTCATCTACACCTCCGGCTCCACCGGCCGTCCCAAGGGTGTGCGCGTGCCGCACGGGAGCCTCGGCGCCACGCTGGCCGCTGCGCGCGACGCGTTCGGGCTCGGCGCCGGCGACCGCGTGCCCTCGCTCGCCTCCTTCGCCTTCGACATCTGGCTGTTCGAGACGCTCCTCCCCCTGCTGGGCGGCGGCACCGTGCGGCTGGTCCCGCGCGAGCGGGTGCCGGACGTGCCGCGGCTGGTGGCGGATCTCGCCGGGTGCACCGTGCTGCACGCCGTGCCGGCGCTGATGCGCCGCATCGTGGAGGAGGTGCGCGCCAGGCCCGGGGGCGTGCTGGGCACCCTGCGCCACGCCTTCGTGGGCGGCGACGCGGTCGCGCCCGACCTGCTGGAGGAGATGCGGGCGGCGTTCCCGGCGGCCGGGATCCACGTCCTGTACGGCCCCACCGAGGCGGCGATCATCTGCGCCGCGCACCGGCTGGGCGAGGAAGCGGCGTCGCGGCAGATGGTGGGGCGGCCGCTGGGGAACGCCGCGCTCCACGTGGTGGAGCCCGGGGGGAGGGTGGCGCCAGTGGGTGTTGCGGGGGAGCTGTGCCTGGGCGGGGCCAGCGTGGCGCGCGACTACCTGGGGCGGCCGGGGCTGACGGCGGAGCGCTTCGTCCCCGATCCCTTCTCGGACCAGCCGGGGGCGCGGCTCTACCGCACCGGCGACCGGGTGCGGTGGCTGGCGGACGGGTCGGTGGAGTTCCTGGGGCGGACCGACTTCCAGGTGAAGATCCGCGGGTTCCGCATCGAGCCGGGCGAGATCGAGGCGCGGCTCGCGGAGCACCCGGAGGTGCGCGAGGCGGTGGTCCTGGCGCGCGAGGATGCGCCGGGCGAGAAGCGGCTGGTGGCGTACGTGGTCGGCGGCGAGGTTGCGTCGGCGGAGGCGCTGCGGGCGCATCTCTCGGAACGGCTCCCCGAATACATGGTGCCGGCGGCGTACGTGCGCCTGGACGCGCTGCCGCTGACGCCGAACGGAAAGGTCGACCGCAACGCGCTCCCTGCCCCCAGGGGCGATGCGTATGCGGCCCGGGAGTACGAGGCTCCGGTGGGCGAGACGGAGCAGGCGGTGGCCGCGATCTGGGCCGAGGTGCTCGGCGCGGAGCGGGTGGGCGGGCGCGACCACTTCTTCGACCTGGGAGGGCACTCGCTGCTGGGCACGCGGGTGGTCTCGCGCATCCGCGAGGTTCTCGCCGTGGAGCTGCCGCTGCGGGCGCTCTTCGAGGCGCCGACGCTCGCGGAGCTGGCGGCGCGGATCGAGCTGGAGCGGCGCGCGGGCGAGGGTGCCGTCCTCCCGCCGCTCGTTCCCGTGGCCCGGGAGGCGCCGCTGCCGCTCTCCTTCGCGCAGGAGCGGCTCTGGTTCCTGCACCAGATGGAGCCGGAGGACACCAGCTACAACGGGCCCTGGCCGAGCCGGCTGCGGGGGGTCCTCGACGCGTCCGCGCTGGAGTGGGCGCTGGGCGCGTTGATAGAGCGGCACGAGGCGCTGCGCACCACGTTCCGCCCGGTGGAGCAGGGCGCCGTGCAGGTCGTCAACCCGGCCGTGCCCGCGCGCCTGCCGGTGCTGGACCTCACCGGCCGCGCGCCGGAGGAGCGCGAGCACGAGGCGCGCCGCCTGGCGCGGGAGGACGCGGAGCGCCCGTTCGACCTGGAGCGCGGTCCGCTGCTGCGCGCGACGCTGCTGCGCCTCTCCGACGAGGAGCACGTGCTGCTGCTGGCCATGCACCACATCGTCAGCGACGACTGGAGCATGGGCGTGCTCTTCCGCGAGCTGCTCACCCTCTACGAATGGTTCTCGCGGCCCTCCGGCGCGGCACGGCCGGCATCGCCGCTGCCGCCGCTGGCGGTGCAGTACGCGGACTTCGCCGTGTGGCAGCGCGGCTGGCTGCAGGGCGAGGTGCTCCGCCGAGAGATCGACTGGTGGCGGGAGCGGCTGGGCGGCGCGCCCCCCGCGCTGGAGCTGCCGACCGACCGCCCGCGCCCCGCGGTGGCGAGCTCGCGCGGCGCTGCACACGGGTTCCGCATCCCCGCGGAGATCACGCGTGGGCTCCGCTCTCTCGCGCGGCGGGAAGGGGCGACGCTCTACATGGTGACGCACGCCGCCTTCGACCTGCTCCTCTCGCGCTGGTCGGGGGAGGAGGACATGGTCGTCGGGTCGCCGATCGCGGGACGCACGCAGGTGGGAACGGAGGGGCTGATCGGCTTCTTCGTCAACACGCTCGCATTGCGCATCGACCTCTCCGGCGACCCGGCGTTCCAGGAGCTCGTGCGCCGCGTGCGGGAGACGGCGCTGGGGGCATACGCCCACCAGGAGCTGCCGTTCGAGCGGCTGGTGGAGGAGGTCGCTCCGGAGCGGGGCCTGTCGCACACGCCGCTCTTCCAGGTGATGTTCGCGCTCCAGAACGCGGACTCCGGCGAGGGGCTCGCCCTCGCCGGCCTTCGGCGGGAGCCGTTCGGGAGCGAGGTCCGGACGGTGCGCTTCGACCTGGAGCTGGACCTCACGGAGGTGGGCGAGGAGCTGGCCGGGAGCCTGCGCTTCCGGACCGACCTGTTCGACGCCGCCACCATGCAGCGCTTCGCGGCGCAGTACCGGGCCGTGCTCGCCGCGGCCGTCGCCTCGCCGGAGGAGCGCCTGTCCCACCTGTCGATCCTGCCCGCGGAGGAGGCGCGGACGCTCCTGGCGTACGGGAGCGGTCCCGCCCGCGAGGACGCGGGCGGCGTCCCGGTGCACCGCCTCTTCGCGGCGCAGGCCGCCCGCACGCCGGAGGCCGCGGCCGTCCTGTTCGCGGGAGAGTCGCTCACCTACGCCGAGCTGGACGCGCGCGCCGAGCGCCTCGCCCGGCGCCTGCGCGGCCTCGGCGTGGGGACCGGGACGGCGGTCGCCGTGTGCCTGGAGCGCGGCCCGGGCGTGCTCGTGGCGCCGCTGGCCGTGTGGAAGGCGGGCGGCGTCTACCTGCCGCTCGATCCCACCCATCCGGCGGAGCGGCTGTCCTTCCTGCTCGGCGACTCGGGCGCGAAGCTGGTGGTCACCGAGCCGGCGCTGGCCGGGCTGCTGCCGGAGCGGGAGGCGGAGGTGGTGCTGCTGGACGGGATCTCCACTCCCCAGGACCCGGAGGGAGCGGAGGAGGGCGGCGCGGCGACGGCGGAAGTCCAGCCTGGCGACCTCGCCTACCTGATCTACACGTCGGGGTCCACGGGCACACCCAAGGCGGTGATGGTCGAGCACGCGCAGCTCACCCACACCCTGCGTGCCAGCCTCGAGACACTCGGCTTCGCCCCCGGTGACGTGGTGGCGGCGCTCGCCTCGACCTCGTTCGACATCTCGCTGCTGGAGCTGGTCACGCCGCTCCTGACCGGGGGCGCGGTGCGGATCGTCCCGCGCGAGGTCGCGCGGGACCCGGAGACGCTGCTGGAGGCCGCGGGAGACGTGACGGTGCTGCACGCCGTTCCCGCGCTGATGCGGCAGGTCGTGGAGGTAGTGCGGGGTGGGCGGATGCTTCCCTCGCTGCGGCTCCTGCTGGTGGGCGGGGACTCGGTGCCACCCGGCCTGCTGGAGGACATGCGCGAGCTGTTCCCGGCGGCCCAGACGCGCGTTCTCTACGGGCCGACCGAAGGGACGATCATCTGCGCGACGTATGCCGTGCCGGCGGAGGGTGCGGTCGCCGGACACCCGCTCGGGCGACCCCTCCCGGGAGTGCGCCTGGCCGTCCGCGGCCCGCGCGGCGAGCTCGCACCACTGGGTATCCCGGGGGAGGTGTGGATCTCGGGCGGAGGGGTCGCGCGGGGCTACCTCGGGCGGCCGGAGCTGAACGCCGAGAAGTTCGTCGGCGCCGGGGCGGAGCGGGCCTATCGCACGGGAGACCGCGCCCGCTGGCGCGCGGACGGCGTCCTGGAGTTCCTGGGGCGCGCCGATGAGCAGGTCAAGGTGCGCGGCTTCCGCATCGAGCCTGGTGAGGTGGAGGCCGTGCTGCGCGGGCAGCCCGGCGTCCGGGAGGCCGTCGTGCTGGCACGGGAGGATGCTCCCGGGGACAGGCGCCTGGTCGCCTACGTGGTCCCGGGCGCGGACAGCGTGGAGACCGCCGGCGGCGGCAGGGAGCAGGTCTCCGAGTGGGAAACGCTCTTCGACGACACCTACGCGCAGGACGAGGGGGAAGAAGACCCGACCCTCCATCTGAAGGGGTGGAACAGCAGCTACACGGGCGAGCCGATCCCGCGCGAGGAGATGCGCGCGTGGGTCGAGCACACGGCGGAGCGCATCCTGGCGCTGCGTCCGGAGCGCGTGCTGGAGGTCGGGTGCGGGACTGGGCTGCTGCTCTTCCGGGTGGCGCCGCACACGCAGGCCTACCACGGGACCGACTTCTCGGGCGTGGCGCTGGAGCACGTGCGCCGCCACGCTGCGGGGCTGCCGCAGGTCTCGCTCTCCGAGCGCGAGGCCGACCGGCTGGACGACTACGCGGGGGCGGAGTTCGACCTGGTGGTCGTCAACTCGGTCGCGCAGTACTTCCCGGACCTGGACTACCTGCTGCGGGTGCTGGAGGGCGCGGCGGCGGCGCTGCGGCCGGGCGGGCGGATCTTCGTGGGCGACGTGCGCAG
>JBJMPM010000405.1:0-12068 GCA_045803205.1 Longimicrobiaceae bacterium
TCCGTGACCTCCGTGACCTCTGTGAGAGTTCCGCTGTTTACTGCGGCGGCAGCGGCGGCGGGCCGGAGGAGAAGAGCGAGGCCAGCTCGTCCACCTGGCCGGCGGGCGTCCACGCGGCCATCCCCTGCTTCCACACCAGGGTCTCGGGGGTGAGACCGCGCTGCGGGAGCTCGCCCATCGGGTGCGGGCCGCTCTGCTGGCCGCCGACGGCGATGTAGTACGAGGCCTGCCCCGGGAGCGGCGGCGGACCCGCGGGCGTGGCGCCCTGCCCGCTCATCGCGCCCGCCACCTGCTGCCCCATCGCCCATCCCATCCCCATCCCCACCCCGGCGCCGGCCAGCCCTCCCGGGTTCCCCGCCGCGATCGGGATCGACTCGGCGGTCTGGAACTGCGTGTAGCGGCCCAGGTCGCCGATCACCCCCATGCTGCTCCGCTTGTCGAGCGCCTTCTCCACCTCTTCGGGGAGGGCGATGCTCTCGATCACGAACTGCGTGAGCTCGATCCCCCACTCGCTGAGCTCCGCCGCCATCTTGCTGCGGATCTGCGCGCCGACCTCGTCGTAGTTGGCGGCCAGGTCGAGCACCGGGATCTTGCTCTCGGCCACCGCGTCCACGAAGCGCGAGGTCACCTGCGAGCGGAGCTGGTCGTCCACGTCGCCGGTCTTGAAGACGCCGTTGGTGCCGACGATCTGGGCGATGAACTTGGCCGGCTCCACCACGCGCACCACGTAGGTGCCGAAGGCGCGGATGCGCACCATCCCGAACTCGGTGTCGCGCATCATGATCGGCGCCTTGGTGCCCCACTTCTGGTCGGTGAACTGCTTCGTCGCGACGAAGAAGACCTCGGCCTTGAAGGGCGAGTCGAACCCGTACTTCCACCCCAGGAGGGTGGAGAGGATGGGGAGGTTCTGCGTGGCCAGCTCGTGGCGCCCGGGGCCGAACACGTCGGCCACCTGCCCCTGGTTCACGAACACGGCGGCCTGGCCGGGGCGCACGATGAGCTGCGCGCCGTTCTTGATCTCGTTGTCGTGCCCGTCGAACCGCCACACCATCGTGTCGCCGGAGTCGTCCAGCCACTGGATGATGTCGATCAGCTCGCTCTTGACGAAGTCCCAGACGCCCATCGCGGGTCTCGTGGTCAGGGGGAAGGTGATGCGGTACGCCTCGTAAATAGGCGCCGCCGCACGGTTTCCGCAAGCGTGCGGCACATGACTACGTACCGTTTGCCACGGGGGATTCAAACCGATAGCCGATTTGGAGTTATGCAAAGGATGTCATCCCGGAGGAGCCGCCGCTCCAAACCGTAGTCCACGCTGGACTCCGGCGGTGGTCGAGGGATCGAAGAGACGTTTGAAAAACCGCGAACCTCCCCGAAACGTCATCCTGAGGCCGGTCTAGCTGCAACCGCGCCTGCGAAAGCCCACGCAGGCCGAAGGATCTATGACCGCGGCAGCACGTGAGCCGGCGCAACGCCCCGAAGCCGGAACGCGAGGCTCGACAGCGCGTCTCCTCGGCTGAGTGCCTTCACCGGCTATAGATCCTTCGGCCGGCCGGCTCTCCCGTGGACGAAAATGGGGCGTGGCCGGCCTCAGGATGACGTCAGGGGGAGACGATTTATCCACAGTCTCCGAGGCCGGTCGCACGACAGAGCCGACATCGTTGCGCGAGTCCGGTCGACGAGGATGCACGGGTGATCAGCAAACCGATTCAATCGTCGCGGACGATGGTCGCCTCGATCAGCCCGTACGGCTCGGTGGTGGGCACGAAGACCTCGTTGCGGTTCTCCAGCCCGAAGCGCCCGATGTCGAAGAGCAGGTGGTGGCGGTTGGGGAGCGACAGGCGGATCTCGCTCACCTCCGGCGCCGCCTCCAGCGCCGCCGCTCCCATCGCGAACAGCGTCTGCTGCACCGACTTCGAGTCGTGCGCGGCGAAGGTGTCGAGCAGCGCCGCGCGGACCGCGTCGAACGCGGCGTCGAAGTCCTCCGGCTCGCGTTCGTACCCCCAGCGCGCGGAGACGACGGTGGCGAAGATGCGGTCCTTCGTCTCGGGCAGGGTGGTGTACTCGTCCCTGATGTACCCCTCGAAGGCGGAGCGCGTGGTCTTCAGCACCTCGACCTCCTCCACCCCCGCCTCGTAGCGCACCGCCTCGCGGTCCCCCGAGACGTACGCCATCCGCCGCTCCCCGGACGCGCGCACGAAGGAGTGCGGGTGCGGCTCGCCGCCCGCGCCGATGCGCGCCCAGCCGTGCTTCGCGATGCGGATGCGCACCTGCTCCGCCTCGGCGCCGTGGGCCAGGAAGTGCTCCACCAGCGTGCGCCCGAACCGCTCCACCGGCTCCACGGGGTGCTGCTTCGCCAGCGCGTAGACGGTGTTGCGCATGGTGTCGGTGGGGAGCACGGCGGCGTTGTCGCCCTCCAGGTGCACGGCCTCGAAGCGCCCGTCGAAGGCCACGTCGACGGTGAGGTCGGAGACGTCGTGGCGCTCGCCGTCGCGGGTGACGCGGAAGAGGCGGACGCGCGACTTGCCGTAGCTGTTGTCGCCGAGACGGGCGGGCATGGCCTCAGCTCCCGCGGTAGGTGGAGTAGCCGTACGGGCTCAGCAGCAGCGGCACGTGGTAGTGCGTCTCCCCCTCGCGCGCGGTGAAGACCACCGACACCTCGGGGTAGAACCCCTCCACCGAGGTGAGCGTGAAGTAGGCGCCGGTGTCGAAGCTCAGCCGGTAGGTGCCGGGCTCCAGCGCCTTCCCCTCGGGGAGGAGGTGGCGGATGCGCCCCTCGGAGTCGGTGACGCCGCTGGCGATGGTCTCCATCCCGCCTTCGGCCGCGCGCTCCAGCAGCACGGCGATCCCCATCGCCGGAAGGCCGCGCATAGTGTCGAGCACGTGCGTGGTGATGGCGCTCATGTGGTGGCTCGGGATGAGGGGTGGATAGGATCGGGGGACAGGATTGGAGGATAGTTTTGCGTGGGAATATGCGAGTTTTGCGCGTGAATATGCGAGTAAACTCGCCGCTACAACCTTACGCAGTCCGCCTTCGCGGACTTCGCGGGCGCGGGCCGATGGAGCACGCGCGGAAACCTCCATTCGAAGTCCGCGCAGGCGGACTGTGCGCTGTTGTAGCGGCGACTTCAGTCGCATCGTCGCAACCAGCCTCAACCGGTTCGCTCACTCCGCCAGCAGCTTCTCCAGCCGTAGCCGCGTGATCTTCGCCTGCTCGGCGGCGGCGGCGCGCAGTTCCGTCTCCGGATCGTTCGCCAGCCGCGCGCGGAGGATCGCCAGCATCTCCTCCGCCGTCTTCCCCGTGGCGCAGACGATGTAGATGCGGCCGAAGCGCGCCTCGTACGCGCGGTTGCCCTCCGCGAGCGCGGCGGCGACGTCCTCGCCGGCCGCCGCGGCGCCCGCCTGCTCCTGCGACGACCAGGCCGCGGCCCGCGCGCCCTGCGACGGCGCCGCCTTCCGCTCGCCGATACGCGGGTGCGCGCGGAAGGCCTCGTCCCACTCCGCCGGGTCCAGCGCGCGCCACACCTCGTCGGCGGCGGCGTGCACCTCGGCCTGGCCGCGGAAGGGGCGGCGCGCCGCCATCTCCCGCGCCCAGCGGGTGCAGCCGCAGCAGGTGAGGAACGCCGCCTCCGCGTCCGCTGGCGAAAGGGCGTTCAGCTCCGGCAGCGTCACCGTGGCGGCTCGGCCAGGGTGCCGAACAGCCGCAGCCGCGCCACGCCGCCGTCCGGGTAGGTGCTCAGCCGCACGTGCGTGAACGGCTCCCGGTCTTCGGCCTCGCTCTCCCAGCGGTGGCGGGCGTGCGGCTGCAGCTTCGCCTCGGGGAGGAGCGGCCGCCAGCCGACGCCCTCGCCGGTCAGCCCCTCCACCGTCGCGTTCGGCGCGAAGATCCCGTCGATGCGGCAGCGGTCGGGGGCGTTCCCCTTGAAGTGGTCGGTGTCGATCTCCACCCGGTGGATCGTGCCCGGCGCGGCCAGCCGCACGATGGTCCAGTCGTTCCCGGGGCCGCGGCGGCGCTTCGTCTCCCATCCGTCGCCCATGAAGCGCGAGCGGCCGGGGAGGATCAGGTTCTGGCGGTCGCCGAAGAACATGTCGCTGCACGCCATCACCCATCCCCCGTTCTCCATCGCCGCCAGGTCCACCTCGCCGCCCTGCAGCACGAAGCGGGGGAAGACCGGCCGCGCCTCGCCGTGCACCCGCAGCCGCGCCACCCCGCCGTCGGGGTAGATGTTCAGCCGCAGGTGCGTCCAGCGCCGGGACCGGTCGACGCGGAAGTGGTTGCGTGTGTCGCCGAGAAGCGGGGACTTCGACAGGATCTCCGCCCACGGCGCCGCCTCCAGCTCCGCGGGCGTGGGGACGCCGGGGAGCTCGCAGGCGTCGAGGGAGCAGTGCTCGGGGAAGTTGCCGCGGAAGAAGGCCGTGTCGACCACCACGCCGTGCACCAGGCCGGGAACGCCCAGGCGGACGACCGCCCAGTCGTGCCCCTCGCCGCGGCGGCGGCGGGTCTCCCAGCCATCCATCCACTTGCCGCGCTCGGTGTACTCGTGCTCGCGCCACTCGGCGGGCCCGGCCTTCAGCAGCGCCTCCTTGGGCGCGAAGAACTCGTCGTTCGCCGCCACCACCGCGCCGCCGAGCCGCTCCTGCGCCAGGTCGACGAGCTGGGTGAAGTCGCTCAACGGATCGTCTCTCACTGCGTCTCCGTGCCCCTGGGTTGAAGCCGCCGTTCGCCGTTTCAGACGGAGCCGCGCAGCAGCACCCGGCCGGTGGGCGCGCCGAGGATCTCGCCGGCCTCGAACACCTTCTCGCCGCGCAGCCAGCTCTGCGTCACCACGCCGGGGAGCACGGAGCCCACGTACGGCGAGAGCGGGTGGCGGTGGAAGAGGCGCGACGGCTCCACCAGGAACTCCGCGTCGGGGTCGAACACCGCCAGGTCCGCGTCGCAGCCGGGGGCGATGGCGCCCTTGCGCGCGTGCAGCCCCGCGAGCCGCGCCGGCGCGGACGACATCCACCCGGCCAGGTGCGCGGGAGTGTAGCCGCGTTCCCGCGCGTTCCGCCAGACGGCCGCCGCCCCGAGCTGCAGCGACGCGATGCCGCCCCACGCGCGCAGGAAGTCGCCGCTCTCGCGCAGCTTCATCTCCGGCGGGCAGGGAGAGTGGTCGGTGGCCACCAGGTCGATCCACCCCGCCCCGAGCGCCGTCCACAGGTCCTCGCGGTTGGCGGCGCCGCGGATGGGCGGCGCGCACTTCATCTCCGTGGCGCCGTCGGGAACGTCTTCCGCGTCGAAGTGCAGGTAGTGCGGGCAGGTCTCGGCGGTGAGCGGCAGCCCCTCCTCGCGCGCGGCGTGCAGCGGCTGCAGCGCCTCCGCCGCGGAGACGTGCACCACGTGCACGTGGGTCCCGAACTCGCGCGCCAGCCGCACCAGCAGCTCCACCGCGGCGATCTCGGCCTCCGGCGGGCGCGACGCCAGGTAGGTGGCGTACGCGCGCGGGTCGGCATCGCCGAGCCCGGCCGCCGCCGCGTCGAGCGCCGCCGGCCACTCCGCGTGCACCAGGAGCGGCGCGCCGAGGCGGGCGAGCACCGGCATCGCCGCGCGCAGATCGGCCTCGGAGACGTTGGGGAACTCGTCGACGCCGGAGGGGGAGAGGAAGCACTTGAAGCCGAGCACCCCGGCCTCCCAGAGCCCCGGGAGCTCGTCCGCGTTCCCCGGCACCACGCCGCCCCAGAACCCGGTGTCGACGTGCAGCCTGCCGGCGGTGGACTGGGCCTTCGCCCGCAGCGCGGCCGCGTCGGTGACGGCGGGGATGCTGTTGAGCGGCATCTCCACGATCGTCGTCACCCCGCCGGCGGCGGCGGCGCGGGTGGCCGTCTCCCACCCCTCCCACTCCGCGCGGCCGGGCTCGTTCACGTGGACGTGCGTGTCGACGAGGCCCGGCATCAGCACCTCGTCGCCGCACTCCACCACCGGCACGCCCGCGGGCACGTCGCCGAACGCGCGCACCGCGGCGATGCGCCCGCCGCGCACCCACACCGACGCGGCGCCCGTGCCCTCCGGCGTCACCACCCAGGCGGAGCGTACGACGAGCTCAGCGGATGCTTCCAAGGATCCCGGCGGAGAGGGCGATGAGCGTCTGCGCGGCGTAGTAGGTGCCCAGCACCACCGCGTCGGCCCCGCGAAACTGCCGGGCGAAGCGGTTGATGGCAAGCGCAGAGTCCGACGCCACGAAGAGCGCCGCGCCCGCCGCCGCGAGCGTCCCACCGGGCCATCCGGCCGCGCACCGCTCCGCCGCCGCCCACGCCATCCCCAGCAGCACCAGCGCGTAGACCACCACCGGCGCCTTCAGCTTCCGCGGCACGTGCGGCAGGAGGATGCGCAGCAGCACCGCGGCGTACGCGGCGAGCGGGAGCACGATCCACCACGTGACCCGCAGCTCGTCCAGGGTGAAGGCGCGGATGTACAGCAGGTGGGCGAGGAGAAACGCCACCAGCCCGCCGACGAACCGCTCGCGCGGCAGCATCAGCAGCACGTCGCCCGCGAGGGAGAAGACGAGCCCCGCGGCGACGAGCAGGCGGTAGAACGGAGTGAGCGGCGACGGCTGCGTCAGCAGGAGACCGAGGATCAGCAGCGTCGTGAGCGGCTTGAGCACGTAGAACGCCGCCCCGCGCCGCCTCGCCGCCGCGATCGCCAGCACGGCGGAAAGCACGATGGCGATGCACCAGGATAGTGCTTGTTTAGCAGGAGTGCCTAACAGGAGAGTCATCAGTGGATTTGCTCACGAGCAGCGGCAACTCGCTCCAAATAGGCTCCAGCGCCCGGTTCGCTCAAACGCTCGTCCAAGAAGTGCTTACGCGCAATTGAAAAAGCTTCACGAGTAATTATATCCGGATGCTCAGAAATTTCACACATCTCTGCAACTATATATCCCAATATACGAATGAGGTTTCGCGGATTCTTCGCCGCTGCGATAAATAGTTCACGATGAAACTCCGACCAATAATCGCTATCTACCAAGGGTTGAAGTGAGGTAAGGCGGCCACCGCTGAGTGCTATCAATCGTTTGTTGACCAACTGTTCTAGCATTTGATCACTCCATTCAATTACACGTGTCGTCAGGCGATCGGTGCGAAGAGCTGAACCAATAAAGTTCCGCACGTCTGATGGAATAAACAACTTGGTAGCGACTTTATCGAGTTTCAAAAACTGTAGAGAAGCGAGCAGAGGACGAAAAAGCGTTGCGGTTAACTCAAGATCATCTGAGGTACACTCTGCTTCATCTAAATTATCAATCAAAATGACTATGTCACGATACCCTAATCGTAATGATAGATCTCTTAGTCGAACAAACAAATCAAAAACTGATCGATCGCCGAGCTTTCCCGAGATAGGAATTCTAGGACTAATCAGGATCAGGAGAGCCTTGACGAGTTCGACGGGAGCGGATGCAGTATCATGGGATTGCTCCATTTCGAACCGTTTCCGCTTAAGATATCTGCCGATTGACCCAAATGTCTTGCGGAAAAATCGCTTACTAGATTTCGAAGGGAAAGCTATGTGATAAATTCCCTGAAGCCGTCTCTCGTACTGGTCTTTTAAATCACTGGGAGTGAATCGTAACAGTAACCAAGTAAGATCGGCCCTTTCGGATTGGGAAAGCCCCGAAAACGGATGTGCATCAATCTCACCATCAAGCAGAATGCGATTCAAAATATGGAATGTAATCGGCATAAGGTGGGATTCAAGATTCGCGTTCCGAGCCTGTTCGCGAGAGAAGTGATCAAATCGGTCATAATTAACTATAATGCGTCGGAAGCGAGGATCGTTCAAGGCAGCGAAGATCATTTCACGAGCTGCACTCTTCCCATCTCCGCGCTGTCCATGAACAATCGTTGACTTTGGATTCGCCGGATCTCCGAGAATGTCGCCGAAGTAAGGGGGTTCCAAGAAGACTTCCTGTAGGTTTTCTTCGTCTTTCGCATCACCCGTTCCAAATGGATGCGCTGAAAGACCCCATTTTCTGATTAGGTCAAACGATTCCATGGTTAGATTATGGCTGAGGAAGCAGAAGCGTAAATATGCTCGAAATAGGCACACCAAGAAGAGCGAAGGCTCTTATTGCCACCAGAAATTTGGACGCATGGGACGTCAATCCATTCAGTTACAGGAAGAAATGTTGAAAAAATTACGGTAGAATCAGCAATGACAAGAAACTCAGTGGGTACACTGTCATACAAGCGCACGGCAATCTGATGATCGGGGTGAGCGAGATGTGCGGCAACTCGGCGCCATCGATCGATATACATTTTTTGTTCGGCTGGAGTGTAAGGTTGTTCGTGCGAATATGCGCGGAATTTAGAGTTTGGATGAAGCAAGAGAACACGGACGCGAACACCTTTGGTTAGTAGCTCTTCGAGCGAGGCTATGAATAGGTCGCTACGAATCAATTGTCGAAGTGAGATACCGAGAATATCTAGTTGGTACTTCGTTTGTTTAGCGAGTTTAGGAACTTCTATTGCTGCCACACTCGTATTCTCGTACACTCGCTCAATACCTGCCCGTACGTTGCTCCGTTCTCCTTTTACTGAAGACAAGACACGGTCACCTACTTCGTCCTGATTGGCTTGGATCTCGTCAAGCTTTCTCTCAAGGCGGATTTCCATTCGATGCCAAACATCCACTAAAAAGCCCAAAGCTACTAAAGTAACTCCGGTATATAATAGCGATATCCTTTGATCGAGGAGTTGTGAAAACGTATCCCTGCCAGTCAAAACCAGCATAATTAACGCAAACCCCAAGCCGTAGAGGACCACCCTCGGACCTAGTGATCGAAGCACGCTAATGGTTACACTGCTGCGGACGATCTCTCGCACTTTGGCCTCATCAAAGGAGAAGAGGAAACCGGAAACCGAATAAGTAATGCTATTAGTACTGCTACACGTCAAGGCGCTTGAATCGATGTCTCGCGCACCGTACCATGCAAATACAGCACGCATCGGGTGAGGTGTCGAATGGTCGCTGAACCCGATCTTAGAGACTGCGTGGTGGCATGTCTGGGAGACAGAGGCATTGCTCAAGTGAAGTAATGCCGATTAACAGCACTAAAATGATTCCGTTGAGTTTCGCAGGCGGAAGTTACGTGCTGCGATGACCAAAGGTAACAGGCCGACTGCCGATGATTCCCTCGCGTTCCCAGTAGGCGACGAGGTCCGCCCCCGTGGCGATCCGGGTTGACCGTTGCTCGCCTTGCTCTCCACCAGAAGGCGCGCGGCGTATTCGCTGACCGGAACGCCGAGGCGGGCCGCTTCGGCTATGAGCACACGCTCGAGGTCGTCCGGAAGGTCCAGTGTGATGGTCATTTGCGTCTCTTTGATGCGTTGGGGTATCCGATCTTACTTTACACTGCTACCTCTTGTTTCGACAACGGGGACGTGAGCATAAGAAAAGCACCACCGGCCGCTTGGCCGGTGGTGCTCTTGTCTGCCGCTTCCTGACGCGATGCCGCTGTGGCACCCGCCCAACGCGGAGATGTTCGCCTCTTTGCTCGGCTCAGGCGCCGATGCGGCGATCGCTTGCCCGTGTCAGGTCGCGAACAGCAGTCGTATTGGACAAGGGATCACCTCCTTCGTTTCAGGTTAGACAGCGGGCGTGGACACCGTGGGGCCCCAGGCCCCGCGAGTCCGCCGTCCCCTCGCGCGAGGTTCAGGCGGCCCGTACAACGCTGCGACAATGATAACGGATTCTACCCGTCCTGACAAGTGGTTGCACCTCCCGGATTTACCGGATCATATCCCGCCGGGGACGGTGATCGACCCCTCCGCGACCAGCACCGTGCACCCGCCGGCCATCACCCGCACGGCGCGGCCGTCCCGCTTTTCGGCCGATGCCTCCAGCAGGCTCGGACGCCCCATCTTCACCCCCTGGTCGATGGTCCAGGTGAAGACGCCCTCGCGCTCCGGCAGCCGGTTCGCGAGGCTCCCGGCGATCGTCGCGGCGGCTCCCCCCGTCGCCGCGTCCTCCTCGATCCCGAAGCTGGGCGCGATCATCCGCGCGTAGAGCCGGCCCCCCGCCGACACGTCGCCCGCGAAGAAGTGGAGCGCGTCCGAGAACGCCCCGGCGAAGTGCCGCGCCCACGCCGCCCGGTCCACCGCCGCCCGGTCGACGGCCTCGCGGTCCGCGACGCGAACGAAGCAGAACGGGGTGCCGACGCTCGCGAACCACGCCTCCTGCACCGCCTCCGCGGGGAGCGACAGCACCGCCGCAGCCTCCTGCACCGTCGGCCGGTCCGCCGGCTCCTCCACCTCCGCCTCCAGGCTCAGCCTCGCGAAGGCGCGTGCCTCGTCCACCTGGAGATCGACCGAGACGGGGCCGACGTTCTCGCCGAACACAACGCGCCCGGCGCCGTTCTGCAGCGGCACCAGCCCCAGCCGCGCGAGCACCGACGCCGTCCCCACCGTCGGGTGCCCGGCGAAGGGGAGCTCGTTCGCGGGGGTGAAGATGCGCAGGCGGAAGTCCGTCCCCGGCGTCTCCGGCGGAAAGACGAAGGTCGTCTCGGAGAAGTTGAACTCGCGGGCGAGCGACTGCATCGCCCGCTCGGAGAGCCCGCGGCCGTCGGGGAGCACGGCGAGCTGGTTGCCGCCGAAGGCCTTTTCGGTGAACACGTCGGCGATGACGAAGCGGTGCGGCATGGTCTCCCTCCGTGGATGATGTGGCGCGCCGTCAGGCGGGGCGCCGCTCGGCGATCCGCTCGATCCGCGGCCGGGCGATGCGGACGTAGTCGCGCGTGCGCAGCGCCATCGAGCGGTCCAGGTGGCCTGCGTTGAAGTACAGCGTGTCGTGCCGCAGCAGCGCGGGATCGGCGATCAGCTCCAGCCGCGGGTCGAAGGCGAAGGGGAGCACCGTGCCCACCACGCTCCCCGCCAGCTCCTCCGCCACCTCCGCGCTGGCGAAGGCGGCGTAGGTGGCGCCGAGCAGCGCCTTCACCGCGCCCAAGTCCAGCCGCGCGTCGCCGGGGATCACCGCCAGCACGTGGCGCGTCGTCTTCTTCCCCAGCTTCACCATCAGAATGATGCACTTGGCGGCCTCGGCCAGCGCGTTGCCGCGCAGCGGGCTCACCACCTCGGTGCGTCCCTCCGGCGCGTGGTCGATCAGGCGATAGTCGGCGCCGTTCGCGTTCAGGAGCACGATCAGGCGCTCGTACGCCCCGGCCGCGGCCTCGTCCGTCATCGCGCGACCAGGTCGATCTCGACCGCCGCGCCGAGCGGGAGCGCCGCCACGCCGATGGTGGTGCGCGCCGGATAGGGCGCGTCGAACCAGCGCGCGTACACCTCGTTCATCGCCGCGAAGTCGCCCCTCAGGTCGGCCAGGTAGACGCCGACGCGGACGACGTCATCCAGCGTCTTCCCGGCGGCGGCGAGCACCGCCTGCAGGTTGCGCAGCGCCTGCTCCGTCTGCGCCGCCACGCCCTCGGCAAGCTTCCCCGTCGCGGGGTCCTGCCCCACCTGGCCGCTCAGATACACGGCGCCGCCCGCCCCGAGCACCGCCGGCGAGAGCGGCAGCCCGGTGGATGGAAAGTGGTCGCTCGTGAAGCTCTTCCCCGGCATCCCGACCTCACTTTGGAGATGGTGATCGGCTGTGCGATTGAATGTCATCCTGAAGGCGCCGCTGCTCCATGTCCGATGGCGCGCTGATTCGTGGCGGCGCCTGAAGGATCTATAGCCGCGGACGCGACACGGTCAGCCATTTCGCTGCCGATGTTATGGATCCCTCGGTCGCCGCCAGGCTTCTTCGACGACACAAGTCCGGCGCGGCGGCTCCCTCAGAGGGTGTTGCCAACGCACGCATTCCGCGGCACCACGGGTGTCATCCTGAGGCCCGGCCACACGATCCTGGCGTCAGCGCTGCAGACGGCAGGGCCGTGAGGATCTGGCCGAGGAATGCGCAGGAGCCCGCCGCGGAAGCCCGCACGATCGCCGCGTCCACGCCGGCGCTCGTCGATGCCTGGCTTTTCCTGCGTGGCATCGACGACTGAACGTGAGGCCGCGGCTTCCGCGCGAGCTTCCGCAGCCGGCTCCGGCGTGGC
>JBJMPM010000417.1:0-6186 GCA_045803205.1 Longimicrobiaceae bacterium
GGTGGCCTCTCCGCGTCTCCGCGTTCTCTGCGTGAGGATGACTCAGCCGGGCGACGGGCGGAGCCGTTCCCGGTCGGGCTAGATCCCGATCTCCTTCTTCAGGAACGCGGTGATCTCGGGCGAGATGAAGATGTGGTTCTCGTTGTTCTCGCAGTAGACGTATGCGTCGAACGCGGTCTTGAACGTCCCCGCCGTCTCGGCGTCCTTGACGCTGATCACGGGGTTCCCCGGATTGCGCGTGTCATCCGCGTCCAGCGCGCTGACGGTGGGGATGAAGCAGTGCTCGTCCACCCGGGTCTTGATCGTTCCGCCGGCCAGCTCCTTCAGCTTGTCGGCCACGAAGCTGGTGGTGTCGCGCTTGGCCCCGGGGCAGCCGTCGTACGGCCACGCGGCCGTGATGTGCTTGCTCCACAGCGCGTCGCCGCAGTACCAGCCCTTGAAGAGCTCGTCCCACCCGTCGGCCTTGTACTCCGGAAGCGCGAAGCACCACCCGTACGCGCCTGTGCGCTCCCAGTCCAGGATGAGGGTGCGCGCGCCGAAGAGCGTCTTCCCGTGGCCGCTGCCGTTGGCGACGGCGACCTTCCTGACGTCCGGCGCATACGAGTCGTAGGCGGCGAGCTCCTGGAGGAGAGTGCTGCGGAGCGGATGAGGCTGCGCCTTGTCGTCTTCGCCGCCTCCCCAGCGGTAGTGGTAGGTCAGCATCTGCAGGCTGGCCACCGAATCGATGGTCCTGGCGATCTGGTCGCGCAGCGCACCCGCCCCCGAGTAGCGCGAGAAGTACGAGATGAAGTGCTGCAGGCCCAGGGGGATGCAGGCCCCGCGCTGGGGGGCGTCGAAGGAGACGAACAGGGAGGTGTTGTGCTTCAGGCCGAGCTTGCTCATGTAGGCGAGCGCATACCGCGCGATCAGCCCCCCCATGCTGGCCCCGACCAGGACGGTCTTCGCGCCGCCGCTCCCGACCTCGATGCGCAGGTCCTCCAGCAGCGCCACCAGCACGAACGCGTTCCGCTGCACGTAGTCGGCGCCCCTGGTGAAGTCGAGGATGACGATGTCGAACCCGCTGGCGCGGGCCGCGGTCACCATGCCGTCGGCGTTCAGCGCCGTATAGAGCGAGAGGTAGTTGATCTCGTTGAGCGGATCGAATCCCTCCACCAGCACGAGCGGCCTGGTGATGCGGGTGTTCCCCGCGCCGTACCAGACGAACGCCTTCCCGCTCCCGTACTCGCCGGCGTAGGCGAAGTCGCCCCGCAGCTCGTAGCTGTGGTCGTACGGCGGCACCGGATCGGCCCGCCGGGCGAGCTCCCGGTATGCCTCGATCTCGTCGGGCCGCCGGGTCAACCGGACCTCCTCCAGGTTGGCGTCCACTTCGCGTGCCTGCCGCGCGGCCTCGATCGCCAAGCGCCGTGTCGTCTGCCGTTCGTCCATGTGAACGCTCCATGAAAACGGGGATGGATGGGAAAGGCCGGCCTTGCGCGGGCCTCCCGGGAACCGCGGTGGAAAGTCTAGCCGCCGCGGCCCGAGAGAGTCACCCCTTTCCAGACCGAAAACAAGAAGACCCGGACAGGCCGGGTCTTCGTGTGTGCTCCGCGAGGGATCGGTGGGTTCGTCAGCCGGCGACGGGCGAGCCGTTCTCGTCCACCACCTGGACGGGGAGGTTCAGCGCGCGCAGCCTCTGCTCCACCACGCGGCGGTCGCCCACGACCACGATCACCGACTGCTGCGGGTCCAGGTACTTCGTGGCCGCCGCGCCCAGGTCGGCGCCCGAGAGGCGGCCGATGTTCTGCGCGTAGCCGTTCCAGAAGTCGACCGGAACGCCGCTCTGCAGCAGGTTGGCCACCTCCTGCGCCACCTGCGTCACCGTCTCGAAGCGCAGCGGCAGCCCCGCCGTGCGGTTGTTCCTGGCGAACTCCAGCTCCGCGGGCGTCACCGGCCGCTCGCCGCGGATCGCGCGCAGCTCGCCCAGCCACTCGGCGATGGCGCTGTCGGTCTTCGCCGCCACGATGTCGCTCTGGCCGCGCAGGGTGCTCACCTGCGGCACCCGCCGCCACTGCAGCCCGGCGAAGGCGCCGTAGGTGAAGGCGTGCTTCTCACGCAGGTTGCTGTTCAGCCGGCTCCCGCTCAGCCCCCCGAACACCGTGTTCATCGTCTCCAGCGCGTAGTAGTCCGGCGTGTCGCGCGAGGGGCCCACCTGCCCCACCAGCACCGTGCTCTGCGGCGAGTTGGGCCGGTCGAGCAGGTAGATGGTGGTGGGCGCGGGCGGCCTGGGCGCCGGCACCTCGTAGCGCGCCGTCTTCCCCCCCGCCGGCCAGGCGCCGAACACCCGCTCGATGCTCCGCACCGCGGCGTCGGGGGTCACGTCGCCCACCACCACCAGCTTCACGTTCTGCGGGCGGAACCAGTCGGAGTGGAAGGCGACCAGGTCGTCGCGGGTCACCCCGGTCACCGTCTGCTCCGACGCCACCCGCGCGTACGGGTGCGCCGGGCCGAAGAGCACCGCGTTGAACAGGTGGTCGGCCAGGAAGCTCGGCTGCTCGCGCAGCCGCCGGAGCTGCGCCACCGTGTTCGTCCGGGTGCGCGCCAGCGCCGCCTCGGGGAAGGCCGGGCGCATGAGCATGTCGCCCATGAGCTCCAGCGAGCGGTCCAGGTTGCGGGTGATGGTGGTGAAGCCCTGCGGCGTCACCGGGTTCCCCAGGTCGGCGAAGGCCTCGGCGAGCTGGTCGGCCGTCCGGGTGGTGGTGCCCTCGCTCAGCATGGTGTTCACCAGCTGCGCCAGCCCCGCCTTCTCCGCCGGCTCCAGCAGCGGCCCGGCGTCGATCACCGCGCGCACCGCCACGACGGGGAGCTGGTGGTTCTGGATCACGGCCACGGGAATGCCGTTGGAGAGCCGCCGCATCTCCACCGCCGGCAGGCGGAAGGGCGCCGCGGCGGGCGCCGTGGGGCGGCGCGAGCGGTCGAGCGGCTGCGCGTGCACGCCGGTGGCCGACAGCGCCGCCGCCAGGGCCGCGGCCGCCGCCAGGGTGCGCCGCGCGCGAGTCAGGGTGCTCATCTTCAGTTCGTCCCTCGGGCGGGGGTGGCGGTGGTGGCCGTGGCGGGGGCGGTCGTGGCGGCCGGGGTCACGTTGGTGTACGGCAGGCTCGGCTTGCTCACCTGGTCCAGCTTGCCGGCCGGGACCATGCTGAGCACCACCCGCCCCGCGCCCAGGTACCGGCGCGCCACCCGCTGCACGTCGGCGGGGGTCACGGCCTGCGCGCGCTGCAGGTCGGTGCGGTAGGAGAGCGGGTCGCCGTCGAACACCCATCCCTCGGCCAGCCGCTCCGCCCGCGCGATGCGCGACTGCAGCCCGGTGACGGTGCTCACCGCCGCGTAGTTCTTCACCCGCTGCACCTCGGCCGGGGCGAGCGGCCCCGCCACCACCGAGGCGATCACGCTGTCGATCACGTTCTCGATCTCGGTGAGCGAGGCGTTGGCCCGCGGCGCCACGAACACCTGGAAGTAGCCGGCGTTCTCGCTGGTGTTGTTGAAGGCGAAGACGTTGGTGGCGAGCTGCCGGTCGTACACCAGCACCTTGCGCAGCCGGCTGGTGCGGTCGAGGGTGAGCACCGAGGCCATCGCGTCGAGCGCCGGGCGGTCGGGCGAGTCGTTCCCCACCGTGGGCCAGGAGATCTGGAGCTGCGGCAGCCGCGCGCGCGAGTCCTCCAGCACCAGCCGCTTCTCGGCCGCCAGCGTGGTGGCCGGCACCCGCGGCCGCTCGATGGCGGGGCCGCGCGGGATCGGGCCGAACCACCGGTCCAGCATCGCCCTGGTGCGCTCGACGTCGATGTCGCCGCTGATGGCGATGGTGGCGTTGTTGGGCGAGTAGTAGGTGCGGAAGAACTCCTTCACGTCGTCCAGCGAGGCGGCCGAGAGGTCCGTCATCGACCCGATCACCGGCCAGGAGTAGGGGTGCGTGGCGGGGAAGAGCGCCGCCGTGGTCACCTCGTCGGACACCCCGAAGGGCTGGTTGTCCACCCGCAGCCGGCGCTCGTTCTTCACGATCTCGCGCTCGGCGTCGAGCCGCTCCTGGTTCACCCGGGTGAGCAGCGTGGCCATGCGGTCGGCCTCCATCCAGATGGCCGTCTCGAGCTGGTTGCTGGGGAGCGTCTCGTAGTAGTTGGTGCGGTCTTCGGTGGTGCTGCCGTTGAAGCTCCCACCCAGCGACTGGATCAGGCGGCGGTGCTCGCCGGTGCCCACGTTCTGCGACCCCTCGAACATCATGTGCTCGAAGAGGTGGGCGAAGCCGGTGCGCCCCGGCTTCTCGTTCTTGCTCCCCACGTGGTACCACACGGTGAGCGCCACCACCGGGGCCGAGTGGTCCTCGCTGAGCAGCGCCGTCATCCCGTTGGGCAGGGTGTAGCGCACCAGCGGGAGGGTGGGGATGTCGATGGCGGGCGAGGAGCGTCCGCCGGGCTGCGCCTGCGCCGCGCCGGCGTACAGCAGGCAGGCGGCGAGCAGGGCGCGGTGAGCGTACCGGGCCGTTCGCGTCATGGGCACTCTGGGGCTCGAGGTGGGCTGGCTTCCAGGGGGAGGCGGGCGCGGATCCGCGCAGCACCCTTGGACCCCATTCACGCCGAAAAGGTTGCGCCGCGGGAACGTATGATTTCAGCCCGCGCGGCGGAATGCCCGGCCCCGGCCTCCGGCCTTGCGGGCGCCGGGGGCGGGGTGGCAACGTCAGCGGCACGCCGTTCGCAAAGGGCGCGGGCGGAATCCACGCGGGCAGAGCAACGGCGGACGGCGAGGGCGGGAGCACGTGCCACGAAACCCCTGGAAGGCGAGGACCAGGCTGATCGCCGCGGTGGCGGCCGGCGTCGTGGCGGGCATCCTCGTGGGCATCCTCCTCGTCCACCTCCTGCTCACCCCCAACGCCCCCAGGCCGTAGCCGGCGCCTCCTCGCGGACGTGAATCCGGGAACCGATCGTCTCACGCAGACACACGGAGACACGGAGAGAAACACCTGATCTCTCCGTGCCTCCGCGCCTCTGCGTGAAATGCCTTGCGCGGCAGACGCCTGGAGACGGGAGCCACGTCCCGGAACTGCCGTAATCGCCTGCAATTCGTTAACTTGGTCGCGGACGGCCCCGTCGCCCCCGCGGCCGGGCCGCTCCCCCTGAATCTTTTTCGAAATCGGATCGTATCAGGACGCGAGCCGGGACCCCCGCCGGGCCCCGTCCATCCGACCGCGAATGTTCACGCCGCGCACCGCCGCGGCCGGGAGTGTGCCCATGTACTGTTCCACCTGCGGGTCCAGGGTCGCAGAGGGCCGCGCCACCTGCCAGGTGTGCGGCGCGGCGGCGGCGCGTGTCGCCGTGCAGGCTTCCTACCCGCAGCCGCCCGCCTACGCGGGCCAGCCCATGCACCTCTGCCCCCGCTGCGGCTATCGCGGGATGAGCGCGGGGTACTTCTCGCGGGGCGGCCACGTGGCCGCGCTGGTGGGGCTCACCCTGATCACCAGCATCCCCTTCATGGGCGCGGGCGGCCTGGGCTATTTCCTCCTCCGCCACAACCACCGCGTCTGCCCCCGCTGCGGGATGCACTGGGGGCCGCACGGCCTGCGCGCCATGACCCTCTCCGCCGCCGGTGGAACGACGGTGGCGACGGCGGGCGGCGACGTGGCGCTGCCGGTGGCCGGCACGGCGCGGCGCGGGTGGGCGATCCTCCTCCTGATCATGGCCGGGATCTTCCTCACCATGGCCTTCAACGGGGGCGGCTTCGGGGCCTTCCTGATGGGGCTGACGTCGGGCGGCGGCGGCGCGATGCTGCTGAAGAGCGAGAAGCAGGAGCGCGAGCGGCGCCGCGAGGCGATCCTGGAGAGCCTGCAGCTCCCGGTGCTCCAGCTCGCCGGGCGCAAGGCCGGCCGGCTGACGGTGACCGACGTGGCCACCGAGATGGGGTGGCCGATGGTGCGGGCGGAGAAGGTGCTGAACTCGCTCGACGACGGGCTGCGGGTGATGAGCGACATCACCGACGAGGGCGTGATCGTCTACGACTTCGTGGAGATCCGCGCCGCGCACCTGACGCGCGGCGGTGGCAACGGGGCGGCCGAGCGGAACGTGCTGCACGCCTAGCTGGCGGTCGCTCGCCGAAGTCGTCCAAACTGAGAGTGCGGAAGTGCGTGAGTGCGGGAGTGCGCTGAGGGATCGCGCGAGTCCC
>JBJMPM010000446.1:0-2974 GCA_045803205.1 Longimicrobiaceae bacterium
TCGTCAATGCCACGCAGGAAAAGCCAGGCATCGACGAGGGCCGGCGTGGACGCGGTGATCGTGCGGGCTTCCGCGGCGGGCTCCTGCGCATTCCTCGGCCAGATCCTCACGGCCCTGCCGTCTGCAGCGCTGACGCCAGGATCGTGTGGCCGGGCCTCAGGATGACACCTGTGGTGCCGCGGCATGTGCGCGTTTAGCAACACCCTCTGAGGCCGTCTCGCTGCAAACGCGCTGGCGAAAGACCTTGCAGGCCGAAGGATCCATAGCGGCGTCAGCACGTGATTCGGCGAGGTGCGCCGGGGCTGGAGCGCCAGGATCCGACAGCGCGATTCCTCGGCTGAGTGCTTTCACAGGCGATAGATCCTTCGGCCTGCGGAAAAGGGAGTAAGCCGAAGCCGCAGCGGGGCCGGCCTCAGGATGACGTCTGGGGAGAAAGTCCTCGACGGTTTCGGAGTTGTACGGGGATTGCGGAACGGTGTAGATTCGGCGTGGTACAGTGCTGAACCAATCGGCGGGCGGGACCCGCCGCGCAACGTGAACCCACGAGGTGCTGGATGCCGTACGACGAACGCTTCATCACGCCCATGCGCCAGGAGCTCACCCGGCTGGGCGTGCAGGAGATGCGGACCCGCGAGGAGGTCGACCAGGCGCTGGCCGAGGCGAAGGAGCCCACCCTGCTGGTGGTGAACTCCATGTGCGGGTGCGCCGCCCGCAACGCGCGCCCCGGCGTGGCGCTGGCGCTGGCGCACGCGAAGAAGAAGCCGGCCAGGCTCACCACCGTCTTCGCCGGGCAGGACCTGGAGGCCACCGCGCGGGCGCGCGAGTACATCCACGGCTACCCGCCGTCGTCGCCCTCCATCGCGCTGCTGAAGGACGGCGACGTGGCCTTCATGCTGGAGCGCCACCAGATCGAGGGGCGCAGCGCCGAGGCCATCGCCCACGACCTCGCCGGCGCCTTCGAGCAGTACTGCTGAGCCGTTGGGGGGCGCGCCGGGCGGAGCGGGGCGGCCGGAGGCGGTGGTCTTCACCGGCGTGCAGGCGGCGGGGAAGAGCACCTTCTACCGGGAGCGGTTCTTCGAGACGCACGTGCGCATCAGCATGGACATGCTGAAGACGCGGCGCCGCGAGAGCCTGCTGCTGGAGGCCTGCCTCGCCGCCCGCCAGCCCTTCGTGGTCGACAACACCAATCCCCTCGCCGCCGACCGGGCGCGCTACGTCGCGGCGGCCCGCGGCGCGGGGTTCTTCGTCACCGGCTACTTCTTCCGCGCCACCACCGCCGAGGCCATCGCCCGCAACAAGAAGCGGAGCGACAAGCCGGCGATCCCCATCCCCGGCCTGCTGGGCACCTACAAGCGCCTGGAGGAGCCGCGGTGGAGCGAGGGCTTCGACGCGCTCTTCACCGTCAGGCTCATGCCCGACGGCGTCTACGTGGTCGAGGAAGTCCCCCTCGAGTCCGACTGAACGGCAGTCTCACGCAGAGACACGGAGGCGCAGAGAGCCGCTGCGAGCTCTCTGCGCCTCCGCGTCTCTGCGTGAGACTTCAACCCGGATCAGCCTGGCGAGGCTCGGAGGTTCGCTAGGGGATCCGGATCGTGATGGGCTGCGATACCCGGAACTTCGCGGGTAGGCCGTCGATCGTACCCGGTTGGAAGCGCATGCTCCCGGCGATGCGCAACACCTCGCGGTCCGCCTCCGCGTTCCTCGAATTCGAGCGCACGACCCGGATCGATCCCGGGTCCGCGCTGCCGTCGGAGCGTACGATCAGCTCGAGCTCGAAAGAGGTATCCGTGGAGGGTGGACCCGACAGGAGGTGGCGCAGGAATCCCCTTCTCTCCCGCGTGCCGTCCATTCGGCCCGCGAAGCGCTCGATGAGCCTCTCCAACATCCGCTGCACCTCCCGCGCGTTGGCGAGCACCGGCGCCCGCTCCACCAGCTCGGGACGGTCCACCAGCGGCTGGGGGCCCGCCACCACGCGCAGGTAGGTTCCGAACGGCTTGCGCGAAGGCGCCTGCGGCTTCAGGTGCACACGGATCGCCGCCGCCACCGGATCGGCGTAGCTCGCGGGGATCTGGTCGAAGACCGCTTCGACTTCGCGGACCGCGCCCGCGGTGTCGAAGTATACCTCGAAGAGGGGCCTCACCGCCGGCGGCAGCTCCGGGGCGGGGAGCGCGGCCAGGGCACCGGCGAGGGCGGCCGAGTCGAGGAACGTCGAAAGCGGGGGAGGAGGCAGCGTACAGTCGTGCACCTCCAGCGTCGCCGCGCTCCGCACCAGCTCCGCTTTCCACCCTGGGTCGCGGGCCACCAGGTAGACGAGCAGGGTTGCCCCCCGGAAGGAGGCCAGGTAGACCAGGGCATGGTGGTCGATTTCTTCGATGCGCCCGGTGTACTCGAGCCGCAGCCAGCGGACGCCCCCCACCTCCACCACCTCCTGGGCGACCCACTGCAACCCTGCGATGGAGGTCTCGGCGCGCCTGCGCATCCTCTCCTGGAAGGCCGACGAATCGACGAGCGCCACCCCGTCCAGGAACGACACCATGATGGCCGCACCTTCGTCGTCGGCGACCAGGGTAAGATCGTCGCCCGTCTTCTCGGTTTCATCGAGGCGCATCCTCTCCGGGCGCACCAGCGACACGCGGCCGTCGGCCGTCGCCACGCGAAGCGGGTCGGCGGCACCTGCGCGGGGGCGCAGCTCCCCTTCCGCGCACGTGCGCGCCTTCTGCCGCGCCTGCGCGGAGACGGAGGCGGACCACGCGAAGCTCAGGAGCACCACGGCGCGCACCGCCGAGGCTCTGTACGTCAGGCCCATGGGAGTCCTTCGCGAAAGGAGGGTTCAGCGGGATTCGAGCGGTTGCCCGTGAAGATGCCACCTGAACGGAGAAGAACGTCTTTCACGACACGATAGTGAATCATTTCCGGAACCGGGAGACAAACCGAATCTCGCGCAGAAGTACGGAGGCGCGGAGAGCCGCTGCGG
>JBJMPM010000036.1:0-8944 GCA_045803205.1 Longimicrobiaceae bacterium
CAGGTCCACCGGCTCCTCGGCCTGGGTGAAGCGGTTCACGCCGACCACAACCCGGTCCCCCTGCTCCACCGCGATCTGGTGCTGGTACGCGGCGCGGTGGATCTCCTCCTGCATGTAGAAGATCGCCGCCGCCGCGCCGCCCATCTCCTCGATCTTCTCCAGGTACTCGCGCGCCTTCTCCTCCACGGCGGTGGTGAGCGACTCCACGTAGTAGCTGCCCGCCAGCGGATCGACCGTGTCGGCGGCGCCGCTCTCGTATGCCAGCACCTGCTGCGTGCGCAGCGCCAGCGTGGCCGCCTGCGCCGTGGGGAGCGAGAGCGCCTCGTCGTAGCCGTTGGTGTGCAGGCTCTGCGTGCCGCCCAGCACCGCCGCGAGCGCCTGCACGGTGACGCGAACGACGTTGTTCAGCGGCTGCTGCGCCTGCAGCGTCACGCCGCCCGTCTGCGTGTGGAAGCGCAGCTTCGCCGCGTCGTCGCCGGCGCCGAAGCGCTCGCGCATCAGGCGCGCCCACAGGCGGCGCGCGGCGCGGAACTTGGCGACCTCTTCGAACAGGTCGTTGTGGCTGGCGAAGAAGAAGGAGAGCCGCGGCGCGAAGCGGTTCACGTCGAGCCCCGCGGCCAGCGCGCGGCGCACGTACTCCAGCCCGTCGGCGAAGGTGAAGGCGATCTCCTGCGCCGCCGTCGCCCCCGCCTCGCGGATGTGGTAGCCGGAGATGGAGATGGTGTTCCAGCGCGGCACCTCGGCGTCGCAGAAGGCGAAGATGTCGGTGATCAGCCGCAGGCTCGGCTCCACGGGATAGACGTACGTCCCGCGGGCGATGTACTCCTTGAGGATGTCGTTCTGGATCGTCCCGCTGATCTTCGCCCGCGGGATGCCGCGCTCGTCGGCCACGGCGATGTAGAAGGCCAGGAGGATGGCCGCCGTGGCGTTGATCGTCATCGAGGTGCTGACTCTGTCCAGCGGGATGCCGTCCAGCAGCGTGCGCATGTCGGTGAGCGAGTCGATCGCCACGCCCACGCGCCCCACCTCGCCCGCGGCCATGCTCGCGTCGGAGTCGTACCCCATCTGCGTCGGCAGGTCGAAGGCGGTGGAGAGCCCCGTCTGCCCCGCCTCCAGCAGGAGCTTGAAGCGCCGGTTGGTCTCCTCGGCCGTGCCGAAGCCCGCGTACTGGCGCATGGTCCAGAAGCGCCCGCGGTACATCGTCGGCTGGATGCCGCGCGTGAACGGGTACTCGCCCGGGTACCCCAGGTCGCGCGCGTAGTCGAGCGATGCCAGGTCTTCCGGCGTGTACAGCCGGTCGACGGGGATGCCGCTGGTGGAGACGAACGCCTCGCGCCGCTCCGGGTGCTTCGCCAGCACCGGCGCCACCGCGCGCGCCTCCCACGCCTGCCTGCCGTCCGCCGCGGCCCCGGTGCTCCCCGGATCTTCGCCGATGTTCGCCGCCGCCAGTGTATCGCTCATCACGAGTGCGAAAGTACGAGAGTGCGAAAGTGCGCAACCGCGCCCGGGCGCCCAAGATAACGCCGAGGGACGCGACAGGCATCCACGGACGTGGCGGTCGAGGGAGACAGCGGTGGATCGCCGGTGATATGATCAGCTCGTCCCGACCTTCCCCATTCACCCGTCCGACGCGAATGGCCCAGGCAAACACGCGAGAGACCGCGCTGCTGGCGTCGCTGACCGCCGCGATCACCGTGCTGGCGTTCACGGGGGTCTTCCTCGGCGCTTCCGGCCCGCTGGAGGCGGTGAGCGTGGTGACCGGCGCCGTGTGCGTGTGGCTCACCGTGCGCGAGAACGTCTGGAACTTCCCCGTGGGCCTGGCGAACGTGGCCACCTTCTGCGTGGTCTTCTTCGGCGCGCGCCTCTACGCCGACGCGGGGCTGCAGGTGGTGTACTTCGTCCTGACGCTGATGGGCTGGTACCTCTGGCTGCACGGCGGCGAGCGGGGGACGGCGCTGCGCGTCTCGCGGGTGGGGCGGCGCGAGGCGGCGGTGGTGGCGGCCGCGGGGATCGCGCTGACCCTCGTCCTCTGGCGGGTGCTCAGCCACGTCGGCGGGAGCGCGTCGTTCTTCGACGCGCTCACCACCAGCATCTCCCTGTGCGCGCAGTGGCTGCTCAACCGCAAGTACGTGGAGAGCTGGTACGCCTGGATCGCCGCCGACCTGGTGTACGTTCCGCTCTACACCTGGAAGGGGCTGTACCTGACCGCCGGGCTGTACGCGGTGTTCCTGGTGATGGCGACGCTGGGGCTGCTCCGCTGGCGCGCCACCTGGCACGCGGTGCGCATGCCGGCGCCCCGCCCCGCACCCGTGGAGGCCCCGGCGTGACGCTCGGCTTCGTGGTGGGAAAGTTCTATCCCCCGCATCGCGGGCACCGGCACCTGATCGAGACGGCGCGGCGGGGCTGCGACCGGCTGGTGGTGCTGCTTCCGCATCACCCGTCGCAGAAGATCCCGGGCGAGCTGCGGCGCGACTGGCTGCGGGAGATCCATCCCGACTGCGACGTCCGCCTGGTGCCCGACGAGCTGGGCGACGACGGGAAGGCGTGGGCGCGCTTCACCATCGAGCTGCTGGGCCGGGCGCCGGACGTGGTCTTCACCAGCGAGGACTACGGGCCGGGCTTCGCCGCCGAGATGGGGTGCCGGCACGTGATGGTGGACCGGGACCGCGCCGCGTTCCCGGTCTCCGGCACGCAGGTGCGGTCGTCTCCGCTCGACCACCTGGAGTGGCTGGAGCCCTGCGTGCGCGCGTACTTCGTGCGCCGCGTGGTGCTGATCGGCGCGGAGTCGACGGGGAAGACGACGCTGGCGGGGGCGCTCGCGGAGCGCTACGACACCGGGTGGGTGCCGGAGTTCGGCCGCGAGCACTGGGAGCGGAAGGTGGCGGGGCTGGCAATGGACGGTCCCCTCCCCGCCTGGTCGACCGAGGAGTTCAGGGAGATCGCCGCCGAGCAGCAGCGCCGCGAGGACGAAGCCGCGCGCCGGGCGAACCGCGTGCTGCTGTGCGACACCAACGCCTTCGCGACCGGCACCTGGCACGAGCGCTATTTCGGATATCGGGACGAGGAAGTGGACGAGATCGGGAAGCGCGACCGCGTGGACCTGTACCTCCTCACCGAGCCCGACATCCCCTTCGTGCAGGACGGCTGGCGCGACGGCGAGTCCATCCGCGACTGGATGCACGCACGCTTCGTGGAGCAGCTCGACGCGTCACCGACGCCCGTCGTGCGCCTGCGCGGTCCGCTCGAGGATCGCATCGCGCAGGCGAGCGCCGCCATCGACGCGCTACTCGCGAAGCCGTTCGATCTGTGAGGTCAGCAAACGTCGATCTCACGCAGAGACGCGGAGGCGCAGAGAGTCCGCAGCGGCTCTCTGCGTCTCCGCGTCTCTGCGTGAGGCGCTTTATCGCACCGTCACCTGGAACCGCGCGGATTCCGCGGGCGGTATGGTCTCCCACGGACGTTTGTAGGCGAGGGAGATGACGCCGCTCCCGGCGGACGGCGCGCGGAAGACCCAGCTCTCGGTGCCGCCGGCGCCGTTCCTGTCGCGGTACTCACGGGGGACGGCGTAGTCCTTCGAGACCAGCTGCAGCGGGCCGAGCGCGGCGGAATCGACCAGCACCCACTGGTAGCCGGTGCTCTGGTTGGACTTGAGCGCGAGCTCGAACTCGCGGCCGGCGCGCACCTCGACCGGCTGCGCGGGATCGCTGAAGGTCGGACGGCTATCGCGGCCGCAGGCAGAGGCGAAGAGGAGTGCCGCGAGGGTGAGGCGGCGCATGATGCGGCTCCGGGGCTGGGGGTAGGCGAATCCAGCGTACCACTATTTAACGCGCCAGCAGCCCCGCATCCAGCACGAGGGTGGCGCAGGATGGATCAGTCCGCGACGGACCACGCCTGAATCACGAAATCGCCGTCCCGCGGAAGCCCTGGCGTGAGCAGCGTGCCGCCGTCGGGGCTCGCGACGATCCACGCGGGCGGGACACCGCGTTCCAGGGGCACGGAATCCAGGCGTTCGAACGTGAGCGGGTCCCACAGGTCGAGCGTGGCACGGTTGTAGGCGTGGCTCGCGGCCGTCGCCATCCACCGCGCGGAGAGGGCGAGCGCGACGGCGTGCGTCGTCTCGTACGGCCGGAAGCGGCGGACGAGCTCGCCGGCCGCGGACCAGATGCCGACGTCCCCGTACGTCACGGCGACGACGTGGCCGCGCCACGGGTCCCACACGAGCTGGCGCACGGGGTTGCCGGCTTCGATGGCACCGGCGATCTCTCCGCGCTCGGCGTCGATCAGCGTCACGCGCCGCTCGCCGGAGCGGAGGCGCATCCCCATGGCCGTCTCGTCGCAGCCGCCATCGTCGCCCACGGCGAGCCGCGGGCCCGACGGGTCGGCGGCGAGCGTATCGGTCTTGAAGTACTCGTACCCTCCGCGGGCGAGCCAATGATGGCCGCGCCTCTCCAGGCCGGGGAAGCCGAGCACGTACACCGCCGCCTCGCCGAGCGCCGCCAGCCAGGCCCCGCCGCCGCCCGTGGCGATCGTTCCCGTGCCCACGTGGGGCAGCGCGTGCACCTCCGCCAGGTCATCCGCCCGGCGCACGCGGATGGCGCCGTGCTCGTGCGTCGCCACGAGATCGGCGGACGGCCAGGCGACGGCGCGCACCTGCGCCGTGGAGTATGCGCCCGCCGGCGGCACCTGCAGCCGCGCCACGACCTGGAACGACGCGCCATCGCGCCGCTCGCGGACGATCAGCCATCCCGCCCGGTCGCCGGAAAATAGGCGCGCGCCGTCTGGCGAGAACGCCGGCGGCTGCACCGCATCCGCGTGCCCGCCGGCCGCGTCACCCGCGACGATGCGCATCGCCGCTCCCCGCCGTCAGCGACGCGGCGGAGCCGAAGCAGGACATGGCCGCTCTCGGAAAGGAGGACCTTCCGGCGACGGAGTCACCGCCGTGCGTCACCGCGTCAACAGCCCCGCGTCCAGCACCAGGCCCGCGCCGGTGACGAAGCGCGCGCGGTCGCTGGCGAGGTAGAGCACGGCCTCGGCGACGTCCTCGGGCTCGATCCAGGGGACGGGGAGGAGGTTGCCGGCACTCGCCTCGGCGATCTCCTCCACCGTCTTCCCCTCCAGCTCGGCCAAGCCGTCGTTCATCGGCGTGTTGACGCCGGTGGGGTGGATGGAGACCACGCGCACGCCGTGCGGCGCCAGCTCGATCGCCCAGCTCTTCGTGAGTCCGACGAGCCCGTGCTTGCTGGCGGCGTAGTGGCTGAGCCGGTTCATCCCCCGCAATCCCGCCACCGACGAGTTGTTGATGATCACGCCGCTCTTCTGGCGGATCATCACGGGGATGATGCGGCGCGCCACCATCCACGGGCCCTTGAGGTTGATGTCGAGCATCGCGTCCCACTCGGCCTCGGTGAGCTCGTGGGCCAGGCCGTAGGCGCAGATCCCCGCGTTGTTGAAGAGGATGTCGATGCGCCCGAAGCGCTCCACGGTGGCGTCTACGGTGCGGGTGATGGCCTCGTCGTCGCGCACGTCGCCGGCGAAGGCGAGGACGGCGGCGCCGGCGGCCTCGCACTCGGCCACCAGCGAGTCCAGGTCGGCGCCGGTGCCCATCCCGTAGCCCGGGTAGGCGAGCGGGCGCGCCACGTCGAACGCGGCGACGGAGGCGCCCGCCTTCGCCAGCGCGAGCGCGGTGGCGCGCCCCTGCCCGTGCGCGGCGCCCGTCACGAACGCCACGCGGCCGTCGAGCTCACCCATGCGCTGCTCCTTCCGCCGCGGGGTGCTTCCGGTAGGGCTGGAGATAGTCGTCCAGCGGCACCTGGAGCACGTTGTTGATCACGTTGGTCGCCACCATCATCGCCCCGAAGGCGGTGAGCGCCACCATCTGCTCGTCGGTGAAGTGCGCCGCCACGCAGCCGTACAGCGCGTCGGGCACGCGGTGCGGCGTCTGCGCCAGCGCGCGGCCGAACGCAACCACCGCCACGTCGCGCTCATCGAGCACGGGGTCGTCGGGGTCCTCGCCGCTGTCGACCAGGATGCGGCGGAAGAAGGTGGAGCAGATCAGGCAGTCCGTCTCGGACGAGACGGCGTGGGCGAAGAGGGTGGTCAATCGCTCGCCCAGGAAGGGCTGCACGGTGTCGCGCAGCCGGTACCAGGTCATCAGCGCGTCGAACGCCGGCACCGAGTGCAGCAGCGTGCGCTTCATGTTGGTGATGCGGGCGATGCGCAGGTGGCCGTCGTGCGCGGCGCGCGCGTCGGCGGGCATCGCGTCGTAGTCGAGCGGGGCGATCCGGGGCATGCGCGGATGCGGGAAGATGGGATCAACCGGCTGAGGATGGAATGTAGAGGATTCCGGCCGAACAGACAGGTCTCACGCAGAGGGACCAGAGGAACCGGAGAAGTTCTCTGGTTCCTCTGGTCCCTCCGTGTGAAACCGTCTTTTCAGTCGTCCGCCGCCGCGGAAGCGGGCGGATCCGGGAACTTCGGCCAGAGCCCGTAGAACGCCGCGGACGGCTCGACCGCGGCGGGATCGGGGTCGCCGTCGGCCGGCATCGTCAGCCCAGCTCCTCGATCTCGCGCGTGGCCCGCGCGATGATCTCCGAGACGCGCTTCGCCCACTCCTCGTCGTTCTGGTGGCGCATCCCGGCGCGGAACGCCGCGCGCCCCAGCCCGCCGAAGGAGCCCGCCAGCCCCGCCATGGTCGACCCGAACACGAACGCGCCGATCTCGTCCACCCGGCCGAAGATGTCGTCGACGACGCTGCGGTTCTCCTCCAGGTACTTCCGCCCCGCGTCGGTGATCTCGTAGACCTTGCGGTTCCCCTCCTCGGTCACGGCGCGGGCGTAGCCCAGGTCCTCGAGCAGCGAGAGGGTGGGATACACCGTCCCCGGGCTGGGCGAGTACGCGCCGCCGAAGCGGTCTTCCAGCTCCTTGATGATCTCGTAGCCGTGGCGCGGCTTCTCGGACAGGAGGTTGAGCACCACGAACTTCAGGTCGCCGTGCCCGAACATCCGGCCGCGACCCGCGGCTCCCCCGCCCCACTGCCCGCCCGGCCCGCCGCCCCACCCCCCCGGCCCGAACCCGAACGCGCCGACGAACCCCCGGCGCCCGCGCGGCCCGCACTCCCGCGGCCCGCAGTGATGGAATCCACCGAACATCGCTCCCTCCCGGTCACCCGTGGAAACGCCAGAAAACCTCGACTGTCGAAAGATATAACGTGAGATATATCGCGAGTCAAGATATATCTTACGTACTATCTAAAGCTGTTGTGAACCTCATGCGCCAAAGACGTCATCCTGAGAGGGTGTTGCTAAACGCGCACATTCCGCGGCACCACAGGTGTCATCCTGAGGCCCGGCCACACGGGTCCTGGCGTCAGCGCTGCAGACGGCAGGGCCGTGAGGATCTGGCCGAGGGATGCGCAGGAGCCCGCCGCGGAAGCCCGCACGATCACCGCGTCCACGCCGGCCCTCGTCGATGCCTGGCTTTTCCCTGCGTGGCATCGACGAGTGAACGTGAGGCCGTGGCTTCCGCGCGAGCTTCCGCAGCCGGCTCCGGCCTGGCCGCGATCAGATCCTCACGGCCCTGCCGCCATCGGAGCGAACGCCGATTCCACGTGGCCGGGCCTCAGGATGACACCCAGGGGTGTACGAAGAACGGGTTCAGCAACACCCTCTGAGGCCGGCCACACAGCGACTTCCTGCGGACGAAAGTGGGAGCGTAGCCGGCCTCGGGATGACGTCTCCGGGTGGTCCTAAACAGTCCTGAGGCAGCAGTCTCTCAATGTCTCTGTGTCTCTGCGTGAGCCTGTTCCTTTCAGGATTGGGGATGAGACCTGTCCGGCCGGCGGATGAGTGCATACGCCGTGAGCCCGAGCGCGAAGCCGATCTCCGCGCCGATGGCGGCGCGCCCCGCCTTCCAGAGCACGCGGGTGGCGAACAAGGCATTGACCGCGGCGGCCGCGAGCGTCACCGCGCCGATGAAGAGCACGGCGAAGGCGAGGCGCCTCCGCTGTCCCGGCGCGAAGGCACGCTCCGCAGCGGGAACGCGGAACCAGGCGAGCGCGATCCACGCCGCGATCACCAGCATGCCGAAGACGGAGCTGGCGTACTGGGCGACCGTGAACCACTGGAGCTGGAGCTGGGAGGACGAGAGGGAGAGGAGCGGGATCAGCGCCACGGCCCAGCCGGTCTGGTGCGTGAAGCCGTCCCAGAACACGTGCGAGGCGGCGCCCAGCAGCGCCGCGATGACGGCGAGGGGAACGAGGTCCGTCCGGCGCCCCGGCTCCGGCGCCTCCAGCGCGCGCCGCAGGCCGGCGGGGAGGAGCGGCGCGAGCGCCGGGCGCACCAGCGCGCGCCATCCCCAGAACAGCAGCAGGGTGACGGGGATGCAGAACACCACCAGCCCCAGCGGCGAGTGCCCGAACTTCCCCACCGGCCGCAGCCGCAGCGCGTACTCCAGGTCCGGCGCGAAGGTGCCGATCACCAGCGCCGCCAGCGGGAGCCGCCGGGCGATGGCGTGCAGCGGCCAGGCGGCGGCGGCGTGTGCGGGGGTGATGGGCAAAGGGAACGGAAGGGGAAAGGGGACAGGGGACAGGGGACAGCCTGCAGGAGTCGAGCGGACGAGGGCCCCGGATGCCAGGCAAAGGGAAGGCGCCGTCGCACGGGATGCGCCGGCGCCGCTTGTTGCCCCCTGTAACCTGCCCCCTGTCCCCTGCGGTTTACTCCAGCACGATCAGCGTCGCGCCCTTCTCCACCGTCTGGCGCTCCTGCACGAGCACCTTCGCGACGACGCCGTCGGCGGGGGCCTTCAGCTCGTTCTCCATCTTCATCGCCTCGACGATCACCAGCCCCTGCCCCGCCTTCACGGCCTGGCCCACCTCGACCTCCACCTTCAGCACCAGCCCCGGCATCGGCGCGGCGACGACCTTGTCCGCCACGTCGTCGGCCGTGCC
>JBJMPM010000070.1:0-11430 GCA_045803205.1 Longimicrobiaceae bacterium
GGTGGTGAACCTCACCGCCTACGAGACCTCGTTCGCCGAGAAGCGCCCCTTCTTCGTGGAGGGGAGCGGGCTGCTCGGCTTCGGGGGGCTGAACTGCTTCACCTGCAGCAACGTGAGCGGAATGTCGCTCTTCTACTCGCGCCGCATCGGCCGGGCGCCGCAGGGGGCGCTCCCCTTCGCCGCGCGCTACGCCAGCCGGCCGGAGAACAGCCCCATCCTGGGCGCCGCCAAGCTCACCGGCCGCTTCCGCAGCGGCGTGGAGGTGGGCGCGCTCGAGGCGGTGACCGGCGCCGGCCGCTCCGACATCGTGGGGATGGACGGGAGCGAGCTCGCGCGCGAGGTGGAGCCGCTCACCAACTACTTCGTGGGGCGCGTGCGCCGCACCTTCCCGGGCGGGAACCTCACCCTGGGCGCGATCGGCACCTCGGTGGTGCGCCGCTTCGGCTACGACTCGCTGCGCTACCAGCTCTCCTCGCACGCCGAGGCGCTGGGGGTGGACTGGAACGCCTACTGGAAGAACCACGCGTACCGGCTGATGGGGAACTTCGCGCTCTCCAGCGTGGCGGGCGACTCGCTGGCCATCCAGCGGCTGCAGAACTCGTCGGCTCGCTACTTCCAGCGCCCGGACCGGAACGGGGGATCGAACGCGCTCTTCTCCAACCGCTACGACCCCTCGCTGACGTCGATGCGCGGCTTCGGCGGCTACGCGCGCCTCTCGAAGGAGGCCGGGATCCTCCGCTGGGAGACGCAGGTCAACTACCGCAGCCCCGGCTTCGAGGTGAACGACCTCGCCTTCCTCACCCGTGCGGACTACATCTGGACCTCCGCCAACCTGAACGGCTACTGGACGAAGCCGACGAGCTGGTACCGCACCCTCTGGGTCACCGCGGGGGCGCAGCGCCAGCAGACCTTCGGCGGCGAGGTGAACGACGCGCAGGTGCACCTCTCCACCTCGGCGACCCTTCCCAACTACTGGGGGGTGGGCACCTACCTGCAGTACCGCCCCGAGGTGTACGACGAGCGGCTCACCCGCGGGGGCGCCACCGTCCGCCGCGCGGCGCAGCGCTACGTCTCGATCAACCTGAACACCGACGGGCGCAAGCCGCTGGTGCTGGGCACGGGCCCCAGCTACGGCCGCCGCGCGGACGGCGGCTGGGACTTCAGCGCCTTCGTGGACCTGCGCTACCGCCCCGCGCCCAACCTCTCGCTGCAGGCGACGCCGACGTACACGAAGGGCGTGGTGGCCGCGCAGTACGTGACCGCGTTCAGCGACCCCGCGGCCACGGCGTTCTACGGGCGGCGGGCGGTGTTCGCGGGGCTGGAGCAGCGCACGCTGTCGATGGACACGCGGGTGAACGTGACCTTCACGCCGAACCTGTCGCTGGAGATGTACGCCCAGCCCTTCGTGAGCACCGGCGAGTACGCGGACTTCAAGGAGTTCACCCGCCCGCGGGCGCTGGAGAAGACGCCCTTCGGGCCGGACCGGCTGACGGCGGTGCGGGGGAGCGGCGGCCGCGACAGCGTGTACGTGCTGGACGGCGACGGCGATCCGTCGACCGCGGCGGTGACCTTCAGCAACCCGGACTTCAACTTCCGCTCGCTGCGGGGGAGCGCGGTGCTGCGCTGGGAGTACCGGCCGGGGAGCACGCTCTTCTTCGTCTGGCAGCAGCAGCGCAGCGGCCAGGCGGGCTTCGGCGACTTCGCCCTGGGCCGCGACGCGGGCGCCGTGTTCCGCGAGCACCCGGACAACGTGTTCGTGATCAAGGCCAGCTACTGGATCGGCAGATAGCAGACAGGTCTCACACAGAGGAAGCAGAGGGACCAGAGGAGCTCCGTGGCTCCTCTGGTCCTCTGCGTCTTCTGGTCGATTTCTGTTTGGATCTGCACCGCGTTACGGGGGTGTCGGGAGGCCCGACGCGACCATGCACGCAGCGGTGCCCGCGCCCGCGGGGATTCCGGTTGGTCGAACGACGTTCGGGGGTCCGTGCCCCGTGGCGGCAGGGCCTGCGGAAGCAGAAGCCGCAACGGACGAAGCGCCCGACCACGTGCATTCCGCATCCGGCCCGTGGCTGCTTCGCAGGGTGGGCAGGTTGCGGCCGAGGCTGGGCACGCCCAGCAAATCGTAGTACGCGTTGAAGTGCGTGACCGGGGTTCCGGGCTCGGGGAGCGGGGTTGGAAGGTGCATCGCCTCGGCTTCAGGCACATGACGGATGAACAGCTTGATGGCGTGGTTCGCATCCGGCATCAGGATGCCCACCTCTTCGGGAGTGTCGTGTCCGGGCCGAGGGTTCAGGGGCCTGCGCACCAGCACCAGACTCCCCTCCGACAGGCCCTGGATCTCCCAGTCCAGCACGTTCGTCAGAGGCACGGAGTCGCTCGGCTGTCCGTTCGGAAGCGGCTGTCCGAGCTTGAACAGGAATCGTGCGCACGACCTGCCGGGCGCCCCCGCGTTCAGCGTTACCCTGGAGCGGAGCCTTGCGTCGGGCGTCTCACCGAAAAGGCTGCGGTCGACATACCGGTTGAGCGCCGAGGACAGGTTGGTCGCGCCGGGCGGGAGCGCGGCCGCAGAAGGATTGCCTGGAGGGCCGATTTCGACGTACCAACCATCCAGGTTCACGTAGCAGACCCCTTCTGCCGGATCGTACGTGTACCGGCAGTCGGCCGCCGAGCTGGGATATCCGATCTCCGGCACGTGCCGCATGGGTGCGCTTTCCGTAGCGGGCATCAGCACGTGCATGGGAAGGTCCCCGGCCTGGGTGCTCGGTGTGAGAAACAGCAACCCGGTCAGCTTGATGAACACCGTCATCTGGAGCATGGCGAGATCCTTTCGCGGGCGTGGGATGGAGGCGTTCGGCGACTTGCCCTGTGCCGCAACGCGGGCGTCGTGTTCCGCGAGCCCCCCGGACACAGAGGACCAGAGGAGCCACTGCCGGCTCCTCTGGTCCTGGTGAAATTGGGGTTACGGCGGCGGAAGCCCGCCCGCGACCAGGCACGTCGGCGCGCCTGGGCTCTCGAACGGTGAGCGCACCGGCAGGATGCTCTGGCCGATGCCCACGAAAACCGCCAGCTGGTCACGTGGTGTGTTGATCCAGGGACTTCCGAAGGCCGAAGCGCTGCCGGCCCAGCCGCAGCTCGCGCTGGGCCCGCTGGTGCTCTGGACCACGGGGATCACATGATCGGCTCGCGGCACGCCGAGGAGATCGTAGTAGGCGTGGAAATGGGTGGCGGAATCTCCCACCGCGGCGCTGCCTCCGGGACCCGATCCAGCCGGGAGGTTGCGGATGAACAGCTCGATCCGCCCGTTCACCGGCGTCAGGGTGGCCACGGTTTGTTCAGCGCCGCCGCCGCTGCCGAGCGGTGTCCGCACGAGCGTCAGGCTGGGTTCGTTGTAGTCGGTGATTCTCCATTCGAGTACGTTCGTCAGCGACATCACCGTTGGCCCGACGTTGAAGAAGAAGCGGTCGCAGGCGTTCGACGGCGCACCGGCATTCAGGATCACGCGACCCCGCAGGGACGGGTCGTCGGGATGCGGGGCGAACAGCGGCGAAGGCACGCTCCGGCCCGTCAGGGCGGTCAGGTTCAGAGCACCGGGAGGTAGAGACGCCTGCGCAGGCGTCCCCGGCAGCGTTCCGATGCTCATCGACCAGCCGTCCATGTCCACGTAGCAGACGTTCTCGGCGTGATCGTACGTGCCACGGCAACTCGCGGAGCTGGCGCGGAACCCGATCACCGGCGCGTGCGGCGCCATCAGCGCCCTGGGTGCCGGCATGAGAACGTACATCGGGAGCTCTCCCGTGCTGCGGCTCGGCGACAGCAGGAGCAGCCCGGTCATCTGGATGACGATCGTGATCGGTACCATCGCTGTCCGCTCCTTGAACGAGGTTTTCGAGGAACCTGCCGCACCGCCCGGGATCGATCGGCCGGACGAGACCCGTCCTCAAGGTGACCGCGCCGCGGACGGAAGACCAGATTTCCGTTGCCACCGAGGGGATCGTTGACCCTTTTTGCTCGAAAGGGCATATTTCGCCCGCCGTTCCACCGCTCGCTCCGGCCGTCGCGCGTGAGCCAGCAGGAGGGAGGGTTTCGTGCCGGGCCTGTAGCTCAGTCGGTTAGAGCACGCGACTCATAATCGCTAGGTCGTGGGTTCGAGTCCCACCAGGCCCATTCTCTCTAGGCCGCTCCCCCCCGCCGGCTCGGGCGACCGTTCCCTGAGTTCCGGGAGCGGCGACAGACGCCACTCCTTAGAGGTACCACCGAGGCGCAAGATACGCTCGCGTGCCCCGTTGGCGATCCACGACAGCGAGAACGCGGGATCGTCGCTTCCGGAGCATTCGAGCGCACGCCTCGCGTGCTCCAGTGCGGACGCCTGCTCGCTCGCCTCCTCGGCAAGCGTGGCAAGGAGGAGGTGCGCCTCCGCCTGCTTGAGCAGGTGCCCGCCCGATTCGGCGAGTGTGAGCGCGGCTTGGGCCTGTCGCCTGGCTTCGGCCGCGTTTTCGCTTGCGCGATGCAGTTCCGCCAGCGCGACGCGCACCTCGAGCTCGAAGTCGCCGAACCCGCTTCCGACGCATCGCTTCAGCGCCCCAGACAGACAGGACTCGGCTTCCACCAGAAGGCTGTCGCGCGGACCCGCGCCTGCGACGGCGCAGCGTACAAGCGAGGCACCCAGCGCCCACGCCGCTCGCACAATGTTTCCCTCTCCCCCCAGTTCCTCCGCGATCTCCTTGGCCTCGCGCGCGTGTGCCAGGGCCGTTTCTATCTCGCCGCTCAGCAGTTCCAAGCGAACGCGGTGGATCGCGATGATGCACTTCCAGTGCAGGGTTTTCGGATGGGTGAAGGCGGCCGCCGCGTGGTTGAGGTGCTCCTGCGCTTCGTCGAATTGCCCCAGATAAGTGAGGACCCACGCCAGGTTCATCCGCGCGATCGCCTCGTGGAACACGTCGGAGTTGCTCGCGAACGAGGACACGCTCTCCGTTAGCGCCTCCGCGGATAGGCGCAGCCGGCCCGTGCGCATGGCACTGGATGCAGTGTAGACCAGCCGGTTGGGGCGAAAACGCTGTTCGGTGTCGCCCCGCGCCAGCAGCGTCTCGGCCTCGACCGCCCAGCGCAGGCCGTCGCTTGGCCGGCCCACCAGGTTGCAAGCCGTGCTCAAGTGATGCATCAGCGCGCCAAGGGCATCGTCGGAGAGGCGGCCCGACTCCTGCCGCGCGGCGGTGATCAACTCCTGGAGCACCGCGACCTGATCCTGGTAACGCGCCACACGGAAGAAGAGGATTGTGTGGAGCCGGTACAGGTAAATGTCGTTTGCCTCCTCGAGCAGCCCGGCCTGGATTGCCTGGCGGTACACTTCGAAGTTCAGCCCGAGGGTAACCAGCGTCAGCTCGTGGTCGGGAAGGCGCTCCGCTAGGTATCCATATGCCTTCCGGGCTCCTTCACGCCTTTCCTTGCTATCGAGATGTGCGTAGGCATATTGGCGCACGAGGGGATGCATGTCGTAGAGGGAGCGTTCTGCGTCGTAAGTCAGGAATCCACGCTGTTCCAACTCGTCGACAGCGCGCGCGAATGTCGCCTTCCCGGCGTAAGGGCTGCACACCTGGAGCGCCTGGTAAGGCACCGGCTGGGTGAAGATGGCGATCCGTCCGAAGAGTTCCCTCGCCTTTGCGTCCAGTCCGCCGTAGGCGATCTCGAAAACGTGTCGCCGCCGATCCTCCGGTCGAAGGTCTATGATCGCGGGTGCGGCGGGAAGCGCGTAGACGTGTCCGCGGTGCTCTCCGCCGGCATTGAGCACGTGGCCGATGAGCAGGCGCACCGCCAGCGGATGATGGCCGGCGTCGCGGCAGGCCTCCAGAATGTCGGCGTCGCTCCCCCGGACACCGTGGCTGCGGAAGAGGCGCAATGCCTCCACCGGCTCCAGCGCCTCGAGGTCGTGCCGCTCGACCCCCGCTACGCCGTCGAGCTCGCAAGGATACACGCGGCTGGTCAGGAGCACGCGGCTGCGGCCACCCGCGGCCGCTTCGCACAGGAACCGCCCGGCGCGTTCGTCCGTGCACCTGCGGAGCTCGAGCGGTGGCTCGTCCTCTCCCAGATCGGCATCGTAGGGTGCCGTCAGCCTGTAGTACAGACGCGTGGCTCGTTCGAACCCGTCCAAGACCAGCAGGAAACGGCCGCTGCGAAGATGCCCGAGCAGCGCGTCGATGCGGTCGTCGAGAGACGCCCTGGCACTGGCCGTCGCCGCGCCACGGCCCACGTAGTTCAGAGCGCGGTCCACGAAGAGCGAAAAGCTGTTCTGGATCTGGAGTTCCGGCGCGTAGAACGACCACCAGAGCACCCCGTCCGGCCGCTCCCCCCTCGGCACCCCGGACGGCGGTTCGGCGTCCACCGGGGAAAGCTGCCCGGGAACAGGAAGTCCCAGGACGTCGGCGCATTTCCACACCCACGCCAGCGAGGACTTGCCCATCCCTCCCATCCCCACCAGCACGCGCACCGGAGCGCCTCCATCCATCCACCATTGCGTGAGGCTACGGCGCTGCCGCATTCGTCCCGTGAACAAGCGCCGCAGCGTGTGAGGATGGAACACGTCTTCCAGCGGCGGCAGAACGGGGGGAGGACTCGGTGCAGGGGCTGCCGGCCACGCGCCCGCTTCCAAGGCGAGCCGGACCCTGGCTTCTGCCTCCTGCTTCCACTCGCGCAGCAGGCTGACGGGATATCGCGGCGCGTTGGCATCGATCAGATCCGCACAGGCCACGCACAGCCAGATGCCGTTGGACAGACCGCCGCGCTGCTGTGGAGACAGGGTGGGATCGTAGCGAGGCCCGCCCGGCGCGGCAGCGGTGATGTGCGCCGCTCGCCCCAGCACCAGCGCGGTCTCCGGATCGTCATGCGGGCCGGCGGTGAGCTTCGGGCACTCCGGGCGCGAGCACGCGTAGCCCACGCGCTTGGCCAGCGTATCGCGAACTCTGGGAGAGAAATTGTCGCGGTTGCTTCGGTGCATCGTGGTGCGGAAGAGGTAGTGGCGGCGGTGCAGGCAGAGAGTGCAGCGGGTTGAGGGTAGTGCGTGCGAGGGCGCAGGGGACGTATGTTTGCAGGTGCCTGCAGGGCGAGGAAAGATTAAGAATAACGGCTGGAGGCCGGGTGGCAAACGGATGTACCGCGCGCAGCCGAGAGAAAAGCAACTGTAACGGAGTGTGAGCGTGCAGCCGTATCGACCTCCTCGCACGGAAGCCGAGCGGCGGATTGCGGCGATCTGGGCCGAGTTGCTCGGGATGCGCCAAGTTGGCCTTGGCGAGCCCTTCTTCTCCCTCGGTGGGCACTCGCTCCTTGCGTACCGCGTCTTGTCGCGGGTGCGCGAGGAGTTCGGCTACGCCCCGCCACTGGCTGTAAGGTACAGCGAATGGACGGTGGACGCGCTCGCACGCGCCGTCACCGAGCACGGAGGGACCGAGGCTTCGGACGGATCCTTGGTGGTGCTCCGCGCAGCCGGCACGCGTCCGCCGCTGTTCTTGGTGCATGCGGGAGATGGTCACGTGTTGTCGTATGAACCTCTGGTGCGCGCCTTGGGTGACGACCAGCCGGTATACGGGCTGAAGGCTCGCGGCGTAGAAGGCGGCCAGGCGCCTCACCGGCGGATCGAGCCCATGGCGGAGGAATACGCGCAGGCCGTGTGCGCCGTGCAGCCCACGGGACCGTACTTACTCTGTGGCTGGTCCACAGGGGGTTGGATCGCGCTCGAAATCGCGCGGCGGCTCGCGGCGCGCGGAGAGACTGTGGGCATGCTGGCGCTGATCGACGCCCGCTTCGCCGCCGAAACGGAGGACGATGATGACGCCGCGTTCCTCGCGAGCACCCTTCTCGTGGCGCTCTACAGGTACGCTCCGCGCTACGCCTGCCGGCTCGAAGCACGACAGCGGTTAGAGCGTGAGCTGCGGGTACGTCCCCCGGCCGAGCGCGTCCGGCACCTGCTGGAGGAGGCTCGCCGAGCGGGGATGGTGATCCCGCCCGGCTTCGGTGCAGGGCACGTGGAGGCGCTGCTGCGGGTGCGCGGTGCGCTGTCGCAGGCTCTGCGCAGCTATGCTCCTGAACCATACACGGGCGATGCACTGTACTTTCGGGCGGAGGAGCATGCGCTTCCGAACGCGGCGTCGGCTGCTTGCGTGCGATGTCCGCTGGGTACCGATCGCGTGCGCATCGTGACCGTGCCGGGGAGCCATGCGACAATCATTCTGGAGCCGAGCGTCCACGTCGTTGCCGCGGAGCTTTCCGCGGGGATCCGCGGCGCTGTCGGGTGAGCGCGGGCGAGAGGGGTGGCCGCAGGTCCGCTGCGCCCGTGCGTGTGGCGAAAACCGTTGTGATTCGCGAATCCTGCGTTCTTGTGTTCGTGTCCGGTAGGACTCATAATCGCTAGGTCGTGGGTTCGAGTCCCACCAGGCCCATTCTCCACCGGACCCCGTCGCACGACGGGGTCCGGTCGTCATTTTCAGGATCTGATTGACTTTCCCGCCCCGGCGCGCATCCATACGCCGTACACCTTCTCCGCTTGATGACCCCCTTTGCCCCCGAGGACACCATGAGCATGCAACTCGCGCCGGACTTCACCTTCAGGCCTCTCCCCCCCGTCGCCGACCCGGTCCATTTCCCGTTCAAGCTGATCCCGAACCCGCTTGGGCCTCTCACCGAGCTTCCCGGCCTCTGGATCGGAACGGGGTTCAACCAGATCTGGCGCCCCTTCCACTCGTCGCCCCCGGCGGGGCAGGACCACTTCCTGGAGCTCAACACCACCGACGAGAACCTCAAGGTCGAGGTGATCTCCGGCCAGATCCCGAACCGCGGCCTGCTGCAGCCGGACATCAACATGTTCGGCGTGCACTATCTGCAGCAGATCAGCGACCCCGAGGGAGACGGCTCGGGCCCGGTTCCCGCGGGGCTTCACCTCGAGAACGGGATGTGGCTCACGATCCCTGCCACCACCGACCCGAGCGAGCCGGCCACGATCGCCCGCCTGGCCTCCATTCCTCACGGAACCGTGATGCTGGCCCAGGGAGAGGCCTTCGAGGTGCGGGGACCGCCCGTCTTCCAGCCCGTCGACATCACTCCGTTCAAGATCGGCGATCCGGGCCAGCTTTTCCCCTTCCCCGAGTCCAACCTGTCGATTCCCTCGAACTTCCGCTTCGCCAACACGAACGTGACGCAGGCGATGGTGGACAATCCCAACTCCGTGCTGGAGGCGGCGATCGCCGGGCAGACCATCACTCACACCACGGTGCTGACGGTCTCGACGCTGTCGCCGCCCATCGAAGGCGGCGGGACCGCCAACACGGTGTTCCTGCAGGGCACCTCGACCTCCGCGCCCAACGCCAGCGCCGTGCAGGTCAGCGCGATCTTCTGGATCGAGACGGTGCAGGGCGGACCCGGCCAGCCGGATTACCTGCAACTGCAATACACGCAGACGGTCCTCCTGGACTTCAACGGTCTGAGCTGGCCCCACGTGTCGGTCGCCACGCTGAAGCTGGTGACGCCCGAGCCGCCGTCGATCAGCAAGGTCGATCCGGACATCCCCGCCGCCGTGCTCAAGGCCGCCGAGCAGGGGGAGAACCCCGCCTCCTGACCCGACCGGGCCTCCGGCGAGGCGGCTCCGCGGCACGCGTGCGTCCGCGCGCGTGCCGGCCGCCCGGCGGGCGAGATACCGGGCGGCCGCGCGCCCGGTAGCTCGCGTGGCCGTTCGTCCCGATTGCGGGGCCGCGGCGCGTGCGTTCGTTCGTGACGCGCCTCGAGCCCCACGAGCCACCCGGCCGGCCCCCGTTTTCCTCGTTCCCCGAGGTTTCCGACCATGGACGAAGCGAAGCTCCGCGCGTGGTGGTGGCAGCGGCAGGGGCTGGACGGCTCGCTGCGCGGCGCATCCCCCGCGGCCGTGCTGGAGCGCTCCGGGTGGGCGCGCTCCGTGGGCGGCGTGGGGCCGTACCTCACCCTCTTCGCGCGCGCCGGCACCTCGCGCGAGGCCGCCGACGCCGCCGCGGCCGCGCGGGAGATCCACGAGCTGCCGAGCGCCCGCGGCTGCACCTACGTGGTCCCGGCGAGCGACTTCGCCCTCGCGCTCACCGTGGGGCAGGCGTTCGGGGGCTCGGAGATGAAGACTGCCGCGAAGCTCGGCGTCGGCGAAGAGGAGATCGAGACGCTCTGCCAGGCGGTACTCGGCGCCCTGTCCGGCGGTCCGCTCGCGCCGGACGGGCTGCGCGAGGCCACCGGCGGCGCCTGGCGCAGCCTGGGGGAGGAGGGGAAGAAGAAGGGCCTCACCACCACGTTGCCGGTCGCGCTCGGCCTCCTGCAGTCGCGCGGCGACATCCGGCGCGTGCCGGTGAACGGGCGTCTCGACCAGCAGCGCTACGCCTACGCCCGCTGGGAACCGAATCCCCTCGCGGACCGTCGCTGGAGCCCGGGCGAGGCCTACACCGAGCTCGCCCGCCGCTTCTTCGGCTGGGTCGGCCCGGCGACGATGGGCGAGCTCCAGTGGTTCACCGGCCTGGGCGTGAAGGCCGCGAAGGAGGCCGCCGCGCCGCTCGGCCTGGTCTCCGTGGACGGCGGCGAGCGGCTGATGCTGGTGGAGGACGTGGAGGCGTTCCGCGCCTTCGAGGCGCCGGAGGAGCCGCATTACAACCTGGTGAGCAGCCTGGACGCCATCTCCGCCACCCGCCGCAACGTGGAGACGCTGGTGGACGAGGCGGACCGCGCGCGGATGGTGCCGGGCGAGTCCGGCGCGCGCCCGCTGGGCGGCCTCACCGACCTCCCGGCGCACGCCATCCTGGACCGCGGGCGGCTGATCGGGATCTGGGAGTACGACGCGGACGCGGGCGAGATCGCCTGGGCGACTTTCGCGAGGAAGGCGGACGCGGCGCTGGAGGCCGCGGTCGCGGAGACGGAAGGCTACGTGCGCGACCAGCTCGGCGACGCGCGCTCGTTCAGCCTCGACAGCCCCGCCAGCCGCCGCCCGCGCATCGAGGCCATCCGCCGGATGCGGTAAGAAAAGCAAAGCACCTCACGCAGAGACGCGGAGGCACCGAGAGAAAGCGTGTGGTTCTCTCCGTGACTCCACGTCGCTGCGTGAGATGCTTTTACCTGCCGCGGCGCTCCACGCGAGCGCGGACCCTGTACGGGATCACGTCGAAGAAGGGGATGTCGCAGGCTCCCGACCGGGCCGGACGAAACTGGCCGCCCTGGGTGCGCTGGAGCGCGATGCGGTCGAAGTTCGGGTCGCCGGAGCTTCGCACGACTTCCACGCGAACCGGTTTCCCCTCCCGGTCGAGCTGAACCGCCAGCAGCGTGGTGAGTCCGCCGGACATCAACAGGCGGGCCATGGTGCTCCGATCCAGCTCCCCCGTGGGTGGACCCTCGGTGGAGAGCTGCCGCCCCTTCCGGGTGAACGGTACGAGCACGTAGTCGCCT